>NZ_JBEZKB010000010.1:0-267434 GCF_040651475.1 Streptomyces sp. NPDC048442
CCGCGCGACGCGTCGCGCGGGCCCCCACCTGTCCAGGGCGGACCTACTCCCCGACCGGCTCGACAAAGATCTCGTCGGCGCGAGCGGCGGTCCAGGCCCGGTCCAGCCAGCGGTCGAGCAGGGCAAGGTCGGAGCAGGCGGCAATACGCTCACGCGCTTCCAGCGAAAGCTCCAGGCCGCGGCGCTCCAGAATCGTGCACACCGTCCGCGCACGCTCCAGAGCCTGCCCTTCCTCGCGACCTTCCTCGCGGGTCCGACGAGCGGCCTCGGAGCGGAAGAAGATATTCAGGGTGTCCATCAGTTTCCTCCAAGTCTGCTGGGCCGAGGCGTCCGCCAAGCCCGCCTCGACGTACTCGGCGTAGATCACCGCTTCGTTCGGGTCCAGCTCGTCCAGGGCGTCAGCCAGCGATCTCAGTATGACAGCGACATCCGGGTCGTTACCATGCGTGATCGCCGAGAACACGGCGAGTGGGACATTGCTCCGCACCTGTTGCGGCTCAATGATCACCGGAACGTTGTCGGGGCCCAGCACCAGCGGCCTCACCAGCAGGGACGGCAGTCCCGGTAGTCCGAACTCGATTGGCTTCGCCGCCCAGCGGGCCGTGGCCCGGTCGTGGCAGAGGACCAGCAGAATCGGCTGGCAGTTGCAGTCGCTGTACTTGTCCAACAAGTACGCCAGGTAGTAGGCCCAGCTGCGCCGCTTTCGCTGGGCCGGACGGCCCTGCGACTCCAGAATGACGAAGTAGCTCGCCCTTTTCGTATCGATCCGCAGGATCGTGTCCGCCCGGCGTTCGATCGCCTCGATCTCGGTCAGGTCCACGCTGACCGGCGCGATCTTCTCGTATGCGGGGAAGGGGACGCCCAGTAGTTCCTGGAGGGCGTCGATCAGAAGGCCTGTGTCCCGTTGGAACACCTTGTGCAGGGATTCGTGGTGCGCTGAGACCATGGCGGGAAACTAACGAAGGTGCGGCATGTGCTGTGGGCACATGCCGCACCTTCGTCCGAACGGGTGACGGTGTTACGCGGCGACCTGGGCCGCCACCCGCGCCGGGGCCAGGGCGATCTCCAGCACCTGGCGGACGTCCGTCACCGGGTGGACCTCCAGCTTTTCGAGGATCTCGGCCGGGACGTCGTCCAGATCGGGCTCGTTCCGCTTGGGGATGATCACGGTGGTGGTACCGGCCCGGTGGGCGGCGAGGAGCTTCTGCTTCAGGCCGCCGATGGGCAGGACGCGTCCGGTGAGGGACACCTCGCCGGTCATGGCCACGTCCGTGCGGACCAGTCGGCCGGAGAGGAGGGAAGCGAGGGCGGTGGTGAGGGTGATGCCCGCGCTCGGACCGTCCTTGGGGACCGCACCCGCCGGGAAGTGGATGTGAATGCCCCGTTCCTTCAAGTCCCTTACGGGCAGCTCCAGTTCGGCTCCGTGGGAGCGGAGGAAGGAGAGTGCGATCTGTGCGGACTCCTTCATGACGTCGCCGAGCTGGCCGGTGAGGGTCAGCCCCGCACCGCCGGTCTCCGCATCGGCCAACGACGCCTCGACGAAGAGGACGTCGCCGCCCGCTCCGGTCACGGCGAGGCCGGTGGCGACGCCGGGTACCGCGGTGCGCCGCTCGGCCGGGTCCTGGGCGGACTCGGGCACGTGGTGCGGGCGCCCGATGAGGTCGCGCAGATCGCCGTCCTGAATGGCGAACGGCAGCTCCCGCTCGCCCAGTTCGTGCTGGGCGGCCACCTTGCGCAGCAGCCGGGAGACCGCGCGCTCCAGGTTCCGTACGCCTGCTTCCCGGGTGTACTCGCCCGCCAGCTTGCGCAGCGCCGACTCGTCGAGGCTGACCTCGCCGGGCTCCAGGCCCGCGCGGTCGAGCTGGCGCGGCAGGAGGTGGTCGCGGGCGATGACGACCTTCTCGTCCTCGGTGTAGCCGTCGAGACGGACCAGCTCCATGCGGTCGAGGAGGGCCTCGGGGATGGATTCCAGGACGTTGGCCGTGGCGAGGAAGACCACGTCGGAGAGGTCGAGCTCGACCTCCAGGTAGTGGTCTCGGAAGGTGTGGTTCTGGGCCGGGTCCAGCACCTCCAGGAGGGCGGCGGCCGGGTCGCCCCGGAAGTCGGAGCCCACCTTGTCGATCTCGTCGAGGAGGACGACGGGGTTCATCGAACCGGCCTCCTTGATGGCCCGCACGATACGGCCCGGGAGGGCGCCGACGTACGTACGCCGGTGGCCGCGGATCTCCGCCTCGTCCCGTACACCGCCGAGCGCGACCCGTACGAACTTCCGGCCCATCGCGTGCGCCACGGACTCCCCGAGGGAGGTCTTGCCGACGCCGGGCGGGCCGACGAGGGCGAGCACCGCGCCGCCGCGACGACCGCCGACCACACCGAGCCCCCGGTCGGCACGGCGCTTGCGCACCGCCAGGTACTCGGTGATGCGCTCCTTGACGTCGTCCAGGCCCGCGTGCTCGGCGTCCAGGATCTCGCGGGCGCCCTTGATGTCGTACTGGTCCTCGGTGTGCTCGTTCCAGGGCAGCTCAAGGACCGTGTCCAGCCAGGTCCTGATCCAGGACCCCTCGGGGGACTGGTCGCTGGACCGCTCCAGCTTCTCGACCTCCTTGAGGGCGGCCTCCCGTACCTTTTCGGGCAGGTCGGCGGCCTCGACGCGGGCCCGGTAGTCGTCGGACTCCTCGCCCTCCGCCTCGCCATTGAGGTCCCTCAACTCCTTGCGTACGGCGTCGAGTTGCTTGCGCAGCAGGAACTCGCGCTGCTGCTTGTCGACGCCCTCCTGGACGTCCTTGGCAATGGTCTCGGCGACGTCCTGCTCGGCGAGGTGCTCGCTCAGCGCGGCCAGCGCGAGGCGCAGCCGGGCGACCGGGTCGGTGGTCTCCAGGAGCTCGATCTTCTGGGCGGTGGTGAGGAAGGGCGAGTAGCCGGAGTTGTCGGCGAGCGCGGAAACGCCCTCGATCTGCTGGACGCGGTCCACGACCTGCCAGGCGCCGCGCTTCTTCAGCCAGGTGGTGGCGAGGGCCTTGTACTCCTTGACCAGCTCGGCGACGGCACCCGGCAGCTCCGCATGGGACTCGGACACGGTGGGGTCGGCCTCGTCGATCCGCACACCCTCGACCCAGAGCGCGGCACCGGGGCCGGTCGTGCCGGCGCCGATCCTGACGCGGTCGCGGGCCCGGATGAGGGCGCCGGGGTCGCCGTCGGACAGTCGCCCGACCTGCTCGACGGTGCCGAGCACGCCGATCCCGGCGTACGTCCCGTCGATGCGCGGAACAAGAAGCACCTGCGGCTTGCTGGTGTCGGTAGGACTGGCGCTGCGCACAGCAGCCTGCGCCGCCTCGACCGCCGCACGCACCTCGGTGTCGGACAGGTCGAGCGGCACCACCATCCCGGGCAGCACGACCTCGTCGTCGAGCGGCAGCACGGGCAGGGTGAGCGGTGTGGACGTCGATGCCATGATCTCCCCTTGGGCATTGAAGTTGAGCTATGCAGACTCAATGCATATGAGCGCCTCAGTGTTCCCCGATCGGTGCTCATTGGTGTTCGCTCTGAGCGATCAGCCGTCGACCTGCGCCGCCGCCCCGGAAACCCGCTCGGCAGCGCCCCGGAAACCCGCTCGGCAGCGCGCCGGAAACCCACTCGGCAGCGCGCCGGAAATCCGCTCGGCAGCGCCCCGCGGCGCAAGGCACAGTGCACCCATGGACGAACGAGGGCTGGACCGCGACGGAGCGATCGCACGCGAGGGCGCGCTGGACCGGGTACCGGCGGCATTCGCCCCGGTCGTGGACGCCGCACGCGCCCGCATCGGCGAGACGTTCGGCGGCGCGCGGCTGCACAGTGCCTACCTGTACGGCAGCATCCCGCGCGGCACAGCCGTCCCCGGAGTCTCCGACCTCGACCTCCAGCTCGCCCTCCTCGACGAGCCCACCGAGGCCGACCGGGCCGACGCCAGGGCGATCGAGGCCGCTCTCGACCGCGCGTTCCCCCAGATCGACGGCGTCGGCATCCTGCTGGCCGGTTCGCGCGCCCTGCTGAGCGAGCTCGAACGCCACGACGGCGGCTTCTTCGTCGCCTGCCTGTGCACCCCGCTGCTCGGCCCCGACCTCGCCGAACATCTCCCCCGCTACCGCCCCACGTCCCTGCTCGCCCGCGAGACCAACGGCGACCTCCACCTTGTGCTCCCGCGCTGGCGCGCACGAGCCGCCGAAGCCGTCACCGGCGCCGACCGCAAGGCCCTCAGCCGTATCGTCGCCCGCCGTCTCGTCCGTACGGGATTCACTCTGGTCATGCCCCGCTGGGGCGGCTGGACCAGCGACCTCGACGAGTCCGCCGAACTCTTCGGCCGCTACTACCCCGAGCGCGTGGAGCAGATGCGTATCGCCGCCGCCGTCGGCCGCACCCCCTCGGCCGATCCGGCGGCGCTCGGCGGGCTCATCGACGACCTGGGCCCGTGGCTCGCCGCCGAGTACACAGCCGTGCACGGCGAGAAGACGCCCCGCCCCTTAACGGCACCCACCTCTCCCACCCACCTCTCCCCTTCCCGTGGAATTCGAGGCGCCCAGATGATGTAATAGTCCCTATCGCACAATGACCATTACGAACTGCTGCAGGGGGAACCTCATGTCCTTCGCCACCACCACCGACGCCGTACGCGCCTGGGCCGAGGGGTGGGCCGTTTCGCGCGGGGCCGCCGACCCGGTGCCGCAGCCGTGGGGCGTCACGATCGACATCGGCCTGCCGAAGGCCGTGACCCGGCACGTCCTGTTCGACGAGTACGCCTGCGACGAGACGACGGTCCGCAAGCTGCTGCACAAGGACGCGGCGCCCGGCACCTGGATCAAGTTCGTGGAGCCGCCGCAGGCGGTGGCTCCGTGGCTGGCCGAGGGCTGGGAGTACGACACCCCCGGCCATCTGATGTCGCTGGAGCTCACCGCGGCCATGGCCGCCCCCGACGTGCCGACCGGCTACACCCGGCGCAGCTGGACCCGGGCCGGGCTCACCCGCGTACTGGTGCTGGCCGCCGACGGCTCCCTCGGCGTACGCGGCCAGGTCGCGGTCACCGGGCGTACGGCGGTCGTCGACCAGGTGGAGACCAACCCGGTGCACCAGCGCAAGGGCCTCGGCACACTGATGATGCGCACCCTCCAGGCATACGCGGCGCAGCAGGGCGCCGAGGACTGCGTGCTCGGCGCGACGGACGACGGCCACGCGCTGTACTCGACCCTGGGCTGGCACCGGCACTCGCCGCTGACGGGAGTGTTCCGGGCATAACGGCACGGCTTGCGCCCGAGTGGAACGCGATGGTGCGGTCCGTACGTCAGAGCGGCAACAGGCAGCAGACGACACGGCACACGACGGGAGCACCATGCGATCCGCACGAGCTGGATCAGGTACGGGAGCGAAGGCGGCGGCAGCGACGGCGGCAGCCCTGTGCGGGCTGCTGCTGGCGGGCTGCGCCAACGGGACGGTCACCGACCCCGGGTCCGGGAAGTCCCCCGGCCCCCGGACGTCCTGGTCACCCGAGAGCAGCGCGAGCCCGTCGGACGGTACCGGTACGCCGCCGAGCACCGCCCCGCCCACCGGGCCCCCGCCGTCCTCACCCGCGGCGCCCGCCACCTCCGTACCCGGGAAGTCGAAGCGGCTCGTCGCCGCCACCGTCAGCGGCGGCATCGACGGCCGGCACCGCAGCGTGCTGGTGAACGCCGACGGGTCGTACACCGCCCTGGACCGGAAGAAGCCCCCGAAGACCGGGCAGATGAAGCCGGACCGGCTGGCCGAGCTCCGCACCGCCCTCGCCGAGTCGGACTTCGCGAAGCTGCCCCGGACGTCGCTCTCCAGCCCGCCGATCGCGGACGGGATCACCACCGCCGTGATCTACCAGGGGCGCGAGGTCGTCACGGACGGGATGAAGAAGATCCCCGGGCTGGACCGGATCATCGCAGCACTCCCCGGCCTCAACCAGCCCTAGCGCCGCCGAGAGCGATCTGAGTCTGAGGGGTCAGAGGTACGAGGGCGCCGCCCGCTGCGCCTTCCAGCGTCGTACCAACGGCCAGGCCGCCAGCCCCAGACACAGGGCCAGCGGGTGGCCGAGCGCGGTCAGCGGGTCGGTGTACGCGATCAGGTCCTGCAGCAGTACGAGCGAAACGGTGCCCACCAGCCCCCACCGCAGCCACTTCAGCCGCAGCACCCCGGCCAGCGCGCCCACGCACGCCATCAGCCCGAAGCTGATGCCGAAGTCGAGCCGGTGGAGGGAGGTTTCGGGCAGGTGCCCGGTCCAGACGGCGATGCCGACGGGGATCTCGGTGGCCAGCGAGGCGACGACGTGCCCGACGACGAAGACCCCTGCGGTACGGAGCCCACCGATGCGGCGCTCCAGCGCGGTGAGGACCACCAGGAACCCGAGGGCGTACGGAGAGGCCAGCCCGCCGGCCACCCACAGCGCGCTGCCGACCAGGGCGACCACCGGGGTGCTCGTGAGGTGGGCGACATCGGTACTGGAGCCGCGCAGCATCGCGGAGACGGTGGCCGGGTCGCCGAGCTGCGCGTAGAGCGAGGTCGCGATCAGGACCAGGGCGTAGCAGAAGGTGAAGGGGGTGCCGGTGGGGGTGGGAAGCAGATGCCAGAGGTGCCAGCGACGGTCGGGCGCGGCGGGGCCTTCGATGACGGCAGGCGCACCGCGGTCACTGACGCCGGGTGCACCTCCGTCGGTGACGACAGGCGCACCGCGGTCACTGAAGCCGGGTGCGTCTCCGTCGGTGACGGCAGACACGTCTCCGCCGCCGACGGCAGGTACGCCGGTCAGCACTCCCGCCCCGCCGGTCACACCCTCGGACCCACCGGTCACGCCCTCGGCCGCCCCAAGGCACTTCTTCTGCTTCATTGCTGCACGGTGCACTGCGTGAGGCCTCTTTCCCCCGGGCACCGCGCCTGGGGCGGGCGGCCGGAATCGTCAAGCCACGCCCGTGTCCCTCGGCCGCGTCTATCGCGTTCACTTGCTGCTTCTGAAGCAGACAACGCTCACCCTCCGCCGAATTCTCCCACCACGTCTATGACTCACGTCACATCGAACGCGACTGAGCAACCTTCGCCTCGACAAACGCGTCACTCGACCGCTCCGTGAACCGTCGGAGCGACGCCGAGCGATAGAGAGACGTGAGACTGATTCGCTCCTCCGACGACGATGCCGCGCTCCTTCGGGCCGTGGCCCGCTGCGACGCTGCCGCGCTCGCCGCGTGGGCCGCCGCGGGCCTCCAGGATCGACCACACCGCCCGCGCCCCGGTCGTCTTCCTTGGCGCTCTGCGCGCTGACCGCCTACGGGAGCGCCGCCCATCTCGCCGCGCCCCGGGCCCCCGGTGGATTCGCCGCCGTGGCGGCGTGGCCGGTGCAGCCGGGGCGTGGGTGGCGGCCGGGCTGGCGTTCGCCGTCGGGGGCGGACTGTAGGTGTGGCGCGGGGCGCGGCCGGAGCCCCGATGAGCAAGCGCGGGGCTGCTCCACTCACAGCTTCCCGAAGGAGACCCCTCGCCAGGTCCAGCCCGCTTTGAGGACCGTGTCCCGCAGGGGGTCCTTCATGTCCGAGGTGTTGAAGCGGAATTCTTCGGTCATGCCCCAGCTCCCGTCGTCCTTGCGACCGACCGTCCAGCTGCGGGAGACCGTGTTCACCTGGCCGCGGCCGACTTCGACCAGGGTGGGCCTGCCGTTGACCCAGGTGACTTCCCGCTGCTGGTCGACGGCGCGGACCTCGTGGGTGTCGCGGGCCAGGCGCATCCGGATCTGGAGGGTGCGGGTGAGTTGTCTGTTGCCGAAGAGCGTGGCCCAGGCAGGTTCGGTGATCCGCCACTCCGCCAGCAGGTCGCAGCCCTCCGCGCCGCCGTACCGGACGGCGAACGGGACTTCCTGGCCGTTGAGGGCGAGCAGTGCGGCTCTGACCTCCTCGGCGGAGGCCCGTACGGTTTCCGGGGCGGGGCGCCGGGTGCCGTTCAGTCTGTCGAGGAAACCCATCACTCGGTCCCGGGGGCGGGGCCGGTTCCGGCGGCTGTGTCCGGGCGTACCGTGCGCAGGAATTCCTGGAAGTCGCCCAGTACGGCGCCGAATTGGTTCTGGGTGACCGTCAGTGCCAGCCGTACCACCGCACGCTGCTTCGGGTCCCGTACGTCCAGCATCGACAAGTACACCTGGAACTGGACGAGTTCACGGGGTGCGCCGCCCGAGACGGCGGAGAAGGTGAGCTTCTGGGTCAGGCCGGGGGCCTCCGGCGAGCCGACCTCGTGGCGGTCGCTCGCGACCACCGACTCCGCGACCTCGCGCATGCGCTCCAGCGAACCGTCGGCGATCTCCTCCAGCGTCGCCTCGTCCGGCCGGTACGCGCCGTCGATGGTGATGTTGGCGGTGAACCCGTCGTCCGGCTGCGGGTGCAGTGCGACGAAGGCGACGTCCGGAGCGCCCGCGTCGTCCGGGGGGACCGCCCGCCAGCCCTCCGGCAGGCGGAATTCGATCGGCACCGGCAGTGTCGTGGGCATTTCGGGCTCCTTTCGTGGGCCGTGGGAATGCTGCGGCGGTAACAACAAGGTGCGGCGGTAACAGCAAGGTGCAGCAGTAATCGCAAGGTGCAGCAGGCGCACCCGGCGCACCGTATGCGGCAGGTGCATCAGAACCAGCTTGTCACGGTGTCCTTCACCGACCCCGCCGCGTCCCCTGCCGCGTCTCCGACCGCTCCGGCCGCGTCGCCCACCGCTCCGGCCGCGTCGCCCACCACGTCGGCGGCGTCACTCGCCGCGTCCGAGACCTTCTTGGGGTCGACGGTGAATTCGAGGCCGACGGAACCGCCGAGCCCCAGCGCGGCACCCACCTTGGTGCCGACGTGGTATTTGCCGTCCTCTCCCTTGCCGAGGGTCACCTCGGCCTCGGCCCCCACCCCGTACCGCCCCTCGGCCGTGCCGCCTGCGCCGATGCCGGCGACCTCGCCGCCTCCGGCGACGCTGACCTTTCCTCCGGCGAAGGCTTTCGCACCGGCGTTGAGCCCCGAGGGGCCGACCCCGGCGCTGACGCCGGCCTCGGCTCCGGCGAATCCCTCGACGCGCCCGTAGCCGCCGACGTGCCCGTACTCGACCCGCCCCTCGGCGAGACCCCGCAACCCCACGGACGTTTCGGCCTTGCCGACGAGGCCGTTGTCGGTGAAGCCGAAGTTGGCGGTGGCCCTGGCTCCCCCGTAGGCGTCGGCGACCCCGGAGAGCTTCCACAGCCCATTGGTCGACGATCCCTGCGCGTTCACGTGGAAGAGGTCGGCGTACGCCTTGACCGCGGCCTCCTTGCCGTACTTGGTGCCGGTGACGGTGACCCCCGCATCGGGCCCGGTCGCCTTCGCCGAGCCCTCGGGCACCCACCCGTCGAGTTCCGTACGGTCGGCCTTCTCCGGCGCCCCGGCCTTCTGGAGGTCGCCCACGTCGCGCGCGTTGAACCCGCCGAAGCCGCTGCCGTCCGGGGACACGTCCGTCGTCGCCCGCGCCAGGGCCCGCTTCACGCCCTGGTCCATGTCGTCCACGGCCTTCACCGCCGCGGCGATGTCGTCGGTCCACTCCTGGGCGTGCGCCCTTGACTGGGCGAGGAGCCGGCTGTGGTCGGGGTCGTGCTGGAAGGCGTAGAGCTCCTGCGGGGTGAGCTTGTCGTAGCCGACGTACGTGGCCCTGCCCTGGCCGTCGACCTTGTAGTCCTTCTTCTCGGCGTCGGCGACCAGGTCCTTCGCCGCCTTCTGCAGCCGGGTCAGTTCGGTGTGCGCCTGCTTCAACAGGGCGGCGACCGAGTGGGCTTCCTTCTTGGCCGCCGCGAATTCGAAGACGGTGTTCCTGGCGGAGATCCGGTGGGTGTCGAAGGCGACACCCTGCCAGTTGCCGTTGTCCAGGGCGCCCTGGACGTTCGTCTCGTAGTTGCGCTTCAGCTCGCCGAAGCGGTCGCCCATCTTCCGCCAGCCCTCGGCGGCGTCCGATATCGGCGACAGGTCGGCGGTCATCACGTCGTGATGGGTCAGCGGCACGGTCGGGTCCCCCGGGTCACATCTTGTGGAAGGAGCTGGGCGGTATCGGCGCAGGCACGTGCACCGAGTTCAGCTGCGACGTGACGCCGCTCTCCATGCCCTGGTAGATGCCCCTGGTGGCCTGCAGCGCCTGCCGCTCCCGGCCGAGCACGCCCATCAGCCGGTTCACCGACCCCTGCCAGGCGGTCAGCGCGTCCGAAAGCCCCGAGCCGGTACCCCAGGCGGAGAGCCCTTCGAGCCCGGTGTCCTGCTTCATGAGGTACGGGGAGGGCGCCGGCGGCCCCAGCAGGGGCGGCCGGACCTGCCCGCCGCCCACCGCCATGCGGCCTGCCGACTGGGCATCGGGCAGCAGATGCTCGTCCATGTACGTGGCAGCCCGCTTCTTGTCGGCATCGGTACTGGCCAACGTGGGCCCACCACCGCTCGGCCCGCCCAGGCCCGGCAGACCACCCGGCCCTCCCGGACCCGGCCCACCGGCGCCCGGCCCCCCTGCGCCCGGTCCCCCGGCACCCGGCCCGCCGTCGTCCGCGCGCGCCAGCCGCATCGCTGGTTCTTCAGCCCCGTCGGACCCCATGGGCCTCTCCCCGTGCTTGTGCTTCCCCGTTGCGGCGCGACCGACTCGGCGCCCGAATACTGGGCCGCACCATACCGGCCGACCCCTGCGCCGACACAGGGGTGCCGCATGAACGGAAGGTGCCGGAGGGGCCTGAGAGGTTGCCGAGCCGGGGGCCTCGGCGGCCCCCGGCGCACCACCCGAGACAACATTCACAGGTCCCTCACGTTTGCGCGTACAACCCTGTCCCCGGTGAACAACGGGTCACCGAGCCACCACAGTGCGACACCACGCCTACGCAACGTCTACTTCCTTGTGCACAGGGCTAGTTACGACAGCGGGACTTTCGAAGAGTCATTGCGGAATGTCGTATTCAGCAAGGTTCGGGCGATGAGGAAGGAGTTGCCCGACGCGTCGCTTTCGGGGCCCTCCGGCGCCGTCGCACCGCGTAGCCGCGACCTGGTCAGTGCCCTTACGCTGCTCACCTGACCGCGGGATCTTACGAACGCACTCCAGGGGCGGGGCGATGGAGCAGACACACACCAGCCACAACGGCCTCGCGGCCACTCCCGGCGCACAGCGCCGGGTACTGGTCGTCGAGGACGATTCCACGATCGTGGACAACATCGCGGCCCGGCTTCGGGCCGAGGGCTTCCAGGTGCAGACGGCCGGTGACGGCCCTGCGGCCGTGGACACGGCCGAGGCCTGGCAGCCGGACCTGATGGTCCTCGACATCATGCTGCCGGGGTTCGACGGGCTCGAAGTCTGCCGCCGGGTCCAGGCCCAGCGACCGGTGCCGGTGCTCATGCTCACCGCACGCGACGACGAAACGGACATGCTCGTCGGTCTTGGCGTCGGCGCCGACGACTACATGACGAAACCGTTCTCCATGCGTGAGCTGGCGGCACGGGTGCACGTACTGCTGCGCCGGGTGGAGCGGGCGACGATCGCCGCCGCCACTCCGCGCAGCGGCATCCTGCGTCTCGGCGAGCTGGAGATCGACCACGCTCAGCGGCGGGTGCGGGTGCACGGCGAGGACGTACACCTCACGCCCACCGAGTTCGACCTGCTGGTCTGCCTGGCGAACACGCCGCGTGCGGTCCTCTCCCGGGAGCAGCTGCTCGCCGAGGTGTGGGACTGGGCGGACGCGTCGGGCACCCGGACCGTCGACAGCCACATCAAGGCGCTGCGGCGAAAGATCGGCGCGGAGCGCATCCGTACCGTGCACGGCGTGGGTTACGCGCTGGAGACGCCGGCGCCGTGAGCACCGCGGCCGGGACGATGAACACGAAGGGGACGAAGAGGAGACAGCGCCGGGCGGCCCGGCAGTGGGTGCCGGGGCAGCGACAGAGGTCGCGGCGCCCTGCGGTCAAGTGCCCCGACTGCGGTCAGCGCGTCCGTCGTCCGCTGCTCGAACGGCTCCGCTCCGGCAGGCTCCTGAAGCAGGGCTTCCGGGATCACGGCTTCCTGCTCGGCGTCCGGTCCCTGGCGTTCCGGCCCCTCACCCTGCGTCCCTTCACGATCAGGGCGAAGCTGATCTCGCTCGTCGTCGTGTCGGTGGCCCTCACCACGGGCCTGGTCATGGTGGCGCTCGCCACCAAGACCGAGCTGCGCTTCATCACCGTCTTCTCGATCATCGCGTCGATGCTGATCACCCAGTTCGTGGCGCACAACCTCACCAAACCGCTCGACGAGATGCGGGACGTCGCCGCCGCGATGGCGCAGGGCGACTACACGCAGCGGGTCGGCGGCGAGGGCAGGCGCGACGAGCTCGGCGGCCTGGCCACCACGCTCAACCGCATGGCGACCGAGCTGGGCGCCGTCGACCAGAACCGCAAGGAACTGGTCGCGAACGTCTCGCACGAGCTGCGCACCCCCATCGCTGCACTGCGTGCCGTACTGGAGAACGTCGTCGACGGCGTCGTGGCCGCCGATCCCGAGACCATGCGGACCGCCCTCAAGCAGACCGAGCGCCTCGGCGGGCTGGTGGAGACCCTGCTGGACCTGGCCCGGCTGGACAACGGCGTCGTACCGCTGAAGGCACACCGCTTCGAGGTGTGGCCGTATCTGTCGGGCGTGCTCAAGGAAGCCAATCTGGCCGCCGCACAGCGCGGCCTGGTCTCCGGGTCCGGGCACCACACCCGCAAGGACGTACATCTGCACCTGGACGTGTCGCCGCCCGAGCTGACCGCGCACGCGGACCAGGAGCGGCTGCACCAGGTCGTCGCCAACCTCATCGACAACGCCGTCAAGCACAGCCCCCCGCACGGGCGGGTCACCGTGCGCGCCCGGCCGGGGGAGCTGCCCGACAGCCTGGACCTGGAGGTCCTGGACGAGGGGCCCGGCATACCGAAGTCGGAGTGGCACCGCGTTTTCGAGCGGTTCAACCAGGGGAAGGCTCCCGCCAAGCCCGGTTCGGGCAGCGACGGCGGTACGGGCCTCGGCCTGGCGATCGCACGCTGGGCGGTGGAACTGCACGGCGGCCGGATCGGTGTGGCCGAATCCGAACGGGGCTGCCGTATCCAGGTCACCCTTCCGGGGACCGCTCGCACGCGTGATTGACGTAGGGTTCGAACCAGAAACGGACGTATCGCGTCCGTCCTGCCAGGATGCGGAACCAAGGGCCGCATCCCCGGTCGGATGCACCCGGCTCGCACCCGGTTGACGTGTGGTCCACAGCGGAACCACGCTTGTTTCCCGCCATTTCGTGCGCCGAAACACGCTTTCCGATGTGACTTACGCGACGGATGACCCGCCCGGTCTGCAACTCCCGGCCGGGGAGGCGTAGCCTTTATTTCCGCTGTCCACCACCTTGCGAAGCGGAAGAGGGCGGTTAACGCCGTGTCGTCTCAGTCCCCCAGTAGCTCAAGTCTCTCGTCGACCGACCAGGACGGGCAGGGGAAGAACCCTGCCGCGGCCTTCGGTCCCAATGAGTGGCTCGTCGACGAGATCTACCAGCAGTACCTCCAGGACCCCAGTTCCGTCGACCGAGCGTGGTGGGACTTCTTCGCCGACTACAAGCCGGGAGCCACTGCCTCCGGCGGTACGAGCGAGAAGTCGGCACCCGCCGCCGCGCAGGCGGCATCCGCGGCCGCCCCGGTCCAGGGCGCACCGGCGGCGTCCGCTGCGACCCAGGCCACAGCTGCCACGCAGGCCCCCGGCGCGGGCACCCCGGCCAGTGCCGCACAGCCCGCGGCCGCACCCGCCGCCCAGGCTGCGTCCGCTCCGGCTGCCGCCCGGGCCGGCGCGTCGGCTCAGGCCGCCGCTCCGGCGCAGGCCGCTCCAGCCGCCAAGCCCGCCGCCCAGGCATCCGCTCCCGCAAAGCCCGCCGCCCAGGCTCCCGCTCCCGCTCAGAAGGCCGCACCTGTGAAGCCCGCTCCTGCCGACGGGGCCACCGCCCCGGCCGGCCCCGAGTTCGTCACCCTCCGCGGCCCGGCTGCCGCCGTCGCCAAGAACATGAACGCCTCCGTCGAGGTGCCCACGGCCACGTCCGTGCGCGCCGTGCCGGTGAAGCTGCTCTTCGACAACCGCATCGTCATCAACAACCACCTGAAGCGGGCCCGGGGCGGGAAGATCTCCTTCACCCACCTCATCGGCTTCGCGATGGTGCAGGCCATCAAGGCCATGCCGTCGATGAACTACTCCTTCACCGTGAAGGACGGCAAGCCGACCCTGGTGAAGCCGGAGCACATCAACTTCGGTCTCGCGATCGACCTGGTGAAGCCGAACGGCGACCGCCAGCTCGTCGTCGCCGGCATCAAGAAGGCCGAGACGCTCGACTTCTTCGAGTTCTGGCAGGCCTACGAGGACATCGTCCGCCGGGCCCGCGACAACAAGCTGACGATGGACGACTTCACCGGTGTGACGGTCTCCCTCACCAACCCCGGCGGCCTCGGCACCGTCCACTCCGTGCCCCGCCTGATGCCCGGACAGTCGGTCATCATGGGCGTCGGCTCGATGGACTACCCGGCCGAGTTCCAGGGCACCTCGCAGGACACCCTGAACAAGCTGGGCATCTCGAAGGTCATGACCCTGACCTCGACGTACGACCACCGGGTCATCCAGGGCGCCGCCTCCGGCGAGTTCCTGCGCGTCGTCGCCAACCTGCTCCTCGGCGAGACCGGTTTCTACGACGAGATCTTCAAGGCGCTGCGGATCCCCTACGAGCCGGTCCGCTGGCTCAAGGACATCGACACCTCGCACGACAACGACGTGACGAAGGCCGCGCGCGTCTTCGAGCTGATCCACTCCTACCGGGTGCGCGGCCACGTCATGGCCGACACGGACCCGCTGGAGTACAAGCAGCGCAAGCACCCCGACCTCGACATCAACGAGCACGGGCTGACGCTGTGGGACCTGGAGCGCGAGTTCGCCGTAGGCGGCTTCGCCGCCAAGTCGATGATGAAGCTCCGCGACATCCTCGGTGTGCTGCGCGACTCGTACTGCCGCACCACCGGCATCGAGTTCATGCACATCCAGGACCCGAAGCAGCGCAAGTGGATCCAGGACCGCGTCGAGCGCCAGCACTCCAAGCCGGAGCGCGAGGAGCAGCTGCGCATCCTGCGCCGCCTGAACGCGGCGGAAGCCTTCGAGACCTTCCTCCAGACCAAGTACGTCGGCCAGAAGCGCTTCTCGCTCGAAGGCGGCGAGTCGGTCATCCCCCTCCTCGACGCCGTCATCGACAGCGCCGCGGAATCCCGCCTCGACGAGGTCGTCATCGGCATGGCCCACCGCGGCCGCCTCAACGTCCTGGCGAACATCGTCGGCAAGTCGTACGCGCAGATCTTCCGCGAGTTCGAGGGCAACCTCGACCCGACGTCGATGCACGGCTCGGGCGACGTGAAGTACCACCTGGGCGCCCAGGGCACCTTCACCGGTCTGGACGGTGAGCAGATCAAGGTCTCGCTCGCCGCGAACCCGTCCCACCTGGAGACGGTCGACCCGATCATCGAGGGCATCGCCCGCGCCAAGCAGGACGTCATCAACAAGGGCGGTACGGACTTCACGGTCCTGCCCCTCGCGCTGCACGGCGACGCGGCCTTCGCGGGCCAGGGTGTCGTGGCCGAGACCCTGAACATGTCGCAGCTGCGCGGCTACCGCACCGGCGGCACGATCCACGTCGTGATCAACAACCAGGTCGGCTTCACGGCATCCCCCGAATCGGCCCGCTCCTCCATGTACGCCACGGACGTGGCCCGCATGATCGAGGCGCCGATCTTCCACGTGAACGGCGACGACCCCGAGGCCGTCGTGCGCGTCGCGCGCCTGGCCTTCGAGTTCCGCCAGACGTTCAACAAGGACGTCGTCATCGACCTGATCTGCTACCGCCGCCGCGGGCACAACGAGACGGACAACCCGTCCTTCACCAACCCGCAGATGTACACCCTGATCGACAAGAAGCGCTCGGTGCGCAAGCTCTACACCGAGTCCCTCATCGGTCGCGGCGACATCACCCTCGAAGAGGCGGAGCAGGCGCTCCAGGACTTCCAGGGCCAGCTGGAGAAGGTCTTCGCGGAGGTCCGCGAGGCCACCCAGGCCCCGGCCGCCGCGCCGGTCCCGCAGCCGGAGGCCACCTTCCCGGTCGCCGTCGAAACCGCGATTTCCCAGGAAGTCGTCAAGCGGATCGCCTCCTCCCAGGTCAACATCCCCGACAACGTCACCGTGCACCCGCGGCTCATGCCGCAGATGCAGCGCCGGATGGCGATGATCGAGGACGGCACGATCGACTGGGGCATGGGCGAGACCCTCGCCATCGGCTCCCTCCTCATGGAGGGCACCCCGGTCCGCCTCTCCGGCCAGGACTCCCGCCGCGGCACGTTCGGCCAGCGCCACGCGGTCCTCGTCGACCAGCACACCGGCGAGGACTACACCCCGCTGAACTACCTCTCCGACGACCAAGCCCGCTACAACGTCTACGACTCCCTGCTCTCCGAGTACGCGGTCATGGGCTTCGAGTACGGCTACTCGCTGGCCCGCCCCGAGGCGCTCGTCCTCTGGGAGGCCCAGTTCGGTGACTTCGTCAACGGCGCCCAGTCCGTCGTCGACGAGTACATCTCGGCCGCCGAGCAGAAGTGGGGCCAGCACTCGGGCGTCACGCTGCTCCTCCCGCACGGCTACGAGGGCCAGGGCCCGGACCACTCGTCCGCCCGCATCGAGCGCTTCCTCCAGCTGTGCGCCCAGGACAACATGACCGTCGCCATGCCGACGCTCCCGTCCAACTACTTCCACCTCCTCCGGTGGCAGTCGCACAATCCGCACCACAAGCCGCTCATCGTCTTCACCCCGAAGTCGATGCTGCGTCTGAAGGCGGCGGCGTCGAAGGCCGAGGAGTTCACCACGGGCGGCTTCCGCCCCGTCATCGGCGACGACTCGGTGGAGGCGAGCGCGGTCCGCAAGGTCGTCTTCTGCTCCGGCAAGGTCTACTACGACCTGGACGCCGAGCGGCAGAAGCGCGGCACCACGGACACCGCGATCATCCGCCTTGAGCGCCTGTACCCCCTCCCGGGCGCGGAGCTCCAGGCCGAGATCGCCAAGTACCCGAACGCCGAGAAGTACCTCTGGACCCAGGAGGAGCCGGCGAACCAAGGTGCCTGGCCGTTCATCGCCCTCAACCTGATCGACCACCTGGACCTGGCCGTCGGCGCGGACATCCCGCACGGCGAGCGCCTGCGCCGCATCTCGCGCCCGCACAGCTCGTCCCCGGCAGTGGGCTCGGCCAAGCGCCACCAGGCGGAGCAGCAGGCACTGTGCAACGAGGTCTTCGACGCGTGAGCGTCTGAGACGGCGGTACGTGACTGAGGGCCCGGCCCCGCGAGAGGTTTCGCGGGGCCGGGCCCTTTGCGCTGCTCAGACGGGCTGCGGCTCGAAGTCCCAGTAAGGGCGGCGGTCTTCGCCCATGTACTGCACCTGGCTGTGCTCCTCCGCGAAGTTGGCGGTGAGTCGGGTGAGGGAGTCCTGCCGGAGGTGGGCGGCCTCCTCCGTGTGGCCGAGGGTGTGCAGGTCCTGGGCGAGGCCGGCTGCCAGGTTGAGGGTGAGGACGTGGGAGGCGCCGACGGCGGCGTGGGCGCGGGGCAGGGCGGTGCGGCCTAGTTCGGCGGCGCCCTCGGGGTCGCCCGCCGCCGCGCGGGCCGAGGCGGTGTTCATGGCGCAGCCGATCGCCCAGACGTGGCCGGTGCCGAGGGCGGCTTCCATGGTGGCGCGGGCGGCTTCGGCGCGGGTGAGCGCGGCGGCGTATTCGCCCTGGTCGCGCTGGATGAGGGCGCAGTTGTCCTGAACTCCCGCCGTGTAGGGGTGGGTGGGGCCGAGTTGGGCCTCGTAGCGATGGGCGGTGTCCTCGGCGATCTCGCGGGCGCCCGGCAGGTCGTCGGCGTCGCGCAGCAGCATCGCGTAGTCGGCGCTGACGAGGAGTGCTTCGGGGTGGTCGGGGCCGCGGCGGCGGATGATGTTCGTGCGAACCTTGCGCATCAGGGCGCACGCGTAGTTGAGGTTTCCCTCGCGGCGCATGCACAGGGCCAGGTTGTGTTCGGCGATCAGGGTTTCGCTGTGGTTCTTGTCGAGGACCTGGGCGTGCAGGCGGCAGTTCTGTTCCTGGATGTCGAGGGCCTCGCGGTAGCGGCCGAGCAGGCGCAGCATCCATGCGGTGTGCAGGCCCGCGTGGAGGGTGAGGCGGGCCTTGCCGCCGAAGAGCCGGATGGACTCCTCCAGGATCTCGCTGTGCAGGTCGTACGCCTCCTGGTACTGGCCCTGGAGGCCGATGGAGATCGCCAGGTTGGAGCGGATGGAGAGGATGCGGGGGATCTGGAACTCGCCGAGGAGGTGGGTGGCGTCGGCGGCCGCCTCGTCGAAGAGCGTGCGGGCCTCGTCGTACGAGCCCAGTGCCATCAGGGTGCCGCCGAGGCCGTTCTTGGCGCGGACGAGCTCGATGGGGCGGACCTCGGCGCAGGTGGACACCAGGGCGAGGGTGGCGCGGCCGATCTCCTCGGCCTGCCGGTAGGAGCCGAGACGGCGTTCCATGTTGGCGTGCTGGTGGCGGGCGACCAGGACGTCCGGGTCGGTGGGCCCTGAGAGTTTCGTCCAGGTGTCGGCGGCGGACGCGCTGAGCCTGCGGCCCTCCACGTACTCGCCTCGTACCCGTAGGTACTCGACGCAGTTGAGGACGACGGCGCGCACGTCGCGGTCGGTGGAGCCGAGGGCGCCCGCGAGTTCGAGGTGCGGGACGAGTTCGGCGTACCGGGGCCAGGTGCCGCTGTCGCCCGGGTCGCGGGGGTCGCCCGCGACGAGGACCCGGCAGGCGATGGCGGAGGCGCGGGCGAAGTCGGCGGCGGAGAGGTGGCCGCGGACGAAGCGGTGGAAGAGGCGGTGCATGCGCAGGGTGCCGACGGTGACGATGTCCATGCGCGGGCCCGGCTCGTACTCGACGCGCATCGACGTCGCCTCGGAGAGGCTGCGCAGCGCCGAGTTCCAGGTGCTGGGCTCGCTGACCAGGGCGGCCAGGTGGGCGGGGAGGTCGCCGCCGCGGGCGGTGCGCAGCAGGCGGGCGGGGACGACGTCGGGCGAGAAGAAGGCGAGCAGCACGAGGAGTTCGTAGACCTGCGGGTGCTGCTCCATCAGGCCGTTGACGGTGCGGCCCCAGGCGGCCTTGAAGCCGGCCGGGTAGTGGTCCGCCTGCCCGACCTCCGCCTCGTGCGGGTTGCCGTGCCGGATGTCCCGTACGTACTCGGGGACGGAGGCCGCCGGGTGTGTGTCGACCCAGGCGGCGGTCTGGGCGATGAGGAGCGGCAAGTCCTGGACGGCGGCGGCCAGTTGGTCGGCGTGGGCGGGGGTGAGGCGGTTGGCGCGCAGCTGGGCGAAGGCGACGGACTCCTCCCGGTCGAAGGGCGGCAGCTCGACCAGCTCGGCGCCGTACGCCGCCCAGTCGGTGCGCGGGGTGGTGATGAGGAGGTGCCCCGACCCGCACGGGAGGATCGACTCGACGGCCTCGGGGGCCTCCGCGCCGTCGAGGACGACGAGCCAGCGGCCGCGCCGGCCGAGCTCCTCGCAGGCGGCGTCGATGTGGTCGCTGAGCTGGTCGCGCTCGATGGGCGCGACCCCCAACTTCTCCGCCAGCGCGGCGTATTCGGAGCGGGCGCGCAGCCGGACGGAGGCGCCGACCCACCACACGATGTCGTACTCGCCCGCATGCCGGTGCACGTACTCGGTGGCGACCTGCGTCTTGCCGACCCCCGGCGGGCCGTGCAGGGCGATCCGGGCGCCGGGGCCGATCTCGGCGAAGGTGTCGTGCAGCTTTTCGAGGATTCTCTCGCGGCCGGTGAAGCGGTGGTTGTGCCGGGGCGCGTTGTCGATCTCGCGCATGTCGTCGGGGAAGCGGGGGCCGCGCCCCAGGTCGACGGGGGCGGCGACGCCCGGCCGCACCCCGGCGGTCGCGAGCAGCCTGCGCCGGGCCTCCGCCGGGCCGAGGCCGCGCAGCCGGGTCGGGCTCAGCGGGTCGGCGGCCGCGGGGAGGGTGGCGGCGGTGACGGTGACGGCGGTGATGCGCTCCCCGTACCGGGGGACGATCTCGCGCAGGACCTCGCCCCAGGCATCCTGGCGGTCCTGCGGGAGCCGCAGGAACCAATCGTCGACGACGATCAGGACGCGGCCCCGGGTGGGGGCGTCGAGGAGTTCGGTGAGCGCGGACGCGTCGGCGGGGCGGTGCAGCGGGTCCCAGCGGACCAGCTTGGGGCGGGCGTCGGAGCGGCTGAGCTGGTACCACATCCAGTCCGCCCACGACTGGGACTGGCCCGCGTAGACGACGGCCACATACTGCTTCGGCGTCGGCTTCGGGGCGGGCTGGGGTTGCGGCTTCGGCGCGGGCTGGGGTTGCGGCTTCGGCGCGATGGACATGGGGTGGCTCTCCTCGTCCGTCAACTCATTTGTGGCACACGCCCGTTGAGGAAACGCTACACGGAGGTAGCTGCTCCGCCACCCGCTGGGCGACATGCCGGATGAAGCGCTCCAGGTCGGCGCAGTAGACGCTGGGGTGCCGGAATGCGCTGCCGCCGGGTGCGGGGTGGTCGCTGCTGTCGGCGGGCGCGTTGCTCTCGGGTGCGTAATAGCGGTGGGCGTAGTTGCCACCGCCGCAGACCCGGACGACGGGGCAGCTCCGGCAGGTGCCGGAGAGCGCCCGCACGCCGAGGTGGCGGGCGGCGATCCCCGGGTGCCGCAGCGCCTCGTCGAAGGTGTTCCGTACGACGTCGAGGCCGGTGGCCGGGGCCCCCGCGTACGTCGACTTGAGCGAGTCGACCTGCTCGATGCTGCCGTCGGTGTCCACAACGACGGCAGCGAGCGGCGAAAGACCGACGGACTCGGCGACGCTGTCCCCGCCGAGCAGCAGCGCCACCACCTCGGTGAAGAGCCGGATCCGGGGCCGCCGCCCGTCCGCCGCCACCCACCACAGGTCGAAGGCACGGACCAGCCAGTCGCCGTACGGGGTGGGCGCGGGCCGGTACCGCCCCGGGGCCAGCTGCCCCCAATTCCGGTGCGGCAGCAGGAAGTCCAAGGCGGGCGGGCGCAGCGCACACAGACTCTCGTACACCTCGCGCGGGTCGCTCGCCACGTCGATGGTGCAGAGCAGTCCGGCGTACGAGGCCGGGTGACGGTCCGCGAGGAGCCGGGCGGCCCTCGAAGCGGCGGACCAGGAGGGGCGTCCGGCGTGGTCGGTGCGGCGGGAGTTGAGCGCGGCGGTGCCCCCGTCGAGGCTGAGTCCGACGCGGATGCGGGCGGCGGCGAGGGCGTCGAGAACGGAGGGGGTGAGGAGGGTGCCGTTGCTCTGGACGGTGGCGGTGACGGCGGTGTACGCGGGGACTGCGGCACGCACCGCGTCCGTGTAACCGATCACCGCTTCCGGTCCCTTCAACAGGGGCTCGCCGCCGTGGAGTTCGATACGCAGCCGGGGCAGGCGGTGGGTGGCGGCGTGCTCGGCGATACGGCGGGCGGCGGCACGCACGGTCTCGGGGGCGACGACTGCGGGACGGTCGCGCCAGGTGCGGTCGGGGCTCTCGTAGATGTAGCAGTACGTGCAGGCAAGGTTGCACCGGCTGTGCACCTTGAGCACGAACTGCCGGAAGGGGACGGAGAGTTCGGTGGGCCCGGAGGCCCGGCCGGGGCCGGACAGCACCGCGGGGCCGGAGAGGTGGCCCTCCGCATACACCTTTTCAGCCATGCGCGGCGCCTTGGGGGGACGAGGGGCGGCCGCGGGACGCGGGGGCTTCGGGGGCTTCGGGGGCTTCGGGGGCTTCGAGGGCTTCGAGGGCTTCGAGGGAGGGTGCGCCCTCGGGGGGCGTCTCGCCTTGGTGGGAGGGTGCGCCTTCGTAAGGTGCCAGGCCTTGGTGGGAGGGTGCGCCCACGTGAAGTGCCACGCCCTCGCAGGACGCCTCGCCATCGTGAAGTGCCACGCCCTCGCAGGACGCCTCGCCCTCACGGGTCGCCTCGCCTTCGCGGGTCGCCTCGCCCTCGTAAGAGGGCGCCCCCTCGCGGGAAGGTGCGCCCGCGTGGGGCGCCTCGCCTTCGTTGGAAGGTGCGCCCGCGTGGAACGCAGCGACCTCGCGGAACGCCTCGCCTTCGCGGAACGCGACGCCCTCGTAAGCGGGTGCGCCCTCGCGGAACGCCGGCCCCTCGCGGGAAGGTGCACGCTCGCTGGGCGCCTCACCTTCGTAGGACCCCTCCCCCTCGCGAGAAGGTGCACCCTCGCTGGGCGCCTCACCTTCGTAGGACGCCTCCCCCTCGCCGGGAACCACGCACCCACAGGGCGAGGGCACCACCCCCTCGCGGGCCACGCACTCGTAGCGCGGCGCATCTTCGCAGTACGGCGCATCCTCGTAGCGCGGCGCATCCTCGCAGTACGGCGCGTCCTCGTAGTACGCGACGGTTCGCTCGCCGTGTGCCTCCCGGGCGCACAGTTCGTCGAGTACGGCTGCGAGAGCGGGGTGCAGGACGGGGGCTCCGGGGGCCGGCCGGACGAGGACCGGCAGCGGCCCCGCCCCGCAGGCGGGCGTCTCTCCGGGCTGCAGGAGGGGCATTCTACCGGGCGGACCGGCGGGATACCGGCCGAACAGGCCTTCGGGCAGGCCCTCCGTCATCCCACCGGGCACCTGGCCGGACAAGCCTGGGGGCAGACCTTCGACCAGCCCGTCCGGCATCTCACCAGGCACCTGGCCGGACACGCCGACGAGCGCCCCGCCGAACACCCGGCCGGGCAGGCCGTCGGGGACCCGAGCGAACAGGCCACCTAACAGACCCTCGGACAGGCCACCGGACAGGCCACCGGACAGGCCGTCCGGTATCCCGTCGGCCCCGCCGCCTCTCGTCGGAGGCTCCTTCCGTCGCCCCGTCACCCCTGACCGCCCTGCGGGTCCAGCCGTCGTACGGCTGCCTGTGCCTCTGTCGCCCCGGGGGATTCCTGTTGCCCCAGCTCCGCGTACAGCTGTAGCGCCTTCTGGTACTCGGTGAGTGCGCGGGCGGGGCCCGCTAT
Source organism: Streptomyces sp. NPDC048442 (assembly GCF_040651475.1). Taxonomy (NCBI): domain Bacteria; kingdom Bacillati; phylum Actinomycetota; class Actinomycetes; order Kitasatosporales; family Streptomycetaceae; genus Streptomyces; species Streptomyces sp. NPDC048442. Next base: position 23,084 of record NZ_JBEZKB010000010.1, read on the forward strand.
GCGTTCCAGGACCCTGGCGCGGTGGCGCGTGGCGTCGGCCTCGACCTCGGGGCGGCCTGCCTCGCCTGCGTTCTCGGCGGCTCGTCGGTAGTAGTCGGCGGCGTCGTTCCAGCGGGCTGCGGACCGGCTGCGCCTGGCCTGTTCCTCGGCCACCTTTGCCCTCAACTGCCAGCTTCCGGCCGCGATTTCGGTCCCCTCGCTACCGCGGGCCGCCGCCCCCAGCATCCAGTCGGCCTCGTGGAGGTCGGACTGCCCCTCGCGGGCCAGGTAACGGGTGAGGAGCGCGTGTCCGAGGGCCATCCGGCGGCCGGGCATCTCGGGGTCGTCCTCGGAGGTGTTGTCGACGGCCGCGCGCATCATCCGTACCGCGTCGTCCCACTCCTCGGCCTGAATGAGCGCGTCGCCGAGCGACTCCAGTGCGTACGGGGAGAACCCGCCGTCCCGGTCGAGACCGGCGAGCGAGGACCACCAGGCGTCGATCTCCTCGACGAGGTAGTCGCGGTTGCCGGTACGGGCGTAGGCGTCGGCGAGCGCCCACGCGAGCTGCTGGAGGGCGAGGGTCCGCAGGGCGCGGTCGTCGCCGGTGAGGGAGAGGGCGCGGCGGAGGACGGGGAGGCGTTCGGCCTCGGCGTCGGCGTCTGCGTCGGGCGTGCCCTCGGCATACAGGCGAAGGGCGAAGTCGAGACCCAGGCAGGCGTGGACGAGGCGGCGGTCCGTCCCGTCCGGACCGACCGGGGGTGCCGGGGCCGGGTCCGGGCCGCCGGAATCCAGCACGTGGCCGCCGGCCACCGACGAACCGGACACCACGGAGTCCTCGCCGTATCCGGCCCCTTCGGCCCCTTCGGCCCCTCCGGTGCGGTACGGCAGAATTTCCTGGCCGGGCGCCTCGCTTCCGGAGGCTGGATCCTCGTGGGAAAACCCCGATCCCTCACCGGAGGAGGAGGAAGCGGAGGACGCGGCCGGTGCCCCTCCCCGCGCCCGGTCCAGCCCGGCGATCAGCTCCCGGTACGCCTCGACCGCCCGGCCTGCCAGCTGCCGCCCGGTCTCCCGGTGGCCGGGGCCCGGCTCCCAGCGGACCTCGCCCCGGCCCAGCAGGTGCCGGGCGCTGCCGAGAAGGAGGCCCGCACTGTGCTCCAGCCGGCCCGTCGCGTCCCCGTACTCCCAGTTCACCGCGGTCTCCACCGCGTCGTCGAGCATCCGTGCCGTCCACTGCCCCGGACCGCCGTACTCCTCCTCCAGCAGGCCGGCGAAGGCGGGGTCCGCACCCCAGGCGGCCATCTCGGCCAGGGCGTCGAGCATCTCCACGTACGTGCCCCTGTCGGTGAACCTCCTGTTCGCCTCGGCCTCCCGCAGGCAGCGCACGGCCTGCCGGTACAGGCCGACGAGGACCCGCTGCACGGGGTGCGTACCCCGTTCCTGCTCCCGTACGAAGTCGGGCAGGGCCGCCGCGTCCAGCCCGGCCGCCTCCACCTCGGCGGCGACGGCGAGCAGGGCTGCGTGCCACCGCACCAGCAGTTCGGTGCTCAGGGAGCCCGTTTCCGTCCTGGCGAACGCCTCCAGCGCCCCCCGCAGGTCCTCCACGGTCCGCCGGGCCTCCCAGCGCAGGTGCAGCGCGGCGCCGATCTCGGCCCAGAGGCCGCCCGGTTCCGGGGATCCGGCGACGGCGCCCCGCAGGAGGGCGATGGCCTCGTCGAGGTCCCGGGAGGTGTGCCGGGCGGTGTAGCGGTCCAGCAACACCCGGGCGCGGACGGCCAGTTCACCGGCGCCCTCACCCGTGGCGGTCACTTCGGCGGGTGCGACGGGCACCGTCTGGCCGAACCGGCGCAGCACGTCAGCCGACACGCGGGCGAAGGCGCGCAGTCCGTCTTCCTCGACGGCGCCGGGGCGGCCCGGCGGGGCCTCGCGGGCCTCACCCGCCAGGTAGGCCGCCGCGAGGGCGGGGAAGTTGCGGGCGGTGCGGCCGTAGCGGGACTCCAGATAGGCGGAGCAGTGCTTGAGGACCAGGTGGGCGTCGCTGACCGCGATCTGTTCCAGCAGTTCCGCGCGCACGCCGCCGATGAACTCGTATCCGATCAGGTCCTCCACGTCGCCGCCGCGCCGCAGCAGCCCGCCCAGCATGACCTCGGCGAGGACCTCGGGGCCGCTGTCGGGGAGCATGGCGCGCTGGACGAGCTGCATGACCGGCAGTACGAGGGGGGCGGCGGCCAGGTAGACGGCGAGGCGGGCGGCGGCCGGGGACGCGGCCCGGCGGAAGGCGCGCACCCGGTCGGCAGGGGACGCCTCGCGGTCGGTGCGGCGCGGGGCGACGGACGCGGGGTGGTGGGCGCGCACCCATCCCGCGACAGCGTACAGGCTCTGCCCGGTCGCCCCGGAGACGAGCCGTACCCAGGCGCGCAGCGGCCCTGGTCGGGGCGCCAGGACGGGTACGGGAAGGGCGTCGGGGCCGGGCGCCGCACCCACCGCCGGGTGGAACGCGAGCCGCCCCGCCGGACCTTCGCCCCGTACCAACTCGCCCTGTATAGCGGGTAAATGCGTGCGCCGCCACATGCGCTGCGGCAGCGGCTGGACGACGGCGACCGGCGCGGTGGACGCCCAGCCGTGCAGCAGCTGCTGCATCTTGCCCGACCGCCACAGGGGCCCGGCGCAGTCGCTCAGGACGAAGGTGAGGCGGTGGCCGGTGGGGTCGCGGAGTTCCTCGGCGCGGTGCAGCGGGGCGCCGGGGGCGGCGGACAGGGCGACGGCCGCGTCACCGTCCGCGTTCTCCCGTACGTAGTGCACCCGGACCTCCCGGAACGCGCCGGAGCGTTCGCAGATCTGCCGCAGCTCCTGGAGGGTCTCCTCCCACACCACCATCGAGGTGGACACGTCCATCACGAACTGCACGCGGGCGGCCCGCCGCCTGCTGCCGCGCAGTACGGGCACGACGATGCCGGTGTCGGCGGCCCGGTCGGCGGTGGCCTGCTCGTCGAGGGCGTCCGGTCCCGCGGCGGAGCGGGCGGGGGCGCGGTAGCTGCGCAGCGGACGTAACGCCCTTTGCAGGGCGAGGGGTTGGGGCAGTGCGGCGGCGACCGGAACCCGCACCCGGCCACTCGCGGCCTCCTCGGCGGCCGCCGGGTCCTCGCCGTCGGCCCCGCGTCCGGGTGCCGGCCCGGGGCCCGACACGGCCAGCTCGGCGGTGAGGGCGGCGGGCAGCCGGATGCCTCGCGGCGGGGTGACCTCGGCCAAGAGCCGCGCACCGTCCGAGAGCGCCCGGGATCCGGGGCGGTCCTGCCCCGTACGCGACGGGCCGCCCCGCTCCGCCGCCCGTTCGGGATGCACGGCGGGCGCCCAGCGGGCCAGCCACAGCGCGTCGGCGAGTTCGTCGGGGTGCGGGTCGATGCCGAGCTCGTGCAGACCGGCGATGAGCGACGTCAACTGGGCGGTGCTGGCACCGGAGTTGATGCGGTCGCCGTCGGCGAGGACATGGCGTCGGCCAGCCATGGCGTCAGCGCTGCCCGTGCTCGGCGGCGGGCCGCAGCAACAGCCTGCCGAGGCCCTGCTGCTGGGCGTTGCGGGTGAGGTAGATGGCGTTCAACAGCTGGTCGGTGGGGCGCAGTTCGCCCCCGTTGTCCTCGGTGAAGAGGTCGACGAGATCCTGGTGGGTCTCGTCGGCGCGCTCCCCGAAGTGGGCCTGGACCATCGCGGCGAGGCGTTCGCCGCGCGCCGGGTCGAGGTGGACGTGGATGCAGCGGCGGAGCAGCGGGGCGGGGAACTCCCGCTCGCCGTTGCTGGTCATGACGATCACCGGGAAGGCGTGGCAGCGCACCTGCCCGCCGGTCACCGGCACCCGGCGCCCGTCGTCGCTGAGGACGTCGACCGTGCGCTGGCCCGGCCGGTCGGCGATCCGTTCCAGCTCGGGGATGTCGAACTCGCCCTCCTCCACGACGTTCAGCAGGTCGTTGGGCAGGTCGATGTCGCTCTTGTCGAGCTCGTCGATGAGCAGCACGCGGGGGCGGACGGTGGGCAGCAGAGCGGTGCCGAGCGGGCCGAGGCGTACGTAGCGCCCGATGTCGGTGCTGGTGTCGCTTCGGGTACGGTCGCGACCGGTGTCACCGCCGGTGCGGTCGAGGCCGCTGTCGCCGCCGGTACGGTCGCGACCGGTGTCACCACCGGTGCGGTCGAGGCCGGTGTCGCCACTGGCACCGCCGTCGACCGGCCGCAGCTCCTGCCGCGCCTCGCTCCGCAGCTCCTGCGCCACCTCCTGCCGCGCCTCGCGCCTCGCCTCCAGCCGCGCCTCCTGCCGCGCCTCCTGCCTGCCGTACAGCTGCGCGTCCTGGAGGCGGCCGATCGCGTCGTAGCTGTAGAGCCCGCCCTTCAGTTCCGTACGGCTGACGACCGGCCACTGCAGCACGCGACCCAGCCCCAGCTCGTACGCGATCTCGTGGGCGAGGGTGCTCTTGCCGGTGCCGGGGTCGCCGGTGACCAGCAGTGGCCGCCTCAAGTAGAGGGCGGCGTTGATGAGTTGGAGCGAGGTGGGGTCCTGTGCGGAGAGTGCCGTACGGTCGCCGAGCCGTCGGGTCGACGCGGCGTCCAGCGGCGGTGCTTCGGCGGCGGCACCGGTGAGCGGCGTCCCGTCGAAGCGGCGCCAGCGCGGCGGTTCCGGGAGGCTGTCGATGCGGTCGGGGGCGGGGTCCCCCTTGCCCTGGTAGATCAGCCACTCGTGGACACTCATGGCATGCTCCTCGTCGTCGGTCGGTCGTGGCGTGCCGTGGCCTGACCGACGGGGGCAGTCGGTGCCCGCAACGGGCCCCTGAAAATGTACCCAACTCCCCCGCACGGACAGACAGGTTCCGGCCATCGTGGCCGGGCGAACAGAGTGGCGCGGGATGCCCCGGGAGCGCGCGTGACAGCAGGCGCGACGGCATTCGCGAAAGCGTTCGTGAGGTCATTCATGGCGGGGAGATTCGTGACAGGGAGATTCTCGACGGGGAGATTCATCACGACGGGATTCATCACGACGGGATTCGTCACGGGGAGTCGTACACCTCCAGGTCGCCCGGCGCCGGCCGCCGCGGGTCGTCGTACAGGAGCGCGAAGCCTCCGGCGGGGTGCGGCTGGTCGGCCGCACTGATGGCCGCCCTGATCCGCCGCAGCCGGTCCGGGAGTTCGTCGGCACTGTCGGCGCCGGCGAGCTCGGCGACGGTGAAGGCGTGCAGTACGTCGCAGGACTCCCGGCAGTGCGCTCCGGCATGCCCTTCGATGTGCCACAGCGCGATGCCGTGGCCTGCGGCGAGGGCTTCACCCAGCGCCCGCGCGCCGATCTTGTCGCGGGCGCCCCGGCACAGCACCGGCACTTCCCCGGCGGCGAACGAGGCGAGCTGTCCCTTGGTGAGGATGCCGCCGCGCGGCGGGACGCGCCGGGCGACGAGCCGCGGCGCGGCGTGGGTGGCGTCCCAGCGGGCGGTCCAGGCGTCGTCCGGCACCCCGAGCCGTTCCAGCTGACGGACGACGACCGGGCGGCGCACTCCCAGGAGTTCCTTGAGCTCGCGCTCGTGGAAGTTGGCTTGTTGGTTGACCTGCCAGTGGTGCACCGGGCGGTCGAAGTCCCCCAGATCCAGGGCGATTTCGAGCGGTGCGGGCCGCTCCTTCACGTCGACCTGGGTGAACAGGTCGGCGAGCGGCGCGCCGACCCGGTGAATGAGGTCGGCCGCGGGTACGGCGTGCCCGGCGTCCACCGGGAAGCCGTCGGCGTCGCCCATCCGCAGCGTCCAGTCGTAGCTGGACCCGTCACCCTCCAGCCGCAGCAGTTCCAGGATGACCACAGGCTTGGGGTCTCCGGGCCCCGGGTAGCGGCGCGGCCCGCCGTCGTCGGCCTGCGGCGACAGGGCGGCGGACAGCGGCTCGGACTCCCGCACCCCCACACCACCCCCCACACCGCCCCCTACCCCTACCCCTGCCCCTGCCCCACCCCTCCGCTGCTCTATCCAGTCGACGAGTTCGCTGCTGCCGAGCCCCTGGGAGGCGGCGAGGCGCTGTACGTCGTCGAGGTAGCGCAGAAAGTACTCGGCGCGCTGCGGGGTGGACCCGTCGTACAGCTCGCCGTGCCCGTCGCGCCAGGCGACCGGCGTCGCCACCGGGTCGCCGACCCGGCGCCTGGGGAAGGCGATCCGGGCGAGGGTGATGACGGCATACGGGGCGGGCGGCGGGGGCAGCGCGGCGAGCAGGCCGAGCGCCGTGCGCCGGTCCTCGGGCGTCCACGTACAGCTGCCGTACCCGCCGCCGGCGCCGGGCAGTGCGGACTGCCGGCCGATCCAGTCGTCACCTTCTGTCGACCAGCGGCGCTCGTGCCACTTGTCGTGTTCGCGGACGATCTCCTGGTAGAGCTCGCCGAACTGGCGCAGCGCCGTGATCGCGACGGACTGTCCGCCGGACTGGTCGCCGGGGCGGCGCGACTTGGTGACGCCGACGACGGCGCCGGCGGCCGGGTCGAGGACCGGGCCGCCGGAGAGACCGGGCAGGATGCGGACCTCGCTCTCGTCGAAGCGGCGCCCGTACGGCGAACCCTCGTGCACCCGCACCCGGGTCCCTCCCACCCAGGGCCGCCCTGCGCCTTCCCCCTCCTCGCCCTCGGGCACGTACCCGTGGACCGTGCGCCGGCTGCCGACAGGCTGCTCGGCCCAGTCGGCGAGCCATACGCACTCGTGGCGGACACCGGGTGTTTCGAGGCGGACCACGGCGAGGTCGAGGCCCGGCGGGATGGATCCGCCGTCGGAGAGGTCCCAGAGCGAGGCGGCCATCCGGGCGCGGACCGGCCGCCCGTCGTGGAAGCCGTCGCCGCGCACCAGGAAGACGGTGTCGCGCTTGTCCCGCAGGGGGCCGCGCAGCACGTGCGCACAGGTGACGATGAGCCCGGGGGCGACAAAGAATCCGCTGCCCCACATGCGCGGGGGCCCCGGACCGTCCGGGATGTCGGCGGTGAAGTGGACGGTGGCCGCCGCGGCGAGTTCGGCCAGCCACTGGCTCGACTCAGTCATCGCGGATGCCGCCGCTCATGATGTGACCCCCCGTGTTCGCCCCAACTGCCCAGCCGGTGCGGTGCTTTGCCGCAGTACTTCTACCCGCTCTGCTAAGACTGCGACGAGGCTACCGGCCCGCCCGGTTGCACGTCAGCCCCGGCAAGCGGGCAGACCGGGGCGGGGACGACGACGAATCCCTCTTGGCCCGCGGCCGGATCCCGGACAGAGCGGGACGTCCCGGGAGCGCGGCAGTCCGTTTTATTCTTGACCCATGTACTTCACTGACCGTGGCATCGAAGAGCTGGAGAAGCGACGCGGCGAGGAGGAGGTCACTTTCGAGTGGCTCGCCGAGCAGCTGCGCACGTTCGTGGACCTCAACCCGGACTTCGAGGTCCCGGTGGAACGACTGGCGACGTGGCTGGCCCGGCTGGACGACGAGGACGAGGACGAGGAGTAGCCCACGGCCGGGCGGCCGGGGCGGGCCTCCGCGGGCGGGGCCGGGCGGCGCGGATGACGTGGGCGGCGCAGGTGGGACGGGCGAGGTGGGTGACGTGGGCGTCGCGGATGACGTGGGCGTAGCGGGTGGGAACGGACCTCACGGGCAGGCCAGACCTCGCAGGTGACCTGGGCCTGGCAGGTGACCTGGGCCTCACAGGTCGCCTGAGCGCCTGGGCCTCGCAGGCAGTCCGCCGCTCGCGGGCGGACCGGGCGTCGCGGGTGGCCTGGGCCTGGCAGACGATCCGAACCTCGCAGGCCGTCCGGGCTACGCGAGCAGGCCAGGCCTCGCAGGCCGCCTGGGCCTCACAGGCCGCCTGAAGGCCTGGGCCTCGCAGGCAGTCCGCCGCTCGGACAGGCCGCACCCCACAGGCAGCCCGGCCTCACGGGCAGTCCACATCCACCGGCGGTCCACGCCTCACCAGCGGCCCAGGCCTCGCGGGCAGCCCTCACCACACAGGTGTTCCGGGCCGCACGGGCAGGCCGCACCCCAACAGACGGCCCGGACCTCATACGCGGCCCCCACCCCGCAGCCGTCCAGACCTCACGGGTGGCCCGCACCCAGGGGCCCGCACCCATCCGCACCCACCGACCGACCGGCACCCCACGCCCAGCCCACACCCGAGGGTCCACACCCACCACGCCGCCCCCCACCGACAGCCCACCCCTGCCCCCGCCCCCCCCGGAGGGGCCCCTCACCCCCGCGCGCGCATCCTGTCGTACGTCAGGCTCAGCGTGCCCTGGGTGGCCAGCAGGCCGCCCGCGACTGCCCATCCGGCCGAGGAGCGGCGCAGGCCCCACACCAACAGGGGTACGCCCAGGCCCAGTTGGACCGCTCCGACGAGCCGTGCCCTGGGGCCCCGTACCCAGGAACCGAACAGGCTGTGGTCCATCACGTCCAGTTCGGCGCGCAGTGCGTCGCGCCAGCCGGACCACTCCACGGCCTCCGCTCCCGCCCCCACCCGGACCACTTCGCGCAGCCGGTCGGCGCTCTCGCCGGGAGTGAGGCCCGGCGGCAGTTCGAGCCCCGCCCGGTGCAGCAGGGCGACCAGGCCGAGCAGCCGGGCCCTGGCGTCCGCGTCCCCGTCAGGACCGGCCAGTTCCTCCAGCCGCTCCATGTCGTGTACGGGGTCGAGCGCGAGCCGTGCCGCGAAGGTGCGCATCGCCTCGTCCTCGCCGACCGGGGTGCCGTCCGTCAGCCACTCGTAGCCGACGGTGCGCCGGAATCCGGCGGCGAGGGTGTAGCCGGCGTGGTCGGGGTCCCACCACAGGGCGAGCACCGGCCAGCTCGCGCCGACCGCGAGGGCGGTCGCCCAGCCCGCGAGGACCCGGTCGACCGGTTCGTACGCGCTCCCCTGCGCCAGCCAGGGCTTGCCCTCCGGGACGAGGACGCTCCAGCCGTCGCCCGCCGGAGCGAGCAGCATCCGCTCGCGCAGCAGGTGGGCCGCAGGGCGTACCTCGTCGACCGGGGCCCGGCAGAGCAGCAGGGCCCCGGTGGCGTGCGCGGGCTGCACGGGCTGCGCGGACGAAGACATCGGGTACGACATAACGCCCACGCTAGGTCAATTCACCCGCACCCACCTCCCGCACCTCTCCCCCGCACCCCCACTCCTTATCTTGACTTCACCCAACCGCGATATATCGTGTTGAAGAGAAGACGCGATATGTTGCGTCCCCGGGGAAGAGCGGCCGAAGACCGGCCGGAGTCCCGGCCGAAGACCGACTGAAGACTGGCTGGGGAAGGAATCACCATGACCGAGTGGTCCGTCACCGAACCGCAGAAACTCACCTTCGACGCGCCCGTGACCGCGCTGAGCGTGCGCATCGTCAACGGCACCGTCAATGTCGTCGGCACGGACGGACTCTCCGACGGAGAACCGACCGCCCGCCTCGAAGTGACCGAGCTGGACGGCCCGCCGCTGGTCGTCACGCACAAGGACGGCACACTCACCGTCACGTACGAGGACCTGCCCTGGCACGGCTTCCTCAAGATGTTCGACCGGCGGAGCTGGAACCGCTCGGCGGCCGTCACCCTCACCGTCCCCGCCGGGGCGAAGGTCGACGTGGGCGTGGTCGGTGCGAACGCGGTGGTCACCGGCATCCGGGAGCGCACCGAGGTGCGCGGGGTCACCGGCGAGACCACCCTGGTCGGTCTGTCCGGGCGGGTGAAGGCGGAGACGGTCTCCGGCAACGTCGCGGCCCACACCCTCACCGGCGACCTGCAGTTCAAGTCGGTGACGGGCGACCTGACGGTCATCGACGGCGCGGGTTCCTCCGTCCGGGCGGACTCGGTCAACGGGGCGCTGGTCATCGACGTCGACACCGTCCGCAACGGCCCCACGGACATCGACCTGACGACGGTGAGCGGCGAGATCGCGATCCGCCTCCCGCACCCCGCCGACGCGAAGGTGGAGGCGAACACCACCAGCGGGTCGATCTCCAACGCGTTCGAGGACCTGCGGGTTTCCGGCCAGTGGGCGCAGAAGAAGATCACCGGCACGCTGGGCACGGGCGCGGGCAAGCTGCGCGCGACGACGGTCTCGGGCGCGATCGCCCTGCTGCGCCGCCCGCCGCGCGACGACGCGCCACTCGACGACGCACCGCCGCTCGACGACGCACCCGGCGACACACCCAGCGACGCCCCTACCGGCACTCCCTCCGACGCCCCTTCCGGTACCCCCGGTGGCACTCCTTCCGGAAAGGTCCTCTGACATGCCTCCCGTCTTCGCCCACGGCCGACTCCGCCTCTACCTCCTCAAGCTGCTGGACGAGGCCCCGCGCCACGGCTACGAAGTGATCCGTCTCCTCGAAGAACGCTTCCACGGCCTGTACGCCCCGTCCGCCGGCACCGTCTACCCGCGCCTGGCCAAGCTGGAGGCCGAGGGCCTCGTCACGCACGCCACCGAGGGCGGCCGCAAGGTGTACTCGATCACCGAGGCCGGCCGCGAGGAACTTGCGGGCCGGGGCGGCGAGTTGGCCGACCTGGAGATGGAGATCCGCGAGTCGGTCTCCGAGCTGGCCGCCGAGATCCGCGACGACGTACGGGGCGCGGCGGGCGACCTGCGCCGCGAGATGCGCGCCCAGGCCGCGGACTCCAAGGAGGCTCCCGCCGGCTCCGGCGCGAAGGGCGACCGAGGTGCCCCCTGGGGGGACCACGAGGCCTGGCGCACCGCGAAGGAGGAGATGCGCAAGGCCCGCCAGGAGTGGAAGGAGCAGGCCCGCCGCGCGAAGGACGAGAGCCGCCGGGCCCGCGAGGACGCCCAGGAGGCCCGCCGTCAGGCGAAGGAGACCGCCGAGCGGGCCCGCGAGCAGATGCAGCAGGCGGCCCGCCGAGTGGAGGAGCAGGTCCGCGAGCACGTGGCACGCGGCGACTGGCCCTCCGCCGTACGGGACGGACTCGCCGAGATCGAGAAGGAGTTCAGCCGCAACTGGGGCAAGGACTTCGGCCGCTTCGGCCGCCCGCACGAGGCCCCCGACATCAAGGTGGAGCGGGCGGACAAGGCACCTTCCAAGGACGCCTGGGAGGACGCGGTACGGGACGACCCGGCCCGCGGCCCCGCCCACGAGGACGCCCGCCCCGACCCGGCCCCGCAGGCAGCGGACGCGCCCCCGAAGGAGTCCCTCCCGGACTGGGCGTTCGAGGACGCGAAGCCCGGCTCCGACCCGGCCCGCGACCTGGACCGCCTCCTGGACCGCTTCCGCGACGGCATCCGCGACGCGGCCCGCGACCACGGAGTCTCGGCGACCCAACTGACGGACGCCCGAGCCAGGCTGGCCACGGCGGCGGCCCACATCGACGGCCTGCTGCGGAGGCCGAAGAAGTAGCACGACCCCGGGGCCCGTCCAGGTGCGAGAACCGACCTGGGCGGGCCCCCCCGTCTTCCTCGACGCACTGCCGCTTTCGACGAGGATCACCCGTGCCGCGAACAGCCACCACCGTCAGGCCTCACGCACCCGGCCCGGCCGCCTCGAAGCGCTGTTACGCGGAACTGCTCGTCCCGGCCCGGCCACCTCGAAGCGCTGATACGCGGAACTGCTCGTCCCGGCCCGCCCAGCCCACCCCTCTCCCCTACACGCACTGCCAGAGAAACCGCCCTTCCTTCCCGTCCGGTGCCAGGAACGCGTACCCGACCCCGGTGTCCCCGAAGTTCACCTCGAAGGGCATCGCGGTCGAGTCGAGCTGGACCACCAGCTCCCAGTCCTCCCCCGGCACTTCCTCGCCCTGCAGCCAGAGCGGCTCCACCCCGGGGCCGCCCAGGAACTGCCAGCACTCCTCCTCCGGGTCGGGTTCGCCCGTCACCGGCAGGTGGTCGGCCCCGGCGGCCGGCCCCTCCGCCAGGTCCCGCACCCCGGACACGAAGTCCGGCAACCGGCCGCCCGGCTGGACGATCAGCGCGTTCTCCCCGCCCTCCGGCTCGAAGGTGTCGTCCGCGTCGTCCCCCGTCATGAACAGGTAGGCGAACCCACCGTCCCGTACCGCGAACTGCCCGATGAACTCCATCGGTTCACCGGATTCCTTCGACAGGGGCCACTGTGCCCCCTCCAGCCACGCCGGCTGCCCACCCACCTTGGTGACCGGCCCGGTCACGGGGCCCTCGGCGGGCACGAACTCAACGGGCGCGGGCACGGGCACGGGCACGGAAACCTCCAAGGCGGACAGCGGACGAACGTTGCCGAAAACCCTAGCCCCCGGGTCTGACAACGCCCGCCCACCAGCTCCTACTTCACGTGCCCGAACATCGCCTGCTCCACGGCCCCGTACCCCGCCCCGTACTCCCCGAGCACCTCGGACACCACACCGGGGCCGGTGACCAGCGCCAGCAGCAGGTGTTCCTCGCCGATGTGCTTGTCGCCGCGGCCCAGTGCCACCCGCAGCGACCGTTCGAGGACCTTCTTCGCGCCGGGCGTGAACGGCCGGTGGCTCTTGAGCAGCCGGCGCCTGCCCCTGCCGCCCCCGTCCAGAGCGCCCTCTCCGTGCGCCTCCTCCACCTTCGCGACGATGGCGTCGATGTCGATTCCCATCCCGGCGAGGGCGTCCGCCTCCGCCTTCGAGACCCCGCCCCGCCGCCGCGCCTCGGCCAGCGACTCGGCGATCGCCGTGCGGCGCGCGTCGAGCCCGAGTGCGGAGAAGGCGACCGAGGCCCGCCCGTCCGCCACCTCAAGGAGTGACAGCAGCAGATGCTCCTCGGTGACGTCGTCCGACTTCTGCCGCTCCGCCTGGGCGACCGCCCCGGTCACCACGCTCCGCGCGCTCTCCGTGAACCGTTCGAACATCATCGACCCCCATGCTTCTTGTGCACGGCCTGCTTGCTGACGCCGAGCTCGGCGGCGATCTCCTGCCACGACCAGCCCTGTGTGCGGGCGCCCCGCACCTGTACGGCCTCCAGCTGCTCCAGCAGGCGCCGCAGGGCGGCCACCGCGCGCAGTCCGACCCGTGGATCCTGGTCTCCCGCTCTGGCGGCGAGATCGGTTGCTTCGGTCATGCCGTCAATTTACGTTGACGGGTGGCCTTCGTCAACCTCGATTGACGTCGTGCGGGTGCGGTGCGGTGCGGCGGGGCCGGTGGTCGTCGTGCGGGTGCGTCGTGGCTGATCGCGCCCACGCGGCGGAGCCGCATATCAATACAGCCCCGCGCCCCTAAATGCCTGCCCCTTACCCCCGAGCCTCCTTAAGCCGCCAGCCCTCTTGGGCAGCGGGGCCGCCCACCGACCGCACGCTCCCGCCCTACCGCTTCCGCACCACCACCGACACCTCCACCCCCGGCACCGCACGCACCCGCACCGTCGCCGCCTTCCCCGGCGCCACCTCGCGTGTCCCGCTCCATGCCCAGCCGCCCACGCTGACCCGCCATCCCTTCGCGCTCGGTGGCAGGGAGATCTCGGTCGTGGCACCGCCACGCCAACTTGCCTCGTAGGCAAGGGAGTACACGCCCTTCGATGGCGAGTACGAGTCCGTGTGCACCCGCCCCGCGACCCCCGCCGCATACGGCGCCGCCGTCTGTTCCTTGTTCGTCCGCAGTCGGCCCCCCGCGTCCACCGCGCAGTACCCGCCCCCGTAGCACCACACATAGCCCGCCCACCCGGAGCCGTAGCGCGCCATCGACGCCAGTGCGTCCCGGTAGAAACTCCCCATGTTCGGGAGGTCGTTGTTGAGCGGGCCCCACTCGCCGACCACGACCGGTACCCCGTACCGCTTCGGATACTGGGTGACAGCCGCCTCGTACGCCTCGATCCAGCCGGCCTTCGGGTCGTAGTCCGCGCCCGCCTCCATCCCCGCGTTGTAGAAGTGCGGCGCGTAGACGACCTTGCGCTTCGGGTCCTTGATCCGGCCCAGTCCCGTCGGGACGCCCTCGCCCACGATCGGGGTCGGCTCGACGAACAGCCAGTTGTCCCGGTCCACCGAACGGACCGCCGCCGCAAGGCGGTTGTGCATCGGGGTGATCTGATCGCGCTCGATCCGCCGGGCCGCCGTCGGCAGGTCCTCGCCCTCCTTCAGCTCGCCCATCGGCTCGTTGAGGAAGTCGTAGCCGAAGACCGCCGGGTGGTCCTCGAACCGGTCGGCGAGCAGCCGCCACACGGCAGCCTGGGCGCGCTGGAGGTCCTGGTCCTCGTACAGGTGGGTGAAGGCGCGCTGCACGGCGGGCTGGAAGTACTCGGAGAACCAGTCGTCCGGATTCGGTGTGAACGGCAGGCCGTCCGTCCGCGTCGCCCACTCCGGGATGCCGCGGTGCCCGAAGGCGGGGCCGAAGACGTCCTGGTGGCCGTCGAGCAGCACCTTCACCCCGTACTTCTGCGCCCAGTCCAGAATTCGGTCGATCTTGCGCAGGTACTTCTCGCTGTACTGCCCGCGCTTCGCCTCCAGGTCGTCCCAGAAGACCAGCAGGCGGGCGAAGTTGAAGCCCTGCGCGCTCATGTCGCGGAAGTGTTTCTCGGTGATGGCGGAGAGGGCGTTCTCACCGCGGTGGGTCTTGTCCTCGACGTTCCAGCCGCGCAGGGTGAGGACGCGGCCCTGGTCGTCGGTCAGCTTGGGGATGACGGGGGCGGGGGCGGGTGCCGCGTACGCGACGGGGGCGGCCAGGCCCCCGCCCGTAAGCAGCACACCACAGGCCAAGCCGGCAACCACTCTTCGGTACGTACCGCGCACGGGCACTCCTCGGGCAGTCCAGTCCAGTCAGACGGTGCCGGAGATCAAAACAGCGCCCCCCGCGACTCTCAAGACCCGGTGAGCACAATCTTTCCGAAGAGGTCCCCGCCGGCCATCCGCTCGAAGCCCTCCCGGGCCCTCTCCAGCGGCAGCACCTGGTCGATCACCGGCCGCACCCCGGTCGCCGCGCAGAAGTTGAGCAGGTCCTCCAGCTCGTCCTTGGAGCCCATCGTCGAGCCGACGACCTTCAGCTCCAGGAAGAAGATCCGGTTCAGCTCGGCGGCAGGCGGGTTGGGCCCGCTGGTCGCGCCGGAGATGACGAGCGTCCCGCCGGGTCGCAGCGACTTCACCGAGTGCGACCAGGTGGCGGCGCCCACCGTCTCGATGACGGCATCCACCCGCTGGGGCAGCCGCGCGCCCGGCTCGAAGGCGTCCACGGCGCCCAGTTCGACGGCCCGCTTCCGCTTGGCCTCGTCCCGGCTGGTCGCGTACATCCGCAGCCCGGCGGCCTTCCCGAGCACGATCGCCGCGGTGGCGACCCCGCCGCCCGCACCCTGCACGAGCACCGCGTCCCCTGGCCGTACGCCCGCATTGGTGAACAGCATCCGGTACGCGGTCAGCCACGCGGTCGGCAGACAGGCCGCCTCCTCGAAGCTGAGCTCCTTGGGCTTCGGCAGTACGTTCCACACGGGTACGGTGACCCGCTCGGCGAAGGTCCCCTGGTACTTCTCGGTGAGGATCGACCGCTTCTCGTACGGTCCGACGCCGTGCCCACTCTCGCCGATGACGGAGTGCAGCACGACCTCGTTGCCGTCCGCGTCGACGCCCGCCGCGTCGCAGCCGAGGATCATCGGCAGCGCCTCGTCGCTGATCCCCACCCCGCGCAGCGACCACAGGTCGTGGTGGTTGAGGGAGGCTGCCTTGACGGTCACGGTGGTCCACCCGGGCCGTACTTCGGGCTCGGGGCGCTCCCCCAGCTCAAGGCCGTTGAGCGGCTGGTCACGGTCGATGCGGGCTGCGTATGCGGCGAACATGGCCCGACCATAGGCCGCCCCGGCCACGTGACGGAACCGCTGCGGGGTGTGACCCGCGCCGCGTCGCCGCACCCCAGAAGCCGAGTCCCCGCCCCTCACAAGCAGAGTCGCCGCACCCCACGAGCAGATACGGGCCGCGCCCGTGCCCCCCGCACTGGGGACACGGGCGCGGCCCGTACTCGTAAAACAGCGACAGTCAGCGACTACCGCCGCGCCACGCCCTCGGCACGAGCCGCAGCGGCGACCGCCGCCGTGACCGCCGGGGCGACCCGCTCGTCGAACGGGGACGGGATGACGTAGTCGGCGGCGAGCGCGTCGCCCACCACGTCCGCCAGCGCGTTCGCCGCGGCGATCTTCATGCCTTCGGTGATGCGCGAGGCGCGCACCTGGAGCGCTCCGGCGAAGATGCCGGGGAACGCGAGGACGTTGTTGATCTGGTTCGGGTAGTCCGAGCGGCCCGTCGCGACGACCGCCGCGTACTTGTGGGCGATGTCGGGGTGGACCTCGGGGTTCGGGTTCGCCATGGCGAAGACGAACGCGCCGGGAGCCATGGACGCCACCGCGGGCTCCGGGACCGTACCGCCGGAAACGCCGATGAAGACGTCGGCGCCGGCCAGAGCGGATTCGAGCGAGCCGCTCAGGCCCGCCTTGTTCGTCAGTTCCGCCAGCTCGCGCTTGACCGGCGTCAGGTCGTCGCGGTCGCGGCTGACGATGCCCTTGCGGTCGGCGACGGCCACGTCGCCGAGACCGGCCTCCAGCAGGAACTTGGCGATGGCGACGCCCGCCGCGCCCGCACCCGAGATGACCGCGCGCAGATCGGCCAGCGAGCGGCCGGTCAGGCGGGCCGCGTTGCGCAGGGCCGCCAGGGTCACCACGGCGGTGCCGTGCTGGTCGTCGTGGAACACCGGGATGTCCAGGGCTTCCTGGAGCCGACGCTCGATCTCGAAGCAGCGCGGGGCCGAGATGTCTTCGAGGTTGACCCCGCCGAAGGACGGGGCGAGACGGACGACCGTCTCGATGATCTCTTCGGTGTTCGTGGTCGCGAGCGCGATCGGAACCGCGTCGACGCCGCCGAACTGCTTGAAGAGGATTGCCTTGCCCTCCATCACGGGGAGGGAGGCTTCCGGACCGATGTCACCGAGGCCGAGGACCGCCGTGCCGTCGGTGACGACCGCGACGACGTTCGACTTCCAGGTGTAGTCGTTGACCAGGTCCGGCTGCTCGGCGATGGCGCTGCACACCTTGGCGACACCGGGCGTGTACGCCAGGGACAGGTCGTCCTTGTCGCGGATCGGCACGGTGGCCTGCACGGCCATCTTGCCGCCCCGGTGGAGCGCGAAGGCCGGGTCGAAGGGCTCATCCAGCCCCGCGCCCGTACCGGTTTCGGGATTGACGATCTCCGCTGCCATGTCTGTTGACCCCTTAAGTCTTCATCAGTTGAGGGTGGCCACTCCTGGTTGAGGAGGGGTGGGCGGGTCCGCGCACGTGCCCCGCCCGGACGGTTGGCCCGTCCCGGCAGGGGGAGGTACGTGCGCGCGGGCGCGCCGCACACGCGCCCTGGGCCCCGGATGAGGGGTGTAAGGATCCTTCTTACCGGACCGAGTGCACCGGCGACGAGTCCGTATCCGAGCGGTGGCTGATTGTGAGCAGAGCGCCGGTGGAGTTGGGACGACTCATGATGCGATGTCGGACAAGTTCCGGAGAAGTCCAGTACTTGTCCCGTTGTGCGGTCTATTCTGCGTCCGCATCGCGAGACTTGCCGGAGTTTTTCCGGTAGTGCGGCAACAACCCCGCAGAAGGTCCGGCCTTGATGTACCGGCCCGTTGGGGTTCGGGGATCACCCGTTATCTGATTTTGACATGACGAGCCCCCTTAATGACCGGGTCCGAATGGCAAGATGCCGACATCACACCTGGTCGTGTCCGGTCGTACCACCCAGAGCCGCGTGCTCGGCCACCGCGACCAGCCCGGAGAACCGGGCCCCCGGATCACCGGGAAACGGACGTACACCCTCATCTGCCGGAGGACCCCCATGACCGCTCTCACCCCCCGCCGCTCGGCCGCACGTTCCCGAATAGCCGCGGTCGGCGCGCTCGCGGTAGCCGGAGCACTGGTTCTCACCGGCTGCGGCGACCAGACCGGTGCCGGCGACGGCGACAAGAGCGGCGGCGACAAGGCCGGCAACGGCAACGCGCTGTTCGCCAAGCTCCCCGAGGCGATCCAGAAGAAGGGCACGCTGGAGATCGGCACCAACGCCGAGTACGCCCCGATGGAGTCCAAGGAGGGCGGCGAGATCGTCGGTGTGGACCCCGACCTCGCCGCTGAGATCGGCAAGAAGCTGGGCGTCAAGGTGAAGCTCACCGACGCCAAGTTCGACACCCTGGTCACCGGCGTGAACGCGGGCCGCTACGACGCCGCGATGTCCTCCATCACGGACACCAAGGCCCGCCAGGAGGGCCTGGACGACAAGGGCAAGAAGCTCGGCACGGGCGTCGACTTCGTGGACTACTTCGTCGCGGGCACAGCCATTTACGTCAAGAAGGGCAACGCCGCGGGCATCAAGTCCTTCGACGACCTGTGCGGCAAGCCGGTCGGCGTGCAGATGGGCACCACGTACGAGACGGCCCTGAAGGCGCTGTCGAAGAAGTGCACCGACGGTGGCAAGAAGGCCGTCGACATCAAGTCCTTCGAGAACGACACCGAGGCGCAGACCCGCGTACGGGCCGGCGGTGTGGTGGCCGGCGTCAACGACTACCCGGTGGCGGTCGACCTGGCCCGCAAGGCGGACGGCGGCAAGACCTTCGAGGTCGTCGGCGAGCAGTTCGAGGCGGGCCCGTTCGGCATCGCCGTGGACAAGAAGAACAGCAAGCTGCGCGACGCCCTCAAGGAGGCCGTCGACGCGATCATCAAGGACGGCACCTACAAGAAGGTGCTGGAGAAGTGGGGCGCCCAGACCGGCGCGATCGAGGCCGCGGCCATCAACAGCGGCAAGTAGTCCCGACTCGACACCGGCCGGCGCGCACGCCGTTTCGCGCGTTCGCGCACGAGGCGCATGCCGTGCGCGCACCGGCCGTGCCGTACCTCTGAGCACCACTGAAGGGCAGTCGTCATGACTGAGAAGTTCAGCAAGGAGCCCGCCGACGCCACCCCCGGCGACTCCTCGGCCCAGGCCCAGGACCCGGCCCCATCGGCGGCCCCATCGGCGGCCCCATCCACGGCCCCGTCGACGGTCACCCCGTCGTCCGGGCCGGCCGAGGCCATCAAGGCCATCCCCGTACGCCACTACGGGCGCTGGGTCAGCGGCGTGATCGTGATCGCGCTGCTGCTCCTGGTCGGGTACTCGTTCTCGCAGGGCGACATCCAGTGGGGCGCGGTCGGTGACAAGCTCTTCGACGACACCGTCGTCGCGGGCGCCGGGCGCACCCTGCTGATCAGCGTGCTGGCCATGGTGATGGGCGTGGTGCTCGGCATCGTGCTGGCCGTGATGCGGCTCTCCAAGAACCCGGTGACCAGCGGGGTCGCCTGGCTCTACATCTGGTTCTTCCGCGGCACGCCGGTCTACCTCCAGCTGCTGCTGTGGTTCAACCTGGCGCTGATCTTCCCGGTCCTCAATCTCGGTCCTCTCTACAAGGACGAGATGACCGACGTGATGACCCCGTTCCTGTGCGCGCTGCTCGGTCTCGGGCTCAACGAGGCCGCGTACATGGCGGAGATCTGCCGGGCCGGCCTGCTGGCCGTCGACGAGGGCCAGACCGAGGCCTCGCAGGCGCTCGGCATGAGCCAGGCCAAGACGCTGCGCCGCATCGTGATCCCGCAGGCGATGCGGGTGATCGTGCCGCCGACCGGCAACGAGTTCATCAACATGCTGAAGACCTCGGCGCTGGTGTACGCGGTGACGTACAACGAGCTGCTGCGCTCGACGTCGGCAATCGGCTCCTCGTCGTACGCCGTCATGGAGATGTTCTTCGTCGCGGCCATCTGGTACCTGGTGATGACGAGCGTGTTCAGCGTCTTCCAGTTCTACCTGGAGCGACGGTACGCGCGCGGCTCGCTGCGCTCGCTGCCGGCCACCCCGTGGCAGAAGATCAAGACGAACATGCTCGGCCTGGGCCGTGAGAGGGGCACCGCATGACCGCCATGGTGAAGGCCGAGGGCGTACGCAAGTCCTTCGGCCACGTAGAAGTCCTCAAGGGAATCAACCTGGAGGTCGCCACCGGTGAGGTGTTCTGCCTGGTCGGCCCGTCCGGCTCCGGCAAGTCGACCTTCCTGCGGTGCATCAACCACCTGGAGAAGGTCAACGCGGGCCGTCTCTCGGTCGACGGCCAGCTGGTCGGCTACCGGCAGAAGGGCGACAAGCTGTACGAGCTGAAGGACAGCGAAGTCGCCCGCCAGCGCCGGGACATCGGCATGGTCTTCCAGCGCTTCAACCTGTTCCCGCACATGACGGCGCTGGAGAACGTCATGGAGGCGCCCATCCAGGTCAAGGGCGACACCAAGGCGGTCGCCCGCGAGCGTGCTCAGAAGCTGCTCGACCGGGTCGGCCTCGCCGACAAGGCCGGCAACTACCCGGCCCAGCTCTCCGGCGGCCAGCAGCAACGCGTCGCCATCGCACGGGCGTTGGCGATGGAACCGAAGCTGATGCTCTTCGACGAGCCGACGTCCGCGCTCGACCCGGAGCTGGTGGGCGACGTGCTGGACGTGATGCGCTCGCTCGCCGACGACGGCATGACGATGATCGTCGTCACGCACGAGATGGGATTCGCCCGCGAGGTCGGCGACTCGCTGGTCTTCATGGACGGGGGCGTGGTCGTCGAGTCCGGCCACCCGCGCGACGTCCTGACGAATCCGCAGCACGACCGGACGAAGTCGTTCCTCTCGAAGGTGCTGTAGCCGTCTCCTGATGGACGAGAACTTCTGAAGTACGAGAAGGGGCGGCACGGGACCGATCCCGTGCCGCCCCTTCTCGCCTGCCCGCTACTTGACCGCCAGCACCAGCGAGTCCGAGGGCGACGCCCACACCGCCCGCGCCTCGCCGAACCCGGCCGCCCGCAGCGTCGCCGCGTGCCACTCCAAGGACGGCGTCTCCCCGTCCGCATGCTCCCCGAAGATCGCGAAGCGCTCGGCGGTCGGAGCCGCCAACTCCGGTGCGGCAGCGGCCAGTTCCCACCACTGGGCCCAGTCCCGCACCTCTCCGCCCCTCGTACGCTCCATCAAGGCGTGCCGCGACGCCCGCTCGGCGGCGTTGATCCGGGGAGTCGTCGAGTCCTTCATCCGGTCCGCGTTCATGAACACCCCGCCCTCGCGCACCAGTTCACCGATCTCCCCGTACAGCGTGCCGAGCGGTCCCAGCTTCAGCCAGTGCAGCGCGGTGGCGGTGAGCACCGCGTCGTAGCTCTCGTACGGAAGTTTGCCCCGCCACCCTGGATCGGCGAGGTCCGCACTCACGAACTCCACCCGCCCGTCCCCCTCGAAGGACCCGCGGGCGATCGCGAGCAGCGCCGGATCGAGATCGACGCCGGTACTCGTCGCGCCCGGGAACCGCTGCAGCAGCCTGCCCGTGATACTTCCCGTACCGCATGCGAGGTCGAGCACCCGCGGTTCGGGCCCGACGACCGCCTCCACCATGTCGAGCATGACCCGGAAGCGCTCCTCGCGGTCGGGCATGTACCACTCCTGCTGGCGGTCCCAGCTCCGCTGCCACGCCGCCCAGTCCACCCCCGACCGCCCCTCGGCCCCACCCACCGACCGACCGACCGTCTCGCCCTTCGACTCGCCCTTCAACTCGCCGCTCAACCCGCCCTTCGACTGATGCACCGATTCACCCACCACGGGAAACCACCCATTCCGTAATACTCTCGACCGAGAACCGCCCATTACGTCAGACGCTCGCACCGAGACTAGACCGCCCCCCGTAAGGACCACAAGTGGAACTGGCCTATTACGCCGACTACGCCGTGCGCCTGGTGAACAGCGAGGAACCGGCCCGCAACAAGGACTCGCTCACCTCGGTGGAAGCGGTCCGCGACCTGTTCGGCAACAGTCAGCAGGCGGCCCGCCGGGCCACCGACGCCGACGTCACCCGCTTCCGCTCGGTTCGCGCCCGCCTTCGCGCGATCTTCGAAGCGGCCGACACCGGCGACGAGACCCTCGCCGTCGACCTCCTCAACTCACTCCTCCTCGAATTCCCGGTGAGCCCGCAGATCTCCGGCCACGAGACGCGCAAGAGCGACGGCCGTCCGGACTGGCACATGCACCTCGCCGAGCACCCGTCGAACGTGACCGCGGGGTACGCGGCGACCGCCTCCATGGGGCTGGCCTTCCACGTCACCGAGCACGGCCCGGAACGCCTCGGCCTGTGCCAGGCCGCACCCTGCCGCAACGCCTACCTCGACACCTCCACCAACCGCTCCCGCCGCTACTGCTCCGACCGGTGCGCCACCCGCGCCAACGTCGCCGCCTACCGCGCCCGCAAGCGCCTGGAGGCCGAACGGTCGGCCAGCACCGGCCGCACCGCCGACAGCAGCCAGGAGGCGACCGCGCCGACGGACCGCTGACGCCCGGCCAGTATCGGCCGGTACCTGGCCCGTACCCGCCCGAGCACCAGGGCGGGCGGTACGGCCCCGAAGGTCCGGGAGTCGGACATCTCCTCGTCCCGGTTGTCCCCGAGCACCCACCAGCCCCCTTCCCTCCGCTCCACGATCCGCTTCACGACCAGCAAGTCCTGCTGCAACGGGTGCCGCAGCACCGCCACGTCACCCACACGGACCTCGGCGCCCCAGTGCACCAGCACCTGATCGCGGTGGAGCAGCGTCGGCACCATGGAGAGCCCGCCGACCTCGGCAACCCCGAACGGCAACACGGCCCGCTGCACCCCACGCTCCCGCTCCTGCTCCCGCTCCCGCACCCTTCCCCGCTCCCGCTCTTCCCGCTCCCGCCCGTACTCCGTCATCTGCGGCACCTCCCGGTTCCGATCCTTCACCGCCCCCGGTCCCATACTCACCCCGGACTTTTGACGTAAGCCCCCGGGGGCACTCGCGAAAAGGCGCTCTCCACGGAGTAATCTCCACCCTTGAGAAGACGATCACGAGGAAGGATGCGATTTACATGCTCTCCCGCCTGTTCGCCCCCAAGGTGAAGGTCAGCGCTCACTGCGACCTCCCGTGCGGCGTGTACGACCCCGCCCAGGCCCGCATCGAGGCCGAGTCGGTCAAGGCCGTCCAGGAAAAGATGCAGGCCAACGACGACGCGCACTTCCAGGCGCGCGCCGTCGTCATCAAGGAGCAGCGTGCGGAGCTCGCCAAGCACCACGTCTCGGTGCTCTGGAGCGACTACTTCAAGCCCCCGCACTTCGAGAAGTACCCGCAGCTGCACCAGCTGGTCAACGACACCCTGAAGGCCCTCTCGACCGCCAAGGCGTCGACGGACCCGAAGACCGGCGAGAAGGCTCTTGAGCTCATCGCCGAGATCGACCGCATCTTCTGGGAGACGAAGAAGGCCTGACCTTCTTCGCCGCGCCCCGGCCGCCGGGCCCGGCCGCACCCCACTGACCGCATCCGGTCCGCAGGCCGCCCCTTCGTGGGCGTTCGTGGCGGACCGGGTGCGGTCATGTGCGGTCTGGCGCGTCCCGTCGACCGAGCTCATGACGCGGACGAATTGCCGTCACAGTGACCTGCTGAAGTCCTCACCGGAGCAAGGGAGTTGGGCGAAGCGAGGCGGGGAAGCCCAGCGAGGTGTCGGAGGTGTCGACTGTCCCCCTGGTACCCAAGGCAGGGCACGGACTAGTTCGCGACGGCTTCCCACGTGGCCGGGTCTTCGAAGCCGAGGGCCCAGAGGCCGGTGGCGGGGACCCCGTGTTTCCGCACGACTTCCAGGTGTGCGGTGGTGCCACGGGCATCCTGGTACCAGACCTCGTGGCGTTTACCGTCGGCGTCGGTGTAGGTGAAGTGGGGAGTTCCGGCGGCGGTGTCGAAAACGTACCGGGCCTTCTTCTCCCGGCGCAGGGCTTCGGCCTCGTGCCAGGTGACGTGCTTGGCACGGGCGCGGGAGCCGACCGTCCAGTCCCAGCCGTAGCCGGGCAGAGCGACCTCCAGCTTCTCCCGGGGAACCTTTGCGGTGGCGTGGGTGAGGATCTCCTCGTACCAGGCGGTGGAGGAGATCGGACCCGGGCGGCCGGTGGCGTTGTGCAGGTTGTACGCCATGATCCGCAGCCGGTCGGCGGCCTTGCCGAGGTGGGCGTAGTCGAAGGCGTGCCCGGAGCCCCGGGTGTAGGGCATCACGGTGATCACACAGAGCATCCGCTGGTTGTGCAGGCGGCTGCACAGCTCGTCGGCCAGTCTGTTGTAGCCGGTGCGGACGCGTTCGCGGAGGGTCTCGTCAGCGGTGTCGGCCATTTTCTCGTAGTCGAGGTCGAGGCCGTCGTAGGAGCCGCTCTCCGCGATCTTCATGAGGGCGTCGACGTGCGCTTTGCGGCGGGCGGGGTCGTCGAGGAGCGCGGCCATGGCCTTGGCGTCGAGGGTCTCGGTGACGGTGGGCACGACACGGATCTTCTTGGCGTGGAGCCCGTCGACGATCCTCCGGTCACCGGCACCGGGGTGGGCCTTGATGGACGCGTCGGAGGTCGCCTGGTACCAGAACGGGCTGACCGTGTGGAGCTGGTCGGCGTGGGCGAGCGCGTCCGGGTAGGCGGTTTCGGCATTCCAGTACGGCAGCCAGGCGGACACCGTACGGGGCGCGGACGGGCCGACTGCACGGCCGGTGTGCGGTGGACCGCCGAGGGCGGGTGTGCCGGCGGACAGCACGAGCGCGCAGGCCAGCACACCGACGGCGCGAAGCCTGGAAAGGAGTGTTCTCATGCTTCGGCTCTGCCCGCCCTGGCTCGCCGGCCAGGGCCGACAACTCGAACGAGGACGTCCTGCCATCCGGACGGCCCAGTCATTCGACGGCTCGGTCTTTCGGCGACTTGGTCTTTCGACTGCCAGCCTTTCGGCGGCTCGGCCTTTCGATGGCCCTGTCGCGCGCTGCGGCGGCCAGGCGTCCCGGCGGCGCGTCCGGCGATGTGCTCGTACCCCGTTCGGACCGATGCTGCGGGGCATCCGGCACAGAGCATCCGACGCAGCATCAGTCCGCAAGGTCCGCAAGGTCCGCAACGTCCACTGCCAGGATCATGACTGCCGAGCTCGCGCACTCGCCGCCGCGATTCACCCCCCGGCCCGGTCGGCGTGCCCTCCCGCCCGGGACGCCGTGACCGGGCCAGGCTGTCGAAATGAACGCTGGTCCGGAGCTCTTCTCACGCCGTTCACTGCTGGGTGCGGCCCTTGCCGCCCTGCCGCTGACCGCCTCCGGGGCGCAGGCAGTGGCACAGGCCGGAGCAGGTGGCCCGGCGCTGCCGGTGCCCGAACGCGAGGTGCGCGCGGGCCCCATGTTGATGGCTCTGACCTTTGACGACGGCCCCAGCCCCCTCTACACCCCGCGCGTGCTGGCCGTCCTGGCCCGCTACCGGGTCCCCGCGACGTTCTTCCTGCTCGGTCTCAACGCCGCCAAGTATCCCGACGTGGTGCGCCGCATCGCGGACGCCGGCCACACGCTCGGCAACCACACCTGGAACCACCCCTCGCTGTCCGGCCTGCCCCCGGCCGCGACCCACGACCAGATCACCCGCACCCAGCAGACCGTCACCGCCGTATGCGGACGTACCCCGGCCCTCTTCCGAGCCCCTGGCGGGCACTTCGCACCCGCCGCGCTCGCTGCCTGCGCCGACCTTGAACTGCGGCCCGTTTCCTGGTCGTTGTCGTCGGTGGACTCCGGCACCCGCACCGCTCAGCGCATCGGCCGGGCCGTCCTGGAGCAGGCCCGCACCGGAGCGATCGTCCTGCATCATGACGGAGTCCTGAGCGGTTCCGACGTCCCCGAGCACGAGGGAGCCGCTGACCGTTCCCCCACGGTGCAGGCCCTGGCCCACTACCTGCCCCGGCTCCTTTACGCCGGATACCGGTTCACCACCCCCGGCGCCCACCGGGCGCCGTAACCGCATCAACCCGTCCAGGGGCGGCGCACGCCCGGGGCCGGGCGGAAGAAGTCGAGGAGTGTGGTGTAGCCGTAGCCCTGTGCCGTGATCGCGTCGAGGAGACGAGGCAGGGCGGTGACATCGACCTTGGACGGGTCGGAGGCGCTGGTGGTGCCGATGTGCATCAGCACGATCGCACCGGGCTCCAGAGCCTTGGTGACCCGGTCGACGACCGTGGCCGTGTTCGCGCCACCGCTGGTGCCCCTCCATCCCGCGCTGTCCACGGTCCAGCCCACCGACACGTAACCAGCGGCATTGACCTCGCCGATGCTCTCCTTGTTGCAGATGCCGTACGGAAAACGGAACAGCGCATCGGCCGGCCTTCCAGCAGCCTCCGCGAGCGCCTCGGCGGCCGCCTCCACTTCGGCGGAACGCTGTGCGGAGGTAAGCGTGTTGAACTTGGGATGGGTCATGGAATGGTTGCCCAGCGGATACCGGGCGGCGATCACCCGGGCGAGATCCGGGTTGCGCCGGGCGAAGAGACCCGTCATGAAGAACGAGGCCGGTACGCCCCGCGCCTCCAGCGTCTCCAGCACTTGCCTGTCGCCGCCCGCAGTGCCCCCGCAGTCGAACGTCAACGCCACCTTCCGGCCCGCCCCCGGCAACCGCTTGAAGTCCTCACCGGCCAAGGGGCCCGTCACCGGCGGCCTCGGCTCCCGCCCCCACCGGCCGGTCGCGGCCCATGCAGGTCCGCCACCCGCGAGGAGACCGAGTGCCCCGGCTCCTGCCATTGCCGACAGCCGCATCAGCTTCCGCCGCCCCAGCTCACCCGAATCCGAATCCGCATCCGAATCCGCATCCGCATCCGCATCCGCATCCGCATCCGCATCCGCATCCGCATCCGCATCCGCATCCGCATCATGTGACCGTCGCACGCCTCGCCCGCACCCCTGCTGCCCGGACCCCGATCGGGCCCACTCCTCTACGAACCTAGACAGCCGAGCGTGGTGTCGTACCGTGCCAGAGCCTCAACCACCCCAATGGCATACAGCTACCGGAACTGCCACCCACGCCCCTGCCGGGGGCGTGACACACCGGCAGAGTCCTGTCGGAGCCGCCGTGAGGAATCGGGTCAACTCTCATTACCCACAAGCTTGTTGGTTCGGCGGGCGCCACCCGGGTATCGGGCAGTCACCTCGGTGTGCGGTGGGAGTACGGGATCCCGTAGCCCCACCCCGCACTCCCCCTCCCCTTCCCTCCCCCTCCCCTTCCCTCCCCACGCCGACGGCCGGGGCTCTGCCGTGTCTGGAGGCACCATGGCCAAGCCGCTCTCCGCCAACACCTTCCTGTCCGTACTCCGCGCCGAGGGCGTACGAGTCGTCGAGGTCGGCAACTGGCGTACGCACAACCGGAATCACAAGGGCGCCTGGGGCCCGGTGCACGGGGTGATGATCCACCACACGGTCACCAGGGGCACCGCCGCCACGGTCCGTATCTGCCGCGACGGATACGCCGGACTCCCCGGCCCGCTCTGCCACGGAGTGATCGCCAAGAACGGCACCGTGCACCTGGTCGGGTACGGACGTGCCAACCACGCGGGCCTCGGCGACGACGACGTACTGCGAGCGGTCATCGCGGAACGCACCCTGCCCGCCGACAACGAGGCCAACACCGACGGCAACGCCCGCTTCTACGGGTTCGAGTGCGAGAACCTCGGCGACGGATCCGACCCGTGGCCGGCGGCGCAGGTCAATGCGATCGTGCGTGCCTCGGCCGCCCTGGTGCGCGCGCACGGCTGGGGCAAGGACGGCAACACCTCGGTGATCGGCCACTCCGAGTGGCAGCCCGGGAAGGTCGACCCGCGCGGCCCCGGCATCGGCATGGCCGATGTGCGGCGCCGGGTGGCCGAACGGCTGAGGCACCCGGCGAACTGGAGTACCGGCGGCGCGGACACGTACCGCGTGCGGCCCGGAGACACCCTCAGCGAAATCGCGGCGGCGCACGGGACGACCGTGGCCAAGCTGGCCCGCCTGAACGGGATCGAGAACCCCGACCACATCAGAGTCGGTCAGACCATCAAGTTGCGGTGAGGCACCTGCGGCTGAGCAAGATTGTTCTTGCTCAGCCGTCCAAGCGTCCCTGGCCGACCCGCGTTGCCCCACGTCAGCGCGATGGACTGCGCCGTCCAGCCCCGGGATCATCGACCGGCAACGCGGGTGTGGGAGTGCGTGTGCGTGTGCGTGCGGGTGCCAGTACGGGTACGGGTACGGACGAGTGTCCGCAGCATTGTCGCGCCCGCCGCCACCGCACAGAGGTGCAGCACCACCGCGACCGTGAGGTTCTCCGGTGGCGTGACATCGGGCGGTTCCGCCAGCGCCACGTACAGCATGAGGGGCAGCTTCCAGGCGCTCCATGCGAACAGTGAGCCCGATCCGACCCACCCGAACACCAGCGGGACCCAGCGCGGCAACCGGGCGGGGCGCGCCCGGGTGAGCGTCCAGACGGCGGCGGATCCGGCGAGTGCCCAGAAGCCATAGCCGGCGGCCAGTACGTACCCATCGGTGTTCCGCACGGCCGGGTGGGCGATTCCCAGGGTGCCTCCGGCCGCCCAGTAGAGCCAGACCAGACCGACCGCGGCACCGACGACGGCCGCCCACGGCGGCACCGTACGCGGACCGTCGCCGACTCGCCCGGCGAACGCATCCGGCCAGCGGCGGCGCAGATACGCGGGAACGGCGAGAGCCAGTCCCAGGCCCATCCCCACGAAGCTGAACTCGACCAGTACGCCCTCCCAGGCCGGCATGGCCGGATCGTCACCGCCGCCCTGCGAGGCCTGCGACGCCTGCGAGTCGCCGCCCACCGCCAGGAGCGCGCCGACCAGAACGACCGGCAGCACCGAGACGAGGAATCCCGACCCCACCCAGGAGCAGAACGCGACCAGCGCCCCCGGTATCCGCATCCCCCACGGCCGCACCAGCGCGAGCGCCAGCGCGATCCCGATCGCCGCCATCCCGACCGTGACGGTGTTGAGCACCACCCACTCCGCCAGGCCGAACCCCTTGCCGATCGGCAGCACCCCCACGAGGGAGCCGATCACCCACGAGACCTTGATGAGCAGGTACGGCGACAGCGCCAGAGCCGCCCCGTACGCCGCGCTCCGCCCGGTGCGGTCCCAACGTTCCAGCTTCTGTTTCCGATCCCGTTCCCGATCCCGATCCCGATCCCGTTTCCGATCCCGTTTCCGATCCCGATCCCGTTTCCGATCCACCCGGACTCCCCTTCCAGCAGCAGGAATCCCAGCCTCCGGCCTTACCGGCCCGGCCACGTCCCCCGCCGGAGGTATCTGCCTCCCCCGGGCGGGGGAGGCGGCCTGGGAGTCCTGCGCCGTCGCCGCCAGGACCATCGCCCGGAGCAGGGCCACGCGGTGGCGCTCCTGCCCGATCTGCTGTGGGGCGGGAGCGCCCCGAGCGTTCCGCTGCTGCGGCTACCGGCTACCGGCTGCCGGCTGCCGGACCGGCGGTCGCGCCCTGCGGCTCTTCGCGGCCGTACGGCACAGCAGCGGGGACCACCCGGCGGTCCGGGCGTGCCGCTCGGCGCTGCTGCGCGCCATGGAAGGCGCCCGCCGCCTGCTCTGAACCGACCTGCACGAGCAGGGCTGTTCACCCTCAGGCCGCAGCCCGCTCCGCGAGCGGGCGGCGCCGCAGGGCGACCTCGGTCAGCGTCCGAGGGGGGAATGACGTGGCGGGGTTGTACAGGTTCTTCCCCGGCGGCACGATCTCGTCGATCCGGTCGAGGGTCGCATCGTCGAGGGTGAGCGCGGCGCCCTTGAGGAGGTCCTCCAGCTGCTGCATCGTCCGCGGCCCGATGATCGCCGAAGTGACGGCGGGGTGGGCCACGGTGAAGGCGACGGCGAGCTGCGGGAGGGTGCAGCCGATGCTCGCCGCGAGCTCGACGAGCTGCTCGACGGCGTCGAGTTTGGCGGCGTTCTCGGCGAGCGCGGGATCGAAGAACGCCGGCCGGAGCGCGGCACGGCCGGTGCCCAGGTCGATCGGCCGGTCCTTGCGGACCTTGCCGGTGAGGAACCCGAAGGCGAGCGGGCTCCAGACCAGTACGCCCATCCCGTGGCGCGCGCTGACGGGCAGGACCGAGGCCTCGACCCCGCGGGCCAGGATCGAGTACGGCGGCTGGGCGGTGCGGAAGCGGCCGAGGCCGCGCCGCTCGGAGACGTGGTGTGCCTCGACGATCTCCTCGGCCTGGTAGTTGGAGCAGCCGAAGGCGCGGATCTTCCCCTGCCGCACGAGGTCGCCGAGTACCGAGAGCGTCTCCTCGATGTCGGTGGTGTGGTCGGGGAGGTGGATCTGGTAGAGGTCGATCCAGTCGGTGTCGAGCCGCCGGAGGCTGTCCTCGACCGCCTTCAGGATCCAACGCCGTGAATTGCCACCGCGGTTGGGGCCCTCACCCATCGGGAAGTGCACCTTGGTGGCGAGTACGACATCGTCCCGGCGCCCCCGCAGCGCCTTGCCCACGATCTCCTCGGACTCGCCCTGTCCGTACATGTCGGCGGTGTCGACGAAGTTGATCCCCTGGTCGAGGGCCGCGTGGATGATGCGGGCACAGTCCTCGTGGTCGGAGTTGCAGCCGGCCTGGAACATCATGGTCCCGAGGCAGTGGGTACTGACCTCGATCCCGGTTCCGCCGAGGGTGCGATAGCGCATGAGGGTGCTCCCTAACTGAGTCGCGGAGCGGCAGTGGAGCCGGTCGCACGAGGCACCCTAGGAGCTAGACCCGGCTCTAGATCAACCCCCTTTCCCGCAGCCCCCGTTACCCTGACCAGCATGGCTGAGATCACCCCAAGTCTGAGCATCGGACAGGTCGCCGAACGCACCGGCTTGAGCGTTCACGCGCTGCGCTTCTACGAGCGCGAGGGCCTGTTCATCGATCCCGTACGACGCGACGCGGGCGGGCGCCGGGTCTACCGCGAGGACGACGTCGACTGGCTGACCGTCTGTATCATCCTGCGCGCCTCGGGCATGCCCCTGCCCGTACTCCGCCGGTACACCGACCTGGTCAGGGCGGGCGCCGGAAACGCGGAGGAACGGCTCACGCTCATGCGCGAGCACCAGGCGCTCGTCGCGACCCAGATCGACAGGCTCACGGAGTCCCTGGATCTGATCAAGTTCAAGGTCGGGGTGTACGAGGACCTCGTCGACGAGGGCGACACCGCCGCCCACCAATGCCACGCCCCGTCGCCTGCGGCCGACGAGGAGCGCGCGCCGGTCCTCCGCCACGAAGCAACGGTCGACTAGGGCGAGTCCTGCCCACTGGGCCGAGTCCTGCCCGCCGGGTCGAGTCCTGCCCGCTAGGCCGAATTCTGCCCGCGCAGCACTGTGCAGCGTTCAGCCAGAAGGTCGACACACTCCCGGATCTCCGGAACCGGCACACCGGCACGCTCCCGCATGGCCACGATCGCCTGAATGTTTCGCCCATCGGCGACCAGGTCGTCCACCTCGGCACGCACCGGCGCCGAGAGCCTGTCCCACAGAGAGTCCGTCATACCCACAAGTGAAACCCCCCGCAACGTGAAACCCCCGCGCTCCACGAGACCGGCTTGGAAGGCTTCCGGCGCGACCCGTAGGTTGGGGCGGCCGAGTGCCGTCGAATGCAGGTACGGGTCGCGTACGAATACGAGTGGGGATCATGGTGGGGTCTGCGGTGCGGGAAAAAGGGCCGGAGTCCGGGCAAATACCCGGGCGCGGGACCGGGGCCGGGGCTGGTATCGGGGCCGGGACCGGAGCCGAGGCTTTGTACCGCCGGGGCGATCGCGCTCTCGCCGCACTGCGGCAGCGAATCCCCGGGCCGCGAGTGCTGGCCTGGTCGCTCACCGGGCTCTTCTTCGTGCTCTATTCCACGGTGGCGATTCTTCGCAACGACCGCATGCTCAATGGCGGATTCGACCTCGGAATATTCGAGCAGGCGATAAAAGCCTATGCGCACGGACAGGCCCCTGTCGTCGAGTTGAAGGGGCCGGGGTTCAATCTCCTCGGGGATCATTTCCATCCGATTCTGGTGCTCGTGGCGCCGTTCTACCGGCTCTTCCCGGGTTCCGACACCCTCCTCGTCGTACAGTCCGCACTGCTCGCGCTGGCCTGCTACCCGCTGACCCGGTGGGCGCACCGCGCGGTCGGGCCGGTTGCCGCGCTGGTGGTGGGGTGCGGGGTCGGGGCGTCGTGGGGGATCGTCTCGGCGGCGGCGAAGGACTTCCACGAGATCGCCTTCGCGGTGCCGTTGCTGGCGTTCAGCTCGGTCGCGCTGGGGCAGCGCAGGTGGTGGGCGGGGGCGCTGTGGGCCGCGCCGCTCCTCCTGGTGAAGGAGGACCTCGGGCTGACGCTCTCCGCCGTCGGCGCGTACATCGCCTGGCAGGCACTACGGGACCGGCGGAGCGCGGAAAGTCCGGCGAAGGACAAGGCCAATTCACGCCTCTGGCTCGGCATTTCCGTCATTCTCCTCGGCGCTGCCGGCACCGCCCTGGAAATTCTCGTACTTCTCCCCGCGATGAATCCCAGCGGCGGATTCGCCTATTGGGGCCAGATACCGGGCGACACGGCATCTTCATCCGGCTCCGGAAATGTACTCTCCCTCGCGCTCGGTGTTTTCTGGCCGCCGATGAAGTATCTGCTGCTGCTCATGCTGGCGGCGCCGGTCGCCTTCTTCGGCGTACGTTCTCCGCTGCTGCTGCTCTGCGTACCGACCCTCGGCTGGCGGTTCGTGGCGGGCAACGAGCACTACTGGCAGCCGGGCTTCCACTACAGCGCGATCCTGATGCCGGTGCTGTTCGCCGGTTTCGTGGACGTACTGAGCCGGCGGAAGGACCTGCTGCCGGGGGTAAGGCGCCGGCGCGCGCTCGCCTTCTCCGCAGCCTTCACCGCGGTCACGGCCGCCGTCTACCCCCTCCACGACCTCGTCCTCCCGTCCGCCTGGCGCACCCCGGAGCACGTCACCGCCGCCCGCCAGGTCCTCGACCGGATCCCGGACGGCGCCACCGTCGCGTCCTCCAACCGCCTTGCCCCGATGCTCACTTCGCGTACGACCGTCAGCCTGGTCTGCTACGGGACCGGGCCCGACCCGACGGCCCCCACCGGGCTCCCCGCGAACCCGCCGCAGTGGGTGGTCGCGGACCGCACCGACCCCACCGTCAAGGTCCCCTGCCCCGTCGCCCAGACCGAACGCATGCTCCACCTCTACCGCGAGCACGGCTACGTACAGGTGACGGAGCAGGACAGCATCACCCTCCTGCGCCGCCCCTAGGCTCTCTGTCCGAGGATTTCTCCTGCGCGGTACGCATGACCGGCCCGCCCGCGGGCACGTGAGCGTACGAGGGCCCCGCCACGTCCCCCCGTCGTGGCGGGGCCCCTTTGCGTCCGCCCGGCACTCCGTCCCGCCCCGTACTCCGGTCCGCGCCCTACGCGCCCACCAGCGGACTCCCCGCCCTCTCCAGCCACTCCCGGTACCCCGCCGCCCGGAGTGCCGCGTCGCGGTACGCGCCTTCCAGGTCTGCGTACAGGAGCGGGAGTTCGGGCAGTCCGGGGCGGGCGGCCAGGAGCAGGCGGACGCCCAGGGGGTCGTTGCGGAGGGGGCGGATGGCCATGTCGTCGCGGGGGCCCGAGGTGGGCTGGCAGGGGGCCACCGCCTCGCCTATGACGATCAGGGACGAGGCAGTGAGGTAGTCGCCGTGCAGGAGCGGCGGGTCGAGGCCGGCGGCGGACAGGACGCGGCGCAGGCCGTCGCGTTCGCCGTCGACGCTGGGGTCGACCATCCAGCGGTCGGCGGCCAGGTCGGCGAGGTCCACGACCGGGGCCGAGGCCGCCGGGTGGTCCAGTGAGAGGGAGACGAACTGGGGCTCCCGGTCCAGGAGTACGCGGATGTCGAGGCCCGCGGGGATGCGCAGCGGGCAGCCCTCGACCTCGTGCACGAAGGCCACGTCGAGGGCGCCGCAGGCCACCATGCGCAGGAGCGCGTTGGCCGACACGTCGACGTGGAGGGTGGTGCCGGTGTCGGGCAGGCGCAGGCGCAGTCTGCGCAGCCAGCCCGCGACGACCCGGCTGGCCGTGGAGCCGATGTGCAGGGACGGTCCTTCACCCGCCGTACGGGCGGCCTCGGCGCGGGTCTGCGTGATGAGTTCGGTCATGCCGTCGACCAGCGGGCGGGCCCTGTCGAGGAGGGACTGGCCGAGCGGGGTGGGGCGGCAGCCGGTCCGGCGGCGGGAGAAGAGTTCGGCGCCCACGGAGTTCTCGATGCGGCGCAGCTGGGTGGTCAGGGACGGCTGGCTCATGCCCAGCGTACGGGCGGCCTTGTGCAGGCTGCCCGCGTCGGCGATCGCGCACAGTGCACGAAGATGTCGCACCTCCAGCTCCATGGGGCTGAGAGTAGAGCTGTGCCACGGCGGGCACCAGATGTTCTTCTGCTGGTCATGGGGTCAAGTGGCTGGAATTAAGCATGAGTTGATGTGAGTTGACAGGAGTTGAGAGGGGGATTCCGGTCGCTGTGAAGGCCTGGAGTGGGGGATGTCATCGCGCTATCGGTGAATGACATCATCCGCAGCACCCTCCCGCTCCCCCACACTCTCCCCAGTCCCACCCACGCCCGGACCCACCGGGCTCACGGACAAGCAGGGAGAACCCCCCACCATGAGACACCCCCGCGCCCTCCTCGCCACCGCTCTCGGCCTCGGCCTCGCCGCCGTCGGTGCCGCGCCCGTCGCGAACGCCAGCACCACCGCCCCGGCGCCCACGGGTTCGTACGCCGCGTACGAGCAGTCCAAGGAGAACGCCGCCGCCACCAAGGCGTTCCAGCAGGCCGTCGTGAAGTCGGTCCGTGAGCAGCGGGCCGCCAACCCCTTCCTCCTGGTCGTCACGGTGCGCTACAGCGCCTCCAGCGCCCCGACCTTCCGCTCGCAGATAGCCAGCTCCACCCAGATCTGGAACAGCTCCGTCAGCAACGTGAAGCTCCAGGAGTCCACCTCCGGCGCCAACTTCACGTACCGCGAGGGCAATGACTCGCGTGGCTCCTACGCCAGCACGGACGGTCACGGGCGCGGCTACATCTTCCTGGACTACCGGCAGAACCAGCAGTACAACTCCACCCGCGTCACCGCCCACGAGACCGGTCACGTCCTCGGCCTCCCGGACCACTACTCCGGCCCGTGCAGCGAGCTGATGTCGGGCGGCGGCCCCGGCACGTCCTGCCAGAACGCCCGGCCGAACTCGGCCGAGCGCTCCCGTGTCAACCAGCTGTGGGCGAACGGGCTGGCCCGCTGACCCCTCGGACGCGCTGAACCGCCGGCTTGCGCGCCTGTACGTCCCGGCCCTCCCCGGCCAGGGCGTGCAGGCGCGCGGCACGTTCACGCAGCGTCCCGGCGTCAGCCCGCGAAAGCCTGCGGCGGCTTGAAATCCCCCTGTACGTGCGAGAGTTCGGCCCGCGGCGCCGGGAACGCGCCCCGGTGTCCGGTGCCCCGGCCCGCGTCCGGCCGGCGTTCGAAGTCGGGGCAGCGGTGCGTCTCCTGGACGGTTCCGGAGCTGCTGCCCCACAGGTCGAGGAGGCCACCCCGGTCCTCGACCGCGCGGTACGCCTCCTTGGCGCCCCGGAAGCAGGTCAGGGCGCCGAAGAAGCCCGTACCGGAACCCGTGGCGGAGCCCGTACTGGAGCTCGCACGCGAGCCCGCGCCCGAGCCGCCGGGGAAGTAGTCGGAGAAGGCGCACGAGAGGCACGACTTGAGGTAGCTGCCCGAGGGGAGCTGGCGCTGGATCTCGGCGAGGGCGCCCGCGAAGTCACTCTCCGCGCGCCCGGACTGGAACAGCGCGCCGTCGAAGTGCAGGGCGAGCCCGAGGTGCAGCCGGTCGAGGCCTGGGCCGTCGGACACCGGGCGGCCGAGGGTCAACAGGCAGCGCAGGACGGCACGGTGGACCGTGCCGTCGTCGTACACCGGCATCGGTATGTCCCACTCCAGGACGCAGCCGCACAGCGCGCCCTGCGGGGTGAGCGCGAACAGGCCCTCGTCCGGGGGCTCTTCCGGCGGCGGACGCAGTGCGTCGAAGCTCTCGCCGGTGAACTCGGTGTCTCTGATGCGGGCGTGCAGTCGCCGCCCGTCCGTGCTGATGGTGAGGGCTTGCGTACCGGCGCGATCGCGGTACCAGCCAACCCATGACTCTCCTGTCATGGGCGGGACTTTAGTGCTTCGGTACGGTCAACCGATCATGCGTCGGTACGGCCGCCGCCCGGGGCTCCGGGTGGCGGCCGTACTGCCCCGGGGTCACCGGGCCCTGCGCAGGGTCAGCTCTGCGGGTCGCGCCACATCGGGTACAT
Organism: Streptomyces sp. NPDC048442; assembly: GCF_040651475.1. Taxonomy (NCBI): domain Bacteria; kingdom Bacillati; phylum Actinomycetota; class Actinomycetes; order Kitasatosporales; family Streptomycetaceae; genus Streptomyces; species Streptomyces sp. NPDC048442. Next base: position 59,113 of record NZ_JBEZKB010000010.1, read on the forward strand.
CAGCGGTCCGCCGTCCGGCAGTTGGAGCGGCTTGCCGAGGTCGGTGAAACCGAGGCGCAGATACAGCTCCCGGCTGCGCCCGCTGCTCGCCTCCAGGTACGCGGCCGTGTCCTCGCGGTCGCAGCGCTCCAGCACGGGTGCCATCAGGGCCGTGCCCAGGCCCTCGCCCTGCCGGTCCGGGGCCACCGCGATCATCCACAGGTAGGCGTGCGCCCGGTGGTGCGGGTGGACGGCCGAGGTCAGTGTGCCGACCAGTTCGATGCGTTCGTTGTCCGGGTCGATGGCCGCGCGCACCTGCGCGGGCCCGTCGCTGGGCTCCGGCTCCCCCGCCGGGGTGTCCATCCAGAGCGCGGCGGCCGAACCGTCCTCCGCCATGTCCACCCGCCCGTGTTCGAGGACAACATCGAGGAAGGACCCCATGAGCAGCGGATGCACCCGCCGCCGGTGCTCGGCCCCGGGCAGAATCCAGCTGCTCACCGGGTCACCGTGGAAGGCCTCGTCCATCAGCCGCAGCACCACGTCCCGGTCCGCCGCGGTCGCCTGCCGTATTTGTACGCCCATGTCCGTCTCCGTATCCCCGTATCCCTGCCGCACCAACTGTCGTACCTGATCTTAGATTTGGCGGTACGGAGCGGGGCCCGCCAGCGGTAAGCCGGCGGGCCCCGTAGGCACGTGCGAGTGCGTATACCCGGGTGTGTATGCCTGAGTGCGTATGCCCGAGTGCGTACGTCCGACGGTCAGCGCGTGCGGCGCGTCACGAACTCCGCGAGGGCGAGGAGTTCGTCCGCCGCGCCGAGGTCCGGCACCGCCCGCGACAGGTGGTCCACCGCTCTGGCCATGCGGTCGGCGGCCTGGCTCTGCGCCCAGTCCCGGCCGCCGGCCCGCTCCACGGCGTCGGCGGCCCGCCGTACAGCGGCGCCGTCCATGGCGGGACTCCGGTAGAGCTCCGCCAGTTCGGCCGCGGCCGAGGAGCCGGAGGCCATCGCCGCCACGACGGGCAGCGACTTCTTGTGGGCGACCAGGTCGGCACCGGCGGGCTTGCCGGTGTGCGCCGGGTCGCCCCAGATGCCGATCAGGTCGTCGATGAGCTGGAAGGCGAGGCCGGCCTCGCGGCCGAAGGAGTCCATCGCCTCGACCTCCTCGTCCCCGGCCCCCGCGTACAGCGCGCCGAGCGCGCACGCGCACCCCAGCAGCGCCCCGGTCTTGGCCTCGGCCATCGTCAGGCACTCGTCGATGGTGACGTCCTGCGGCGCCCGGTTCTCGAACGCGCAGTCCGCCTGCTGGCCCGCGCACAGCTCGATGATGCAGGCGGACAGCCGGGCGGACGCCTTCGCCGACGCCGGGTGCGGGTCCTCGGCGAGCACCCGCAGCGCCAGTGCGCACATCGCGTCGCCCACGATGATCGCGTCGGGGATGCCGAACACCGTCCAGGCCGTGGGCCGGTTCCTGCGGGTCGGGTCCTCGTCGATCACATCGTCGTGCAGCAGGGTGAAGTTGTGCGCCAACTCCACTGCCGCAGCGGCCCGTTCGGCATGCGCCGGGTCGCCACCGAGGGCCCGTGCGGCGGCGAGTACGAGGGCGGGGCGCAGCGCTTTGCCCGAGGCCCCCGCAGAGGGCGTGCCGTCCGCCTGCTCCCACCCGAAGTGGTAGCGCGCGACCCGGCGAATCTGCCCCGGCAGCGACTCGACCGTCTCACGGAGCCGGGGACCGACGGCGGCCCTGGTGCGGGCGAGGAAGTCGACCGCGCCCTCCATGCCGTCCGCCGCCTGGGTCGTAGCCATGGTCAATGCCAACTCCTCCCGTAGCGGGGGGTGTTGAGTACCGGTCTCCACCGCACGGCAACACCCCCACTCACCCCCTGCCCCCTCGGGCCGCCCCCTCCTGCACCCGTCTCCCCCGGGGCTACCTCCAGCGGCCGATCTCGACGCCCTCCAGCACGCCCAGCGCGTCCGGCACCAGCACCGCCGCCGAGTAGTACGCCGTCACCAGGTACGAGATGAGGGCCTGCTCGTCGATGCCCATGAAGCGGACCGACAGGCTCGGCTCGATCTCGTCCGGGATGCCGGCCTGCTGGAGGCCGATGACGCCCTGCTCGGCCTCACCCGTACGCATGCAGATGATGGACGTCGTACGGGCGTCACTGATCGGGATCTTGTTGCACGGGAAGATCGGCACGCCGCGCCAGGCCGGGATCTGGTTCCCGGCGACATCCACCGAATCCGGCACCAGGCCCCGCTTGTTGAACTCGCGGCCCATCGCGGAGATCGCCCGCGGGTGCGCCAGGAAGAACTTGTTGCCGCGCCGCCGCGACAGCAGTTCGTCCAGGTCGTCGGGGCTGGGGACGCCGTCGTGCGGCTGGATGCGCTGCCCGTAGTCGCAGTTGGCGAGGAGGCCGAACTCCTTGTTGTTGACCAGCTCGTCCTCCTGGCGCTCGCGCAGCGCCTCGACGGTGAGCCTGAGCTGCTGCTCGGTCTGGTTCATCGGCTGGTTGTAGAGGTCCGCGACCCGGCTGTGGACCTTCAACACGGTCTGGGCGACGGACAGTTCGTACTCGCGCGGCGCCGCGTCGTAGTCCACGAACGTGTGCGGTACGAGGGCTTCGCCGACGTGTCCCGCGGAGAGGTCGATGGGCGCCTCGCCGTACTTGTTGGTGCGCTGGCGCGGCAGGTCGCGGGCCGCCGCGAGGTGGTCGCGCAGCGAATCCGCCCGGTCGGCGAGCGTGAGCACGTCGTTCCTGGTCAGTGCCAGTACGGTGCACGCGGTCGCGGCCTTCGCCGTGTAACCCCAGGTGGCGTCGGACTCCACGAGCGCCTGGTCGCCGAAGTACGAACCGTCCGCGAGGGTGCCGAGCACCTGCTCCTCGTCGTACGGCCCCGCACCGACCTTCTCGACCCGGCCGTGCGCCAGCAGGTAGACGGTGTCGGCGCTGTCCCCCTGCGCCGCGATGACGTCACCCGCGGCGAACTCCCGCTGCTCGCAGCGCTGCGCGAGCTCCGCGAGTACGTCCTGGTCCCCGAACGTCCGCAGCGCGGGCAGCTCGCCCAGCTCGGCGGGGATGACGGACACCTGGCCGCCGGTCTGCACGAAGGTGACGCGGCCGTCACCGACGGAGTAGCTCAGCCTTCGGTTGACCCGGTACGTACCGCCCTGGACCTGCACCCATGGCAGCATCCGCAGCAGCCAGCGGGAGGTGATCTCCTGCATCTGCGGCGCGGACTTGGTCGTGGTCGCCAAGTTCCGCGCGGCTGCCGTACCAAGACTCTGCTGCGGCGGTGCCTGCTGATCGCGGACCTCGGAACCTGCCTGGACCGACATCTGACTCCCTCTTCGATGTATCTGCTGACCTGCGGCAGAAGCCTTTCAGCACGGGGAGTCGCGGCGCCATTACACAAAAGAGTGTGACTAGATCACCGGAGAAGAGGGAATCCCGCGCGACGGACTTGACTCCGGGCGGTCCCCAACGGGCTCCGGACGGCCCCGAACCGACCTCGGTTTAAGTTGCATTTGAGATGCAAGTTACTTAGCGTGAGGTCATGCGGCTGACGAGATTCACCGACCTGGCGCTCCGCGTACTGATGCGCCTGGCCGTCGAGAAGGGTGACCTGCCCACCACCCGCGAGGTGGCGACGGCCATGGAGATCCCGTACACGCACACCGCGAAGGTGGTCTCCCGGCTCCAGCACCTCGGCCTGATCGAGGCGCGCAGGGGACGCGGCGGCGGGCTCGCCCTCACCGGGGCCGGCCGGACGGCTTCGGTCGGCGGACTGGTCCGCACGCTCGAAGGGCCCGGCGACGTGGTCGAGTGCGAGGGCGACACACCGTGTCCACTGCGGTCCGCGTGCACGCTGCGCGGGGCACTGCGCAGCGCCCAGGAGGCGTTCTTCGCGGCGCTCGACCCGCTGACGGTGGACGAGCTGGTGGCGGCGCCGACGGGGCCGCTGCTGTTGGGGCTCTCGGCTACGCGGCGCGAGGACTGACCGCAGCGCGCCCCCGGAACGCCCCCGGAACACCGGTTAATTCAAGCCACCCTGGACCGCGCGTCCGTACACCCAAAAATACGACTCTCAGATACCAATTAACCTTCAGAGGAGCCCGGAATGCTTTCCGAGACCGCCACCGCGACCGTCCGTGCCACCCTTCCCGCCGTCGGCGCCGCCGTGGAGGACATCACCGCGCTCTTCTACGAGAAGCTGTTCGCCGCCCACCCCGAGCTGCTGCGCGACCTGTTCAACCGGGGCAACCAGGCGGCGGGCACCCAGCGCCAGGCCCTCGCGGGCTCGATAGCGGGCTTCGCGACGTACCTGGTGGAGCGGCCCGACGAGCGCCCGGACGCGATGCTGAGCCGCATCGCCCACAAGCACGCGTCGCTGGGCGTGACCTCCGGCCAGTACAAGGTGGTCCACCAGCACCTCTTTGAGGCGATCGCGGAGGTCCTCGGCGACGTGGTGACACCGGAGGTCGCCGCCGCCTGGGACGAGGTGTACTGGCTGATGGCGGGCGCCCTGATCGCGATCGAGAACCGGCTGTACGCGGAGCACGGCGTCCTCAAGGGCGACACCTGGCGCGACTGGGAGGTCGCGGGGCGGACCGAGGAGACGGCCGACGTCGCCACCTTCCGGCTCCGCCCGGCGGACGGCGGCTCCGTCCCCGTCCACAAGCCGGGACAGTACGTCTCCGTACAGGTCGAACTCCCGGACGGCGCCCGCCAGATCAGGCAGTACAGCATCTCGTGCGCGCCCGGCTCCCCGCTCCGTACGATCGCGGTCAAGCGGATCGGCGACGGCGAGGTGTCCCAGCACCTGCACGCGCACGTGCGCGAGGGCAGCCGGCTGCGCGTCTCCGCCTCGTACGGCGATCTGGTCCTGGAGGACGACGACGCGCCCCTCCTGCTCGCCTCGGCGGGGATCGGCTGCACCCCGATCGTGTCGATGCTGGAGCACCTGGCGGCGGCCGGGCACACCGCCCCGGTGACGGTCGTGCACGCGGACCGCTCCCCCGCGACGCATCCCCTGCGCACGGACCACGGGCTCCTCGTGGAGAAGCTCGCGACGGCCTCGGGCCACTTCTTCTACGAGCAGCCGGGGCCGGGCCACCCGGCCTGCCGCACCGGCCTGGTGGACCTGTCCGGGGTGGACGTACTGGCGGGCACGCGCGCGTACCTGTGCGGTCCGCTGCCCTTCATGCGGGCGGTACGGGAGCAGCTCCTGGCCAAGGGCGTACCGGCGGCGGACATCCACTACGAGGTGTTCGGCCCGGACCTGTGGATGGCCGCGTAGGTCCTCGGAGGGCGGTGTCCGGACGGCGCCCGGAGGGCAGTGTCCGGATCGGCTCGCACGCTGTACGAGCGGGGGCTTGCGGAGGCATGCGTTCCGGCGGCAAGCGGTAGAAGTAATTCCGGACGTGCGGCCCCAGTCTGTGCCTTCCGGCCCCGCATGCCGCTCAGCGAGGAGACCACCATGGCCAACCCCCTCTCCGCCGACACTTTCCTGTCCGCCCTGCGCGCCGAGGGGGTGACCGTCGTCGAGGTCGGCGACTGGCGCCACCACAACCGGCACGGCCACGGCCCCTGGGGTCCGGTGCACGGCGTGATGATCCACCACACCGTCACCAGGGGCACCGAGGACACCGTCCGGATGTGCCGCGACGGCCACGCGGACCTGCCGGGCCCGCTGTGCCACGGCGTGATCGCCAAGGACGGCAAGGTCCATCTCGTCGGGTACGGCAGGGCCAACCACGCCGGGCTCGGCGACGGCGACGTACTGCGCGCCGTCATGGCCGAGAAGCGCCTGCCGCCGGACAACGAGGCCAACACCGACGGCAACCGGCACTTCTACGGCTTCGAGTGCGAGAACCTCGGCGACGGCGAGGACCCCTGGCCGGACGCCCAGCTCCAGGCGATCGCACGCGTCTCGGCCGCGATCTGCCGCGCCCACGGGTGGGGCGCACGCTCGGTCCTGGGCCACCGGGAGTGGCAACCGGGCAAGGTCGACCCCCTCGGCTTCACGATGGACTGGATGCGGGACAGGGTGCACGACCGGCTGAAGTGAGACGGGGCGGCAGGGGGCGCGGTGCGGCGGGGCGGGACGGGAGAATGAGCGGGTGTCCTCCGCTCTCCCGGGCCTGCGCCCGCAGCTGCCCTCGCCCCTGACCCCCGTCGAGGACGACCGCTTCGACCGGCACGGCGTGCGGCTCCTGCTCAAGCGGGACGATCTGATCCACCCGGACCTCCCCGGCAACAAGTGGCGCAAACTGGAGCCCAATCTGCGCGCCGCGGCCGGCCGGCCCCTCCTCACCTTCGGCGGTGCCTACTCCAACCACCTGCGCGCCACCGCCGCCGCGGGCCGCCTCCTCGGCTTCCCGACCGTCGGCGTCGTGCGCGGCGACGAGCTGGCCGGGCGGCCGCTCAACCCGTCGCTCGCCCAGTGCGCCGCCGACGGCATGCACCTGTGCTTCGTTTCCCGTACGGACTACCGCCGCCGCGCCGACCCCGGCTTCCTCGCCGAGCTCCTGCCCGGCACGCCCTTCCCCGAGGCGTACGTCGTCCCCGAGGGCGGCAGCAACGCAACTGCCGCCCGGGGCTGCACCGCGCTCGGCCAAGAGCTCCACGGGGCGGCGGACACCGTCGCCGTGGCCTGCGGAACGGGCGGCACGCTCGCGGGGCTGGCGGCAGGTCTCGCACCGGGACAACGGGCGATCGGCGTGCCGGTCGTCGGGGGCGGGTTCCTGGACGCGGAGGTCCGCGCGCTCCAGAACTCCGCGTTCGGCGGGGCGGTCGGCGACTGGACCCTCGCGGACGGCTTCCACTTCGGCGGCTACGCCCGCACCCCGCCCGCCCTCGTCGACTTCGCGTCGGACTTCGAGGGGCGGCACGGGGTGGGGGTGGAGCGGCTCTACGTGGCCAAGATGCTTTACGCGCTGGTGGCGCTGGTGGGGGACGGGGCATTCTCCCGGGGCACGCGGCTGGTGGCGGTCGTTACGGGGCGCCCGTAGCGCGCGGGCGGCAGGCGCGTGCGGCGGGGCCGGTGGGTCGTCGTGCGGGTGCGTCGTGGCTGGTCGCGCAGTTCCCCGCGCCCCTAACTGCCTGCCCCTTAGCCCGCTAGCCTCCTTGGGCAGCGGGGGCGGGACGGGTGGGCAAGGGGGCGGCCCCCACGCGGACCGCGCGTCCTTACACGCCGGACGGGCCGGACGGCCCCTGGTCCGCCTCCCTCCACGCCGCCGCCTCCTCCAGATCCAGTCTCCGCAGCAGCGTCCGCATCAGCTCGTCGTCGATCCGCCGCCGGTCCCTCAGTTCCACGAACACCGCCCGTTCCGCGTCGATGACCTCCCTCGACAGTCGCCGGTACGTCGCGTCCGCCGACTCCCCCGTCTCCTCGTTGACCGTCCCCAGCCGCTCCCACACCGCGTTGCGCCTCCGTTCCAGGACCGTCCGCAGGCGGTCCGCCAGGGGGCCCGGCAGGGCGTTGTTCTCGTCGGCGAGCAGCTCGTCCAGGCGGGCCTGGGCCGCCTGCGACGCTTCGCTCTGGGCCTGTGCCTCGGCGAGCGTCTCCGCGTACACATCCCGTTTCGGCAGTTTGAGGAGCCTGATCAGGGGGGCCAGGGTCAGTCCCTGCACGCCCAGCGTCGCGATCACGGTCGTGAAGGTGAGGAAGAGGATCAGATTGCGGCCGGGGAAGGGTTCGCCCTCCGCCGTGAGCGGGATGGAGAAGGCGATGGCCAGCGAGACCACACCCCGCATCCCCGCCCAGCCGACGATCGTCGGCCCCTTCCAGTCGACGTCCGGCTCCCGCGTGCGGATGCGTTCAGACAGCCAGATCGGCAGGTACGTCGCCGGGAAGACCCACACGAACCGCACCACCACCACGAGTACGAACACCACGAGCGCGTACCAGAGGACCGTCCACCCCTCGTACGGCCCCAGCCCCCTCAGCACCACCGGCAGCTGCAGCCCGATCAGTGCGAACACCGCCGATTCGAGGATGAAGGACACCATCTTCCAGACGGCCTCCTCCTGCAGCCGGGTCGCGAAGTCGACCTTCCAGGAGCGGTGCCCCAGGTGCAGGGCGACCACCACCACGGCGAGCACCCCGGACGCGTGCACGTACTCGGCCGTCGCATACGCGACGAAGGGAATCAGCAGGGAGAGGGTGTTCTGGAGGATCGGTTCGGTGAGCCGGGTGCGCAGCCAGTGCAGCGGAACCATCAGGAGGAGGCCCACGCCGACCCCTCCGACCGCCGCCATCAGGAACTCCCGCACCCCCGCGCTCCAGCTGGCGCCCTCCCCCACCGCCGCCGCCAGCGCCACCTTGAAAGCGGTGATCGCCGTGGCGTCATTGACCAGTGACTCGCCCTGCAGGATCGCGGTGATCCGGGGCGGCAGCCCGAGCTTCCTGGCGATCGCGGTCGCCGCCACCGCGTCCGGCGGCGCGATCACCGCGCCGAGCACCAGCGCCGAGGTCAGCGGCAGCCCTGGCACGAGCAGACTCACCAGCCACCCCACCATCACGGTCGCGAACAGCACATAGCCCACCGACAGGAAGGCCACGGGCCGGATGTTGGCCCGCAGATCCAGGTACGAGCTCTCCAGCGCCGCCGTGTGCAGCAGGGGCGGCAGCAGCAGCGGCAGCACGATGTGCGGGTCGAGCGCGAAGTCCGGGACGCCCGGCACGAACGCCACCGCGATCCCCACCGCGACGAGCAGCAGCGGCGCCGGAACCGGCGTGCGCCGGGCCGTCCCCGCGACGGCGGCACTTCCCGCGATCATCGCCAGCAGCGGCAGCGCGTCCATCGGTTCCGTCCGTCCCGGGTCGGCAGCACAGGGTGCACACGGTGTACATCATGAACAATGGCCCTCATGAACGACTGCACGCACGTCGAGGAGCTGCCGCACCCGCAGCCCGAGCCGCAGAGCGACACCTGCCTGGAGTGCCTGGCCACCGGCACCCACCCCGTCCAGCTGCGGATCTGCCTGAGCTGCGGGCACATCGGCTGCTGCGACTCGTCCCCGGGCCGGCACGCCACCGGGCACTTCGGCGACACCGGCCATCCGGTGATGCGCAGCTTCGAACCGGGCGAGAGCTGGCGCTGGTGCTTCGTCGACGGCTCGATCGTCTGAGCTCGACGGCTCGATCGTCTGAGCTCCACGGCCTGATCGTCCGAGCTCCACGGCTCGATCGTCGGAATTCGACGGTTCGATCGTCCGGCACCGGGGTACGTCAACCCCTCACCGGTGCCGCCCAATTGGGCTCCGCACACCCCTAGCCACTGTCCGTACTCATGGGCCTACCATGAGTGACGTCTCGATGGGTGGGGGGCCCGGCGACACGGGACAGCGGATCGCGATAGCGTCACCGGCGATAGACGTAAGAGACGTACCGCTTGTGCCACCTTGGAGGTGAGGGTGTCCCCTATCGCAGGCGAGCCCGGGAACCAGGACTTCGTGGAGGTCCGGCTGCCCGCTGCGGGTGCCTACCTGTCGGTGCTGCGTACGGCCACGGCCGGCCTCGCAGCGCGTTTGGACTTCACCCTCGACGAGATCGAGGACTTGCGCATCGCGGTCGACGAGGCCTGCGCGATCCTGCTCCAGCAGGCCGTGCCTGGCTCCGTCCTCAGCTGTGTGTTCCGGCTGGTGGACGACTCACTGGAAGTGACAGTGACGGCGCCCACCACCGACGGCCGCGCCCCCGAGCGCGACACCTTCGCGTGGACGGTGCTCTCCGCACTCGCCGGCAAGGTCGACGCGACCGTCGCCGACGACCGTACGGTCAGCATCAGCCTGTACAAACAGCGCGGCGCGGGACCCGGTCCGGCATGAACGGGGACGGGCCGGTGCGGGACGACGAGCGCAGTCAGCAGGCGCTGAACGGGATTCCTGAGCAGCAGGCCCGCCCGCACCCGGTGGAAGAGGCCCCGGTGGAAAAAGCTCAGTCAGCAGAGCGGGCGGCGGACCAGATGAGCGACGAGACGGAAGTTCACAAGGAGCGCGAGGAGCACGGGCTCCCGCACAACCCCCGGGACCGCAGTGGTGCGCGGGCCCTGTTCATCCAGCTGGGCGAGCTGCCCGACGGCTCGCCGGAGAAGGCCGAGCTGCGCAACCGGCTGGTCCGGATGCACCTGCCACTGGTCGAGCACCTGGCGCGGCGCTTCCGCAACCGCGGCGAGCCGCTGGACGACCTCACGCAGGTCGCCACGATCGGTCTGATCAAGTCGGTGGACCGGTTCGACCCGGACCGCGGCGTGGAGTTCTCGACGTACGCGACGCCCACCGTGGTCGGCGAGATCAAGCGCCACTTCCGCGACAAGGGCTGGGCGGTACGGGTTCCGCGCCGCCTCCAGGAGCTGCGGCTCTCGCTGACCTCGGCGACCGCGGAACTCTCCCAGCAGCACGGCCGCTCGCCGACCGTGAAGGAGCTGGCCGAGCGCCTGGCGATCTCCGAGGAGGAGGTCCTGGAGGGCCTGGAGTCCGCCAACGCGTACTCCACGCTGTCCCTGGACGTCCCCGACACGGACGACGAGTCCCCGGCAGTCGCGGACACCCTGGGCTCGGAGGACGTGGCGCTGGAGGGCGTCGAGTACCGGGAGTCGCTCAAGCCGCTCCTGGAGGACCTGGCTCCGCGCGAGAAACAGATCCTCCTGCTGCGCTTCTTCGGGAACATGACCCAGTCGCAGATCGCCCAGGAGGTCGGCATCTCCCAGATGCACGTCTCCCGGCTGCTGGCCCGCACCCTGGCCCAGCTCCGCGAGAAGCTGCTGGTCGAGGAGTAGGGCACCAGGTCTCTGCCCGTACGGTACGGAGCGGGGCTTCTGCGGCGCTCTCAGGCGCCTCGGGGGCCCCGCTTGATGCCGAGCGCGTCGACGACCGCCGGGTTCAGCAGCAGCGCCAGCGAGACGACGGCCACCACGGCGAGCGCGATGCCGGCCGGGATCGACCAGGCGCCGTCCGTCGTCATCAGGGTGTACGCGACCGGCAGCGCCATCAGCTGCGTAATCATCGCGGGACCCCGGCTCCAGCTCCGCCGCAGCCGCAGCCCGTTCGCCGCGAGCAGCGGCAGTACGGCGAGCGCGATCAGTGTGAGCCCGCCCATCTCGGCCTGCTCCGGCCGGTCGGGGCTCCCGAAGAGCCCCATCACGAGCATGTACAGACCGACCGCGACGAGCGCGAGACCCTCCAGCGCGGCGAGCGCCGCGGCGGCACCGAGCCGGGCGGGGCGGGGTGTGGCGGGATGCGGCACGACCGGCGATTCGGGCAGCGGCTCGTCCTGCACTTCGGGCTGCACTTCGGGCTTCCGCACGGGCTTTTTACTCACCCTTGCAGGGTAACCAGCCCGCGCCACCCCGTGGGCAGCCGGTCCGCCGCCCCATGGGCAGCCGGTCCGCCGCCCCGCTCTCCGGGCCGCTGACCCGCGCGAACCCCGCCCTCGCTCCGGCCCTCTCGCCCCCCTCCCGGTAATCTGCACCGCATGCGCGCACTTCTTGTGGTCAATCCAGCTGCCACCACCACCAGTGCCCGCACCCGGGACGTCCTGATCCACGCCCTGGCCAGCGAGATGAAGCTGGAGACGGTCACCACGGAGTACCGCGGCCACGCCCGCGACCTGGGCCGGCGGGCCGCCGACAGCGCGGACGTCATCGACCTGGTCGTCGCCCTCGGCGGCGACGGCACCGTCAACGAGGTCGTGAACGGCCTGCTGCACGACGGACCCGACCTCGATCGCCTTCCCGGTTTCGCGGTCGTCCCCGGCGGTTCCACCAATGTCTTCGCCCGCGCACTCGGCCTTCCCAATGACGCAGTCGAAGCGACCGGCGCCCTTTTGGACGCGCTGCGTACCGGAAGCGAACGCACAGTGAGCCTCGGGCTCACAAAGGGCGTACCGGGAACGGAGGACGAGGCCGTACCGGAACGCTGGTTCACTTTCTGTGCGGGGCTCGGATTCGACGCGGGAGTCATCGGCCGGGTCGAACAGCAGCGGGAACGCGGAAAGCGTTCGACGCACGCGCTCTATCTGCGCCAGGTGATCCGTCAATTCCTGGAGGAGCCGCATCGTAGACACGGTGTGATTTCTCTGGAGAGGCCCGGTGAGGACCCGGTGACGGACCTCGTTCTGTCGATAGTCTGCAACACCTCCCCCTGGACCTACCTGGGGAATCGTCCGCTGTACGCCTCCCCGGAGGCGTCCTTCGACACCGCTCTGGACGTGCTCGGTCTGAGCCGTCTTTCCACCCCCGCGGTGACCCGATACGCGACCCAGCTCCTCACGTCCACACCGGAGCGCGGCCCGCACGGTAAGCACGCCATCACCCTGCATGACCTGACGGACTTCACCTTGCATTCGAAGGCCCCACTGCCCCTTCAAATGGACGGTGACCACCTGGGACTGCGTACGAGCGTCGCGTTCACAGGCGTTCGCCGTGCACTGCGTGTGATTGTGTGAGTGGAAGAGCCGAAAGTCCTTTATCTCGAACGTACGGGCTGCCATCCACCCCATAGAAGTACGGCTGTGACCTAGCCGACACCGAGGAATCAAAAAAAACTTCTCGGAAGGGGTTGTATCCGCTGCCGAGGTTTGCGAGTCTCTTCATGGCGATCGGGACGGCCCGCAACACCGGCCTCCCTGAGAACCAGAATCCCTCCTCACACACAGGACCACAACCAGTGCTCACTGGAAGTCGGCCCTTCCCTCGTGAGGGGATTCGTGAAAGCGTTCACATTCACAAGCAATGTGTTTGACATCTAGGTCATCCAGATCATCAAGGAGAGGTAGCAGCCATGGACTGGCGTCACAACGCCGTTTGTCGTGAGGAAGACCCGGAGCTGTTCTTCCCCATCGGCAACACCGGTCCTGCGCTGCTGCAGATCGAGGAAGCCAAGGCCGTCTGCCGCCGCTGCCCCGTCATGGAGCAGTGCCTGCAGTGGGCGCTCGAGTCCGGCCAGGACTCGGGTGTCTGGGGTGGACTCAGCGAGGACGAGCGCCGCGCAATGAAGCGCCGCGCCGCCCGCAACCGGGCGCGCAACGCGACCGCCTGACCCACCCTGCTTCGAGCCTGAGCTCGGCGGCGCATACAGCGCGTATGCAGTCACCGCCCCCGAATCGCAGCGCGCAGTACCCCCAATGCGCAGTAACGCGTGAGCAGTTGAGCCCCGTACCGGTATCCCGGTACGGGGCTCTTCGCTGTCCGCCACCGCGGTGCGGCGACTACTTCTGCGGCCGCACCGGGATGTCGAGGACCACCCGGGTGCCGCGCTCGGGGCCGGGGACCATGTCGAAGGTTCCGCCCAACTCGCCCTCCACCAGCGTCCGTACGATCTGCAGGCCCAGGTTGCCGGCCCGCTGCGGGTCGAAGCCCTCGGGCAGGCCGCGCCCGTCGTCCAGCACCGTGATCAGCAGCCGCGCCTCGGCCGTCGTACCGCCGCGCAGTGCGGAGACCTCGACGGTGCCCTGCTCGCCCTGGGTGAAGCCGTGTTCCAGGGCGTTCTGCAGAATCTCCGTCAGCACCATGGAGAGCGGGGTGGCGACCTCCGCGTCCAGGATGCCGAACCGTCCGGTCCTGCGGCAGACGACCTTTCCCGGGGAGATCTCGGCGACCATCGCCAGCACCCGGTCGGCGATCTCGTCGAACTCGACGCGCTCGTCCAGGTTCTGGGACAGCGTCTCGTGAACGATCGCGATCGAACCCACGCGCCGTACCGCCTCGTTGAGCGCGTCCCGCCCCTGGGCCGAGTCCATCCTGCGGGACTGCAGTCTCAAGAGGGCGGCTACCGTCTGGAGGTTGTTCTTCACCCGGTGGTGGATTTCCCGGATGGTGGCGTCCTTCGTGATCAACTCCCGCTCGCGGCGCCGCAGTTCCGTCACGTCGCGGCACAGGACGAGGGAGCCGATGCGGGGGCCCTTGGGCTTGAGCGGGATGGCGCGGAGCTGGATCACTCCCCCGCTGCCCTCGACCTCCGTCTCGCGCGGGGCGTAGCCGCTGGCCAGCTTGACCAGGGCCTCGTCGACCGGGCCGCGGGACGGGGCGAGTTCGGCGGTGGCCTGTCCGAGGTGGTGGCCGACCAGGTCGGAGGCGAGGCCGAGACGGTGGTACGCGGAGAGGGCGTTGGGGCTCGCGTACTGCACGATGCCCTCCGCGTCGAGCCGGATCAGTCCGTCGCCGACGCGCGGTGAGGCATCCATGTCGACCTGCTGGCCGGGGAAGGGAAACGATCCCGCGGCGATCATCTGGGCGAGGTCGGATGCGCTCTGGAGGTAGGTCAGCTCCAGGCGGCTCGGGGTGCGGACGGTAAGGAGGTTCGTGTTGCGGCCGATCACGCCGAGCACGCGGCCCTCGCGCCGTACCGGAATCGACTCGACCCGGACCGGTACCTCCTCGCGCCACTCGGGGTCGCCCTCGCGCACGATGCGGCCCTCGTCGAGAGCGGCGTCCAGGAGGGGACGCCGGCCGCGCGGGACGAGGTGGCCCACCATGTCGTCGTGGTACGAGGTGGGGCCGGTGTTCGGCCGCATCTGTGCCACGGAGACGTAACGGGTGCCGTCGAGCGTGGGAACCCACAGCACCAGGTCGGCGAAGGACAGGTCGGAGAGCAGCTGCCACTCCGAGACCAGCAGGTGGAGCCACTCTAGGTCGGACTCGCTGAGGGCGGTGTGCTGGCGTACGAGATCGTTCATGGAGGGCACGTGCACGAACATACCCGTAACCTCAGGGACAACCGGCGGCGCACATCCATAGACAGGACTTAGTGGTCTAGTCCACAATGGCCGGGCAAAGCTTCATCCTCCCCGCACAGGAGGGTGAAATCGGGGGACGAAGCGCTCTCTGCCCTGACTGCGCTCGTCCCTCCACACGGCCGAAGGCACCGCACACCGTCGGCCGATGCAACTCCGGGCTGCGGTGCCGGGTGGGCCGAGGGTCCCGCCGGGCGCCGTGGCCCGCGGGTCATTCCGGGCCCGGTCACCCGCCCTTCTCCCCCACTCTTCTCACCCCCCTCCTCACCCGCCCTTCTCACCCGCTCTTCTACGGCCAGGACCGCATCGCCAGGGCCGCCACCGATTCCAGTTCCTCCTTGCCCACTCCGTCGCGGGCCTGTTGCGACATGCCCTGGAGTACGGCGCCGGAGAAGCGGGCGAGGGCTCCCGGGTCCGTCCCGGGCGGGAGTTCGCCGGTCGCGACGTCCGCGCGGATACGGGACTCGAAGGCGGCGAGACTGGCGTTACGGCGCTCCCGGAGGGACTCCTCGACCTCCGCCGTCGCGCAGTTGGTCGCGGCGGAGATCATCATGCAGCCGCGCGGGTGCGCCGGGTCGGTGTACTCGGTGGCCGCCTCGTGGAGGAGCCGGGCGATGGCGGCGCGGGCGGTGGGTTCCTCCTCCAGTGCGCGGGCGGCGAAGGCGCCGTGGGTCTGTGCATACGCGCTCACGACCTCCGCGAAAAGGGCCTTCTTGTCGCCGAAGGCGGCGTACAGGCTGGGGGCGCCGATGCCCATCGCGCGGGTGAGGTCGGCGACCGAGGTCGGCTCGTAGCCGTGCTCCCAGAACGCCATCGTGGCCTTCTCCAGGGCCGCTTCACGGTCGAAGGAGCGGGGCCGGCCGCGCTGTTTCGTCGCCATGCCCCACATTCTATAGCGGTCGTTAGCTATGTGCTACGGTCCTTTCTGTAGCGACCACTAGAGAAAGAGGGGGGCGTGGCCATGAGCACGCTCAAGAGGCTTGAGGGCAGGACGGCGCTGGTCACCGGCGGCAGCCGGGGGATCGGCCGGGGCATCGCGGAACGGCTCGGCAGGGACGGGGCGCGGGTCGCCGTGCACTACGGCACCAACGAGACCGCCGCGAAGGAGGTCGTCGGCGTCATCGAGGCGGCGGGCGGATCCGCCTTCGCGATCGGGCAGGAACTGGGCAAGCAGGGGGACGCGGCGGCGCTGTGGGCGGAGTTCGACCGGCATGCGGACGGGCTGGACATCCTGGTCAACAACGCGGGCATCGGGACGTCGGAGTCCTTCGCGTCGATCGGGGAGGCCGCGTTCGACGAGCTCTTCGCCGTGAACGTCAAGGCACCCTTCTTCCTTGCCCAGTTGGGGGCGGGGCGGCTGCGTGACGGCGGCCGCATCATCAACATCTCGTCCGGGCTTTCCCATGCGGCCGTCATGCCGGAGCTGATCGCCTACGCGATGACGAAGGGCGCGCTGGACGTCTTCACCCGGGACCTGTCGAAGACGCTGGGGCCGCGCGGGATCACCGTGAACGCCGTCGCGCCGGGAATCGTCGACACGGACGTCAACGCGGGGTGGCTGCGCGGCGAGGAGAACTCGGAGGGGTGGGCGGCTGCGGCGGCCCACTCGACACTGGGCCGGGTCGGACACACGTCCGACATCGCGGACGTCGTCGCCTTCCTCGCGTCGGCGGACGGCCGCTGGATAACGGGCCACTGGCTGGACGCGACGGGCGGCTCGTTGCCGTAGGCGGGGGCGAGGCGGGGATCGGGGAGCGGGGATCGGGGATCGGGGAGCGGCGATCGGGGAGTGCGGGCCGCCTCCCGGGGCGGGTGGTCGTCGTGCGGGCACGTCGTGGCTGATCGCGCAGTTCCCCGCGCCCCTAACTGCCTGCCCCTTACCCCCCTAGCCCTCTTGGGCAGCGGGGCCGCCCCTCCACCCCTCCACCCCCTAGCCTCCTTGGGCAGCGGGGCCGCCCCCCGGGGGCGGGACGGGTGGGCAAGGGGGCGGCCCCCACGCGGAGCACGCCCCTCCACCACCGCACCCGCTCCGCCACCGCACCCCCGTGCGGCCCGGTGGGCCGCTTCGCGGAGGCGGCCCCTCCCCACCCCTCCACCTAAACCGCTCGCCGCGGGGCGGAAAGGGCAGCACGGCTCGCGCCGGTGGGGGCGGGTGTTCCGGGCTGCGCCCGGTGCACGGCTGCGCCGCGCGTCCTCAAACGCCGGACGGGCTGAAGATGCCGGGCCAGGCTGAAGGTATCCGCCGGGTCTACCGTGTCTCCGTCACCTTCGCCAACGCCCTCGGCGCATCCGGATCCTGCCCCCGCGCCAGCGTGATCTCGTACGCGAGGAGTTGTAGCGGCAGGATGTCCAGGATCGGCTGGAGCTCCTCCGGGACGCCCTCCGTGGGGAGTGCGAAGCCCGAAGAGGCCGCTTCCACCTGCGACTTGGGGCCGACCACGAAGAGGTCCGCACCCCGGCCGCGCAGCCGGTCCAGCACCGGCTGGAGAGCTTCGCCGCCGCAGCCGGACGTGACGACGGCGATCACCGGGGAGATGTTGTCGACCATGGCCAGCGGGCCGTGCAGCAGGTCGGCGCCGGAGTACGCGAGGGCGGGGATGTAGCTCGTCTCCATGAGCTTCAGGGCGGCTTCCTTGGCCGTCGGGTAGCCGTAGCCGCGCGAGGTGATGACCATGCGTTCGGCGAAGCGGTAGCGGGCGGCGAGGTGCCGGACCTCCTCCCGGCGGGCGAGGATTTTGGCCGCCAGGTCCGGGACCGTACGGGCCGCCGCCGTGCCGTCGGCCGATTGCAGGCCCTGGACCAGCAGGTAGAGGGCCAGGAGCGACGCCGTGTACGTCTTCGTCGCCGGGAGCGCCTTCTCCGGCCCTGCCAGGACGTCGATGTGGTGCTCGGAGACGGCGGCCAGCGGGGAGTCCGGGTTGTTGGTGACGGCGAGGGTGATGGCCCCCGCCTCCCGGGCCGCGCGGGTGGAGGCGACGAGGTCCGGGGAGCCGCCGGACTGGCTGACGGTGATGACCAGGACGTCACGGAGGACCGGCCGGGCGTCGTACGCCGTGGTCGTGGACATCGAGGTCAGGCCGCAGGGCAGGCCCAGCTGAATTTCGAGGAGGTACTTGGCGTAGAGGGCCGCGTGGTCGGAGGTGCCGCGCGCGGTGAGGAGGACGAAGCGGGGGCTCTTCGCGGCGATCGCCTGCGCCGTCTCGAAGATGCGCGGCGCCGCCTCGTCGAGGATCCGGCGCAGTACGGCGGGCTGCTCGGCCATCTCGGCGGTCATGAGCCGCCCGGGTCGTTCGGCAGAGGCGGCGGAGTGGGCAAAGGCGGCGGATTCGGCAGAGGCTGCAGAGGGTGCCGAGGCGGGGGAATCGGCCGAGGCGGCGGAGGGCGTACCGGGGTTCTCGGCAGAGGACATGAGGGGGCCTCCCGGACATGCTCAAGATGACGGACGCTGCGTCTCAGTCGACCATGGGAGTTCGTGCACCCGCCAGTGGGAGGTTGCCCAGAGGGCGGGTGGGCCTGGCCCTCCTCTGCTAGATTGGTCTATACCACAGATCGTTCAGCCCCACCCCAGAGCACGGTCTCCCTCCTCCACAGACAGGCAGGCATCAGCGTGGAAGTTGTCATCGTTCCGGACGCCAAGGCGGGCGGCGAGCTCATCGCGCAGAGCATCGCGAACCTGCTGGGTCACAAGCCCGACGCCCTGCTCGGTGTGGCCACAGGATCGTCCCCGCTGCCCATCTACCAGGCCCTGACGGCCAAGGTGAAGGGCGGCGAGGTGGACGCCTCGCGCGCCCGCATCTGCCAGCTCGACGAGTACGTGGGGCTGCCCGCCGGGCACCCCGAGTCGTACCGGGCGACCGTGCTGCGCGAGGTCGTGGAGCCGCTGGGGCTGACCGAGGCGTCGTTCTTCGGGCCCGACGGGTCCGCCGAGGACGTACAGGCGGCCTGTGCGGCGTACGACCGTGCGCTCGCCGAGGCCGGCGGCGTCGATCTGCAGATCCTGGGCATCGGCACCGACGGGCACATCGGCTTCAACGAGCCGTGTTCCTCGCTCGCTTCGCGCACCCGCATCAAGACGCTCACCCAGCAGACGATCGACGACAACGCGCGCTTCTTCGAGGGCGACACCGCCCAGGTCCCGCGCCATGTCATCACCCAGGGCATCGGCACCATCCTGGACGCCCGCCACCTGGTGCTGCTCGCCACCGGTGAGGGCAAGGCCGAGGCCGTCGCGCAGACCGTCGAGGGCCCGCTCTCCGCGCTCGTACCGGCGTCCGCGCTCCAGCTGCACCCGCACGCCACCATGGTCGTCGACGAGGCCGCCGCGTCGAAGCTGAAGCTGGCGGACTACTTCCGTCACACGTACGCGAACAAGCCGGTGTGGCAGGGGCTTTAAGCCCTCGCGTGACCTCGCATCACCTCGCGTCACTTCGCATCACCTCGCGCGAAAGGCCGGACACCCACTGCGGGGTGCCCGGCCTTTCGGGTACGTACGCGACGATCGTCAGCGTCCGGCGATCGCCTCCGCCGCCACCTGTCCGCAGACCCGTGCCGCGCCGTGCGTCGCCACATGCAGCGCGCCGCGCGGGGTCGACTGGGGGACGCCCATCTCGACCACGACGGTGTCGGGGCGGGCGGCGAGCAGCTCGTCGAGGGCCGCGGCCATCCACGGGTGGCGGTGCTCGTCGCGTACGACAGCGACGATCCGGCGCTCGCGGGCGGCGGCCAGGATCGCTGCGGCCGTGGCCGTCCCGGCGTCGTACGTGCCCGTCTCTGTACCCGGGAGGAGCCGGGTCAGGTCGGCGGCGACGCCCCAGGGGGTCTCGTCGCCGACGGCGATGTTCGCGACGGGGGTGAGGGCGGCCACGTACGGCGCGGAGGTGACGTGTGTGGCACCGGGGGCACGCGTGATGCGCAGTGCCCGGCGGGCGGCGGCGGTGCCCACTTCCCGGCCGGTCTCGTTGCCGGGCGCGGTCCCCTCCTGCACTTCCGCGCCCGGCCCCGAAGTCCGGGCCTGCTGGGTCCAGGTGGCGAGGGCGCGAACCCTTGCCGCCGCGTCGGCCAGCCGCTCCTCCGGCAGTTCGCCGGAGCGGACCGCCAGGACCAACGCGTCGCGCAGCCGCAGGACGGTCTCCTCGTCGGCGAGGCCGCCGCCGACGCAGATCGCGTCGGCGCCCGCGGCGATCGCCAGGACGGAGCCGCGCTCGATCCCGTACGTCGCGGAGATGGCCTGCATCTCCATGCCGTCCGTGATGATCAGCCCCTGGTAGCCCAGTTCCTCCCGGAGCAGACCGGTGAGGATCTGCGGGCTGAGAGTCGCGGGACGGGTGGGGTCGAGCGCAGGGAGAAGAATATGCGCACTCATGACCGATTTGGAACCCGCGGCGATCGCGGCCCGGAAAGGCACCAGCTCACGGGCGTGCAGTGTGTCCAGGTCCACATCGATGCGGGGCATGTCGTGGTGCGAGTCGACGTTCGTGTCGCCGTGGCCCGGGAAGTGCTTGGTGCAGGCGGCGACGCCGGAGGCCTGGAGGCCCTCGACGTACGCGGCCGTGTGGCGGGCCACCAGCAGCGGGTCGGCGCCGAAGGAGCGGACGCCGATGACCGGGTTGCCGGGGTCGGAGTTGACGTCCGCCGACGGGGCCCAGTTGAGGTTGACGCCGCACTCGGCGAGCCGGCGGCCCAGCTCGCGGGCGACGTCGCGGGTGAGCGCGGTGTCGTCGACGGAGCCGAGCGCGAGGTTGCCGGGGAAGGAGGAGCCGCCGCGGACTTCGAGGCGGGTGACGTCGCCGCCCTCCTCGTCGATGGCGACCAGGACGTCGTCGCGCTCGGCACGCAACTGGGCGGTGAGGGCGGCGAGCTGGCCCGGCGAGGCGATGTTGCGGCCGAACAGGCCGACCGAGGACAGGCCTTCACCGACGCTGCGCAGCAGCCAGTCGGGGGCGGCGGTGCCGAGGAAGCCGGGCTGGAGGACGGCGAGTGCGTCACGGGTCATTGTGTCGGTGGGACTGATGAGCGTCGTCATGGCTGCTTATCCCTTCACCGCGCCGTCGGTCAGACCACTGACCGCCTTGCGCTGGAGGAAGACGAAGAGGATCAGGATCGGGATCGCGAAGAGCGACGAGGCGGCCATCGTCGCACCCCAGTCGTCGCCGAACTGGGTCTGGAACTGGGTCAGCCACAGCGGCAGGGTCTGGAACTCGGCCTGCTTGTTGAGGACCAGCACCATGGGGACTTCGTTCCACGCGGTGATGAATCCGAAGAGCGAGGTCGACATCAGACCGGGGGCCAGCAGCGGCAGGATCACCTTGACGAAGGCCTGTCGGCGGGTGCAGCCGTCGACCATCGCGGACTCCTCCAGCTCCTTGGGCACGGCGGCGACGAAGCCGCGCAGCGTCAGGAGGGTGAAGGGCAGCACCATGACCATGTAGAAGGCGGTCAGCGGGATCAGGCTGTTGAGCATGTCGGCGTCGCGCACGATGAAGTAGATCGCGATGACCATGACTTCCCAGGGCGCCATCTGCGCCACCATGAAGCCGATGATGAAGCCGCGCCGCCCCTTGAACCGCATCCGGGCCAGGGCGAAGGAGCCGGCCAGGGCGAGGATCAGGGAGAAGACGACCGCGAGGATCGTGACGGTGAGCGAGTTGCGCACCATGACGCCGAAGTTCTCGGCGTCGATCGCGGTCTTGAAGTGCTCGAAGGTGATGTCCGTCGGGAACCAGACGGGGGTGTCGGAGACGATGTCCGGAGTCTTCTTGAACGCCGTCGCGAACATCCAGTAGACCGGGAAGACAAGGCCGATGACGAGCAGGACTGCCGTCGCGTTGGGCCAGATGCGGCCGAGCGGAGAGCGCTTCATCGCTCGTCCTCCTCTTGCTTGAGAACGATCCGCAGGTAGTACGCGGTGAGCAGCAGCAGGATCAGGATGGTCAGGACGGAGATCGCCGAGCCCATGCCGAAGTGCTGGTTGCCCATGCCCTCGATGTAGGCGTAGACGGGCAGGATCTCGGTGAGCCGGTCGGGACCGCCCGCGTTGATCGCGTAGACCTGCACGAAGGCCTTGAAGACCCAGATGATCTCCAGGAACGTCGTGGCGAAGAGGAAGGGCTTCAGGAACGGCATGGTGACCTGGGTGAAGCTCTTCCAGGGGCCTGCGCCGTCCAGCGAGGCGGCCTCGTACAGCTCCTTGGGGATGGTCGTGCTCGCGGCGTACAGGTTGAGCGCCACGAAGGGGATCGACTGCCAGACGATCAGGACCATGATCACGAAGAAGGTGGAGAGCTGGCCGCCGGTCCAGTTGTACTCGGCCATCGAGTGGAAGCCGATGGCGTCCAGCACCCAGTTGACGACGCCGAAGCGCTGGGCGAACAGCCACTGGTAGACCGTGGTCGCGGCGACGACGGGCATCGCCCAGGCGAGCACCAGGCCGATCATCAGGAAGATCCGCATGCGCTTGCCGAGACGTACCAGCAACAGGCCCACCAGGGTGCCGATCACCATGATCAGTACGACGTTGGCGGCCGTGAAGGCGATCGAGCGCCCGGTGACGTTCCAGAAGTCCTCGCTGCCGAGGATCTCACCGTAGTTGTCGGTGCCGTTCCACTCGGTGAGGTGCTGGATCAGCTGCCTCATGTTGAGGTTCTGGAACGAGATGAGGACGTTCTTGACCAGGGGCCAGCCCAGGAAGATGAGGACGGCTGCCACTGGGGGCAACAGCAGCAGATAGGGAGTCAGGGAGCGGTCTCTGCGCCGCTTCCCGGGCTCGGCCGGTGCTGCGCCGGCCCCCTTCAGGATCTCCGTCGGACCGGAGGGCGGCCGTTCGGTCTGCACGGTCATGCTCGCCATCTCTTCCTAGGCACTGCTGGACACAGCCGTGGCTTCTGCCGGGCCACGGCCGACTGCCGGGTTCCGGCCCGCTGCGCGGCGTGCGCGGCGGGGGCCGGAACCCGGCAGGAGGGAGGGGCTACTGCTTCTGCGCGAGGCGCTTGTTGAGCTCGCCCTCGACCTGCTTGGCAGCCTCGGCCGGGGTCTTGCCGTTCAGGACCGCCGTCAGGTAGGTCTTGATCGGGTTCGGGTTGTTCTCGACCGCGGCCCACTCCGGGATCAGCGGCGTGGTGCCACCGACCTTGGAGGAGGGTGCGGCGGCCTCGGCGACCGGGTTGCCGACCAGCTGGGAGTTGAGCGACGCCTTGTTCGGGATGACGCCGGACTCCTTGGCGAGCGCGCCCTCGAACTTGTCGGAGAGGGCGAGCTTCAGGAACTCCTTGGCGAGCTCCTGCTTCTTGCTGCCCTCGGCGACGGCGAAGTTGGAGCCACCGAGGAAGACGCCCTCGGGCTTGTCGGCGGTCTCACCCGGGATGGTGAAGTAGCCGATGTCCTTCTCGATGGCCGGGTTGGCCTTGACCGCCGTGGCGGCTTCCCAGCCCATGGCGACCATGGCGCCGGTCTTGCCCTTGGCGAAGACGTCGGCCTGCTGCGGGGTGGCCTCGTCCTTGTCCTTGGGGGCCTTGGAGTAGGCCTGGTACTTCTTGTAGAGCTCGGCGGCCTCGGCGATCTTCGGGTCCTCCAGGTTGGAGACCCACTTGTCGCCGGCCTTCTTGATCAGCTCCGCACCCTTGCCGATGGTGAGGCCGTCGAAGAAGTACCAGTTCTGGCCGGGCATGTAGAGGGGCTCGGCCTTGCCCTTGGCCTTGATCTTGTCGAGCGCCTTGAAGAAGTCGTCACGGGTCTTGGGGACCTCGGTGACACCGGCCTCCTTGAAGACCGCCTTGTTGTAGACCACGACGCGGTTGGCGAACCACCACGGGGCGGCGTACTGCTTGCCGTCGACGACCGCGGCCTTGTTGAAGTTCTCGGCCCAGTCGGCGCCGATCTCCTTCTTCAGGTCGCCCAGGTCGGCGAGGCCGCCGGTCTTGGCGTACGCGGCGGTCTGGGTGTTGCCGATCTCGAAGACGTCGGGAGGGTTCTCCTCGGAGAGGGCGGTCGTCAGCTTCTGCTGGATGCCCTCCCACTTCTGGACCTCGAACTTGAGCTTCGCGCCGGTCTTCTTCTCGAAGGCGGCGGTGAGGTCCTTGGTCCAGTTCGGCGGGGTCGAACCGTCCATGGCCCAGACGGTGAGCGTCTCGCCCTTGAACCCGTCGGCGCCGGCCTTCTTGCCGCTGTCCTTGGTGTCCGAACCGCCGCACGCCGCGACGCTGACCAACATGCCGGCGACGCCAATCGCCGCGATGAGCTTGCGCTTCATTACGCCACTCTCCTGCTCAGGGATGCCTGCAACCCCCGGCCCACCGCGAGGACAACGCAACGAAGTACGGCCTGTGGGACTGGGACCTGGTCTTTAATGGTTTAGACCAGTACCCGGAGCTTGGCCTAGACCTTTTGGGGTGTCAAGGGTGAGTAAGACGGCTCGATGCGTCCGTTATCGGACCGACACCTGGGCGGGTGCGGGGGTCCTCAAGAGCCCCTCGGGCCACCGCATCCACGGGCGACGCGGTGTATAAGAAGGAATCGCGCGGAGCCGAGGCCCCGCGCGGCGGACCGTGCCACCATCCATGTGAGCCGCGACAGACGGAGGAGCCGGTGACGGCAGCAGCGCAGGAACCGGGAAGGCCGACCATGACCACCGAGGGTGCCAGCACGGACAACGGCACGAGCAGCAGCACGGGCTCCAGCAGCGGCACCGGTACGAGCACGGGCAACGGCACGGGCAACGGCACGGGCTCCCACTCCGGCAGCGGCGCCGCCACCAGCAACCACACCCGCACCGGCGCGCACCTCACCAGCGCCGACAGCGGGCAGGCCGCCGCCCCCACCCGTACCGCCCGCGTGCCGAAGTACTACCGCCTCAAGCGGCACCTGCTCGACATGACCGAGACCCTCCCGCCCGGCACCCCGGTCCCCCCGGAGCGCACCCTCGCCGCCGAGTTCGACACCTCCCGCACCACCGTCCGCCAGGCCCTCCAGGAGCTGGTGGTCGAGGGACGGCTGGAGCGCATCCAGGGCAAGGGCACCTTCGTCGCCAAGCCGAAGGTCTCGCAGTCCCTCCAACTCACCTCGTACACCGAGGACATGAGGGCCCAGGGCCTCGAACCCACCTCGCAGCTCCTGGACATCGGGTACGTCACCGCCGACGACACCCTCGCCGGGCTCCTCGACATCACCACCGGCGGCCGCGTCCTGCGCATCGAGCGGCTGCGGCTGGCCAGCGGCGAGCCGATGGCGATCGAGACGACCCACCTGTCCGCCAAGCGGTTTCCTGCCCTGCGCCGCTCGCTGGTGAAGTACACCTCGCTCTACACGGCGCTGGCCGAGGTCTACGACGTACGCCTGTCGGAGGCGGAGGAGACCATCGAGACCTCGCTCGCCACCCCGCGCGAGGCCGGCCTCCTCGGCACGGACGTCGGCCTGCCGATGCTGATGCTCTCCCGCCACTCCCTGGACAAGGACGGCGAGCCGGTGGAGTGGGTACGGTCGGTCTACCGCGGCGACCGGTACAAATTCGTGGCCCGCCTCCAGCGTCCCAACGACTGAGAGCCCCTCAGCAGTTGACTCGGGTACCTCGCTGACCTGCAGTGGTCGCCCCGTGTCCGTACCGATATGCGGACAGGGGGTTACGCAGCGCGGTTACAGCCCCTAGATTTCGCGCACGTTACGAGGATGATCGCGCGAGGGGACGGACCGTCATGGCAGAGCCAAGACCGACAGCCGAGACCGAGCAGACCGGGGCCTCCCCCGGTCCGGCCCGCAGGCTGTCGCCCAGGTCCGTGGTGATCTGGAGCCTGGTGGCGCTCGTCGGCGCGGCCGGCTGGGCGGTGCTCGCCCTCTCCCGCGGGGAGGAGGTCTCCGCGGCGTGGATGCTGGCCGCGGCCCTGGGCTCGTACGCCATCGCGTACCGCTTCTACTCGAAGTTCCTCGCGAACCGGGTCCTCAAGGTCGACAAGACCCGGGCCACCCCCGCCGAACGCCTCAACGACGGCGTGGACTTCCACCCCACCGACCGGCGGGTCCTCTTCGGCCACCACTTCGCGGCCGTCGCGGGCGCGGGTCCGCTGGTCGGTCCCGTACTGGCCGCCCAGATGGGATATCTGCCGGGCACGATCTGGATCGTGGCGGGCGTGATCTTCGCGGGCGCCGTCCAGGACATGGTCACGCTGTTCTTCTCCACCCGCCGGGACGGCCGTTCGCTCGGCCAGATCGCGCGGGACGAGATCGGCGCGGTGGGCGGCGCGGCCGCACTGATCGCCGTGTTCGCGATCATGATCATCCTGCTCGCGGTGCTCGCCCTGATCATCGTGAACGCGCTCGCCGAGTCCCCCTGGGGCGTCTTCTCCATCGGCATGACCATCCCGATCGCCCTCTTCATGGGCATCTACCTGCGCATCCTGCGGCCGGGCCGGGTCACCGAGGTGTCGCTGATCGGCGTCGCACTGCTGCTGCTCGCGATCGTCTCGGGCGGCTGGGTCGCCGAGTCCTCGTGGGCGCAGACGTTCACGCTGGAGCCGGGCACGCTGGTCATCTGGATGGTGATCTACGGATTCCTGGCCTCGGTCCTCCCGGTGTGGCTGCTGCTCGCCCCGCGCGACTACCTGTCCACCTTCATGAAGGTCGGCACGATCGGTCTGCTCGCGGTCGGCGTGCTGATCGCGCT
Source organism: Streptomyces sp. NPDC048442 (assembly GCF_040651475.1). Taxonomy (NCBI): domain Bacteria; kingdom Bacillati; phylum Actinomycetota; class Actinomycetes; order Kitasatosporales; family Streptomycetaceae; genus Streptomyces; species Streptomyces sp. NPDC048442. Next base: position 85,474 of record NZ_JBEZKB010000010.1, read on the forward strand.
GCCGACGCTCAAGATGGACGGCATCACCAAGTTCGCGACCAGCGGCACCGGGCCGGTCTTCGCGGGCTCGCTCTTCCCGTTCGTCTTCATCACCATTGCCTGCGGTGCGCTCTCCGGCTTCCACGCGCTGATCTCCTCGGGCACCACCCCGAAGATGATCCAGAAGGAGACGCAGATCCGGACGATCGGCTACGGCTCCATGCTGGTCGAGTCGTTCGTCGCGATCATGGCGCTGATCGCCGCCTGCATCATCGACCCCGGTCTCTACTTCGCGGTCAACGCGCCCGCGGGCGTGGTCGGCGACACCGTCCAGGCGGCCTCCACGGCCGTCGGCAACCTCGGATTCACCATCTCCCCCGAGCAGTTGGCGCAGGCCGCCAAGGACGTCGAGGAGGCCAGCCTGCTGCACCGGACGGGCGGTGCGCCGACCTTCGCACTCGGCCTCTCGGAGATCTTCTCGGCTGCCTTCGGCGGCGCCGCGATGAAGGCCTTCTGGTACCACTTCGCCATCATGTTCGAGGCGTTGTTCATCCTGACGACGCTCGACGCGGGCACCCGCGTGGGCCGGTTCATGCTCCAGGACATGCTGGGCAACATCTACAAGCCGTTCAAGAACGTCAGCTGGCGGCCCGGCGTCTGGATCGCCAGCGCCATCGTCGTCCTCGCCTGGGGCTACTTCCTGTGGGTCGGCGTGCACGACCCGCTCGGCGGCATCAACCAGCTCTTCCCGCTGTTCGGCATCGCCAACCAGCTCCTTGCCGCCGTCGCACTCGCCGTCTGCACCACCCTGCTGATCAAGTCGGGCCGCCTCAAGTACGCCTGGGTGACGGCCGTTCCGCTCCTCTGGGACGTGGCGGTGACGCTCACCGCGAGCTGGCAGAAGATCTTCTCCGCCGACCCGAAGGTGGGCTTCTTCGCCCAGCGCGACGTCTACCAGGGCGCGCTGGACGACGGTCTTGAGAAGTTCAAACTCGCCAAGACCCGCGACCAGATGGAGACCATCGTCACCAACTCCACGGTCGACGGCGTCCTTTCGATCCTCTTCGCCGTGCTGATCGTGGTCGTCCTCTTCGAGGCCTGCCGCGCCTGCCTCAAGGCGATCCGCCACCCGGCGGCCGTCACGACCAGCGAGACCCCCTACGTGGAGTCGAAGATCGTCGCCCCCGCCTCGCTCTTCGCCACCAAGGAGGAGAAGGCGGAGCTGGTCGCGGCGGGCGTCGGCCCGGAGGGCAGACCGGCCGGCGGCTCGACCGGTGGCTCGACCGGTGGCCCGGCCGGTGGCTCGGCCGGTGGCTCGGCCGGTGGCTCGGCCAAGGAGGAGAGCAAAGCATGAGCACCGCGGCACTCCGGCACCAAATGTCCCGACTGCGTTGGTACGTACGGGAGTTCACCGGTGAGGCGGCGTACGACCGGTATGTCGTGCATACCAGGTCGCACGATCCTGACGCCGCCGTGATGACCCGCCGCGCCTTCGAGCGCGCCCGGACCGACGCCCGCGAGGGCAACCCGCGCGAAGGCTTCCGCTGCTGCTGAGCAGCGCCCGCCCGGCACTGCCGTACGGCCCGGCGTCCCGCCCCTCGATATGGGGTGGGGCGCCGGGCCGTCCGCGTTGCACACTGCGCCCATGGACCTCTCGATCAGGGCCGCCGAGCCCCACGAATACGCCGAAGCCGGCGAGATCACCGCCCGCGCCTACCTGGACGACGGCCTCCTGGAGGGCGGCGAGGAGAACCCGTACGCGTCCGTACTGCGCGACGCCGCACCCCGGGCCGCCCAGGGCGAGCTGCTGGTCGCCGTCGACACCGACGGCACTCTCCTCGGGACGGTCACCTACGCTCCCCAGGGCAGCCCCCTCCAGGACATCGCCGTGCCCGGCGAGGCCGAATTCCGCATGCTCGCGGTCGCGCACCGGGCCCGTGGCCGCGGGGCGGGCGAAAGCCTCGTACGCGCCTGTACGGCCCGCGCGAAGGCCGAGGAGGGGGTCGTACGCGTGGTGATGTCGACCCAGCCGACGATGCGCGGCGCACACCGGATCTACGAGCGGCTGGGCTTCGTACGAACCCCGGAACGGGACTGGGAACCGATGCCCGGACTATCCCTGTTGACGTACAAACTGGAGCTCTAGCGCCCTTCTGCGCCACTTCCACTGGAGAAGTGTTACGGCGCGCGACACTAGATGTGGTGGGTTCTTCAACGAGGACCCACCACATGTATGCTCGTGCTCGCTGTCGTCGCAGGGGAATCCGGTGAGAATCCGGAACTGTCCCGCAACGGTGTGTCATGTGCGCTTTTGCGTACCGCCAAGTCCGAGGACCTGCCGACAGCGCATCCGGCTCGACCGAACCGGATACCGATACGTCCGGGCCTCGCGATTGGGCCGGTGGACGCCAGGCGACGCGTGCCCTTTTCCCGGGTGCCGTGTGCCCGCGCGCCCCCTCCTCCGCAGGCCCCGCGCCGAGCGAGGGAGAGCCCCCACGTGACCATCGCGCCAGTCGATCCGGCCACCCAGGCAGTACAGGGCAACGAAGGAAACCAGGACGCGCCCGGGACCGCGCTCCTGCGCACCCTGACCGACCTGACCGCCGACCTTCCCGACACCGACCCCGGCCGGGTCGCCGCCGCCGCCCTGCGTGGGCGCAACGCCCGTTCGGACGCCGCCGAGCTGCGGGAGCTCGCCACCGAGGGCGCCGCGGGTCTCATCTCCGAGGACCCGGCGTACTCGCGCCTCGCGGCCCGCCTGCTCGCCCGTACGATCCGGGACGAGGCGGCCACCCAGGGCGTCAACTGCTTCTCCGAGTCCGTCGCCGTCGGTCACCGCGAAGGGCTCATCGCGGACCGTACGGCCGACTTCGTCACCAAGCACGCGGCGGCGCTGGACGCGCTGATCGACCTGGCAGGCGACGACCGCTTCGAGTACTTCGGCCTGCGCACGGTCTACAGCCGCTACCTCCTGCGCCACCCCCTCACCCGCCAGGTCGTCGAGACCCCGCAGCACTTCATGCTGCGGGTGGCCTCCGGCCTCGCCGAGAACGACTCCGACCGGGCTCTCGCCGAAGTCGCCTCCCTCTACCGGCTGATGAGCCGCCTGGACTACCTGCCGTCCTCGCCGACGCTCTTCAACTCCGGCACCCGCCACCCCCAGATGTCGTCCTGCTACCTCCTCGACTCCCCGATGGACGAGCTGGACTCGATCTACGACCGCTACCACCAGGTCGCACGCCTCTCCAAGCACGCGGGCGGCATCGGCCTCTCGTACTCGCGCATCCGCGCCCGCGGCTCCCTGATCCGCGGCACCAACGGGCACTCCAACGGCATCGTGCCGTTCCTGAAGACCCTGGACGCCTCGGTCGCGGCCGTGAACCAGGGCGGCAGGCGCAAGGGTGCCGCCGCCGTCTACCTGGAGACCTGGCACGCGGACATCGAGGAGTTCCTGGAGCTCCGCGACAACACCGGTGAGGACGCCCGCCGTACGCACAACCTGAACCTCGCCCACTGGATCCCGGACGAGTTCATGCGCCGCGTGGACCAGGACGGCCAGTGGTCCCTGTTCTCCCCCGCCGACGTCCCCGAGCTGGTGGACCTGTGGGGCGACGAGTTCGACGCCGCGTACCGCAAGGCCGAGGCCGAGGGTCTCGCCAAGAAGTCCATGTCGGCGCGTGAGCTGTACGGCCGCATGATGCGCACCCTCGCGCAGACCGGCAACGGCTGGATGACCTTCAAGGACGCCTCCAACCGCACCGCCAACCAGACGGCGGAACCCGGCCACACGGTCCACTCCTCCAACCTCTGCACCGAGATCCTCGAAGTCACCAACGACGGCGAGACCGCCGTCTGCAACCTCGGCTCCATCAACATGGGCGCCTTCGTCCTGGACAGCGGCGAGATCGACTGGGACCGGCTGGACAAGACCGTCCACACGGCCGTCACCTTCCTCGACCGCGTCGTGGACATCAACTTCTACCCGACCGAGCAGGCCGGGAACTCCAACTCCCGCTGGCGCCCCGTCGGCCTGGGCGCCATGGGCCTCCAGGACGTCTTCTTCAAGCTGAAGCTGCCGTTCGACTCCCCCGAGGCGGCCGCGCTCTCCACCCGTATCGCCGAGCGGATCATGCTCGCGGCGTACGAGGCGTCCTGCGACCTCGCCGAGCGCTCGGGCCCCCTCCCCGCCTGGGAGAAGACCCGCACCGCCCGCGGCGTGCTGCACCCCGACCACTACGGCGTCGAGGTCACCTGGCCCGAGCGCTGGGACGCGCTGCGCGCCCGCATCGCCAAGACCGGCATGCGCAACTCGCTCCTCCTCGCCATCGCCCCGACGGCCACCATCGCGTCCATCGCCGGTGTGTACGAGTGCATCGAGCCGCAGGTCTCCAACCTCTTCAAGCGCGAGACCCTCTCCGGCGAGTTCCTCCAGGTCAACTCCTACCTGGTCCGCGACCTCAAGAAGCTGGGCGTCTGGGACGCGCAGACCCGCGAGGCGCTCCGCGAGGCGTCGGGCTCGGTCCAGGGCTTCAACTGGATCCCGGCCGAGGTTCGCGACCTGTACCGCACCGCGTGGGAGATCCCGCAGCGCGCCCTGATCGACATGGCAGCGGCCCGCACCCCGTACCTCGACCAGTCCCAGTCCCTCAACCTCTTCCTGGAAACGCCCACCATCGGCAAGCTCAGCTCGATGTACGCGTACGCCTGGAAGAAGGGCCTGAAGACGACGTACTACCTGCGCTCGCGCCCCGCCACCCGGATCGCCCGCGCCGCCGGCTCCCAGGCGGCCGCGGTCGCCGCGCCGGCCCCCACCCTCCCCGCCCAGCAGGTGACGGACGCCGAAGCGCTCGCCTGCTCCCTGGAAAACCCCGAGTCCTGCGAGGCCTGCCAGTAATGTCCACTTCTTCCGAAAAGAACCTGCTCGACCCGGGCTTCGAACTGACGCTGCGCCCGATGCGCTACCCGGACTTCTACGAGCGCTACCGGGACGCGATCAAGAACACCTGGACCGTCGAGGAGGTCGACCTCCACTCGGACGTCGCCGACCTGGCGAAGCTGACCCCGGGCGAGCAGCACATGATCGGCCGCCTGGTCGCGTTCTTCGCGACCGGCGACTCGATCGTCTCCAACAACCTCGTGCTCACGCTCTACAAGCACATCAACTCCCCCGAAGCGCGCCTGTACCTCTCGCGCCAGCTCTTCGAGGAAGCCGTACACGTCCAGTTCTACCTGACCCTCCTGGACACCTACCTGCCCGACCCGGACGACCGCGCGGCGGCCTTCGACGCGGTCGAGGAGATCCCCTCGATCCGCGAGAAGGCGCAGTTCTGCTTCAAGTGGATCAACGAGGTCGAGAAGCTCGACCGCCTGGAGTCAAAGGCCGACCGCCGCCGCTTCCTGCTCAACCTGATCTGCTTCGCGGCGTGCATCGAGGGGCTCTTCTTCTACGGTGCTTTCGCGTACGTGTACTGGTTCCGGTCGCGGGGTCTGCTGCACGGTCTGGCGACTGGGACGAACTGGGTGTTCCGGGACGAAACCATGCACATGAACTTCGCGTTCGAGGTCGTGGACACCGTCCGCAAGGAGGAGCCCGAGCTCTTCGACGACGAGCTCCAGCAGCAGGTCACCGACATGCTGAAGGAGGCCGTCGAGGCGGAGCTCCAGTTCGGCCGTGACCTGTGCGGCGAGGGCCTGCCGGGCATGAACACCGAGTCCATGCGCGAGTACCTGGAGTGCGTCGCCGACCAGCGCCTGGAGCGCCTCGGCTTCCCGAAGATCTACGGCTCCTCCAACCCGTTCTCCTTCATGGAGCTCCAGGGCGTCCAGGAGTTGACGAACTTCTTCGAGCGCCGCCCGTCGGCGTACCAGGTGGCCGTGGAGGGCACCGTCGGGTTCGACGACGAGTTCTAGAGTTCGACGACGAGTTCTCGAACCTGACTCTGTGCGGGCTGTCCTGGCATGTGCCGGGGCAGCCCGCTGCTCTTCCGTGAGGCTCAGCGCGCCGGGAACCCCGCGTTCACGAACTCGACGACGCGTGCGATCTGCTGCTTGCGGGTCGCCGTGGCGGAGGGGTTGTGGGCGTAGACCATCCGGCGCTCGGCGTGGCGGGTGGCGAACATGCCGCTCGCCCAGCCGGGGCCCGATCCCGTCTTGCCCCAGACGGTGGTGCCGGCCGCGTCGAAGCGCATCAGGCCGCCCGCGCTGAAGCAGGCCGTCGCCGAGAGGCAGGTGTTCTCCTGGGCGTTCGGCACGGCGGGGACCTCGTACAGGTGTCGCTGCTGGGCCGGCGGCAGCAGGCGGCCGCGGAGCAGTGCGGTCATGAAGCGGTCCAGGTCGGCTGCTGTCGAGACCAGGCCGCCCTCCGCCCAGTACCAGGCGGCGCTCGGGTCCGTCGACATCCGGGTGTGGCGCAGTCCGAGCGGGCGCAGGATGTGGCGTTGCAGTGCGTCCCCGTAGCTCCGGCCGGTGGTCCGCTCCACGAGCAGTCCGGCGACGAAGCTGTTCAGACCGTTGTACTGCTGGGCCGTACCGGGGGCGGGGGTGCGGCCCGGGTGGGCGGCCTCGTCCGCCGCGAACGAGGCGCGCACCACGCTCTGCGGGTCGGCCGGGCCTCCCGCGGCGTGGGGCAGATCGCTGGTGTGGTCCATGAGCTGCCGTACGGTCACTTCGGCGTACGCGGTGGGGATCAGGGCGGGCAGGTAGGTGCGTACCGGCGCGTCGATGGCGATGCGGTGCTCGGCGGCGAGCCGGAGCACCAGGGCGTTGGTGAATATCTTGGTCACGCTGCCGACCGGGAGCTGTGCGCCTGGGGTCACAGGACCGGCTGACCCGGCCCAGGCCCCGGGATGCCCCGCCGTTCCCATGCGTACCAGGGCGCCGTCCGAGACGTCATCGGGCAGCCGGGCGAGCAGGGCGCGCAGCGCGGCGGAGTCGGGTGCAGTGGAGTCGGGTGCAGTGGAGTCGGGTGCGGATGTTCGGTCGCCCTGAGCCACCACGAGAGTGGTGGGCGCGGTGGGCACAGCGGGCGCGGCCAGGGCGCTCGGAGTGCTTACGCAGCAGGCGAGGGCCGCCAGGGCGATGCCGGCGGTGGCGATGCGGGGGACGGTGCGGGTGCGGGGGCGGGGGCGGGTGTTCATCGGTGGCTCCTGGAGAAGGCCGGGGCGTGAGCGGTTCGTGACACCAACTCTCTTCTGCTGCAAGGGCCTTACCCATCGGTGATCACCCTGGCCGGACCCCGACGCCACTCCGGTTCCGCTCAGGGTCGCCGACCTACTGCACCCGCAGGGTGCCAACCCCCTTCACCGCACCCCTAGGGGCGCGGCCGGCCCGCACCGGAGCTGCGTCCTTCGCGACTTCTCTGACCGGCAACCCCCTCTCCGCACGGGCGAGTTGACGGTCAATGCGGCGGTCGTGCAGGTGGCCGATGAGGGACGGAAGGGCGAGGAGGAAGAAGACGAAGGCGACGACGAGGAGGTTCAGGAAGGTGCTGGTCTCTGTGTTCATGCCTCTACTTTCGTCCGGTGGAAGCAGATTGATGAGTGGCAGGACTGTCACCATTCATCGAATTACTGCCACACTGGCTCCATGCTGAAAAACGTGGCCGTCGCGCTCGTCGACGGAGTGAACCCCTTCGAACTCGGCGTGCTCTGCGAGGTGTTCGGCATCGACCGCAGTGACCAGGGCCTGCCCGTCTACGACTTCGCCGTCTGCGGGGTCGAACAGCGCGAACTCACCTCCCGCTCCGGCGCGTTCACCATCAACGTCCCGCACGGCCTGGAGCGGCTCGAAGAGGCCGACCTGATCGCGATCCCCGCCGACCAGCACTGTGAGGCCCGCACCTACCCGGAACCGCTGCTCGCCGCACTGCGGCGGGGCGTCGACCGGGGAGCCCGGGTGCTCAGCGTCTGCTCGGGCGCGTTCGTACTGGGCGCGGCCGGACTGCTCGACGGCCGCCGCTGCACCACCCACTGGCGGCATGTCGACGAGCTGGCCCGCCGCTTCCCGAAGGCGCGGCTCGAACCCGATGTGCTGTACGTCGACGAGGGCCCGGTCATCACCTCCGCGGGGACCGCCGCGGGCATCGACGCCTGCCTGCACCTGGTCCGCCAGGAGGACGGCCCGGAGGTCGCGAACACCATCGCCCGCCGCATGGTGGTGCCGCCGCACCGGGACGGCGGCCAGGCGCAGTACATCGAGCGCCCGCTCACCCGCACCCGCTGCGACACGGTCGGCGAGGTGCTGGCCTGGATGGAGCGGCACCTCGAACTCGACCTGACCGTGGAGCAGTTGGCCGAGCGCGCCCACATGTCGCCGCGTACCTTCGCCCGCCGCTTCCAGCAGGAGACCGGCACCACCCCCTACCGCTGGGTGCTGCGTCAACGGGTGCTGCTGGCCCAGCAGTTGCTGGAGGCGACGGACGAGACGATCGACACGGTCGCGGACCGGTCCGGTTTCGGTACGGCGGCAGGGCTGCGTCACCACTTCCTGCGCACGCTCGGCACCACCCCGCACGCGTACCGCCGGACTTTCCGCGGACCGGCCCGCGCGGCGTAACTCCGGGGCGGAGGTCAGCTGTTGGGCACGGTCTCGTACCGCGCCGTGCCCTCTTCCATCTGCTTCAGGGCGTCCTTGCGCTCCCGCTTGGACAGCCGGTCGATGTAGAGGCGGCCGTACAGGTGGTCCGTCTCGTGCTGGAGGCAGCGGGCGAAGTAGCCGGTGCCCTCGATGGCGATCGGGTTGCCCTCGGCGTCCTGGCCGCGGACGACCGCGTAGTCAGGGCGGGCCAGCTCGGCGTACGCGGTGGGGACGGACAGGCAGCCCTCGTTGGAGTCGTCGAGGACGCGGCGTTCGGCGGGGAGCTCGTCGAGGACCGGGTTGCAGATGAGGCCGGTGTGGCGGACGCCGTCGTCGTCCGGGCAGTCGTAGATGAAGACCTTGAGGTCGACGCCGATCTGGTTGGCGGCCAGGCCCACGCCCTCGGCCGCCTTCTGGCTGGCGAACATGTCGTCGATGAGCTTGGCGAGCTCACCGTCGAACGCGGTGACGTCCTTGCACTCGCGGTGCAGGACCGGGTTGCCGACGACCGTGATCGGGCGGGCGGTGCCGCGCTCGCGGTACGCCAGCTCGCGCGCCTCGCAGTCCTCCGTGTCCACGACGAACTCGCTCTTAACCTGCTCGTCGACCTGCTGCTGCTGCGCCATGTCCGCCGTACGCCTTCCTCAAAACCCCAGTGATGTGCCCGTACAGCGTACGTGCCGCGGTCAGCAGACCTCTTCGAGATCCCGCCATTCCCGGCTGTCCGGGCTGTCCGCGACCCAGCCGTCGAGCAGGCCGCGCACCAGTCCGGGCGGTGCGGCGAGACCGCACTCGCGCTCGGGGACCCACAGCTCGCCGTTGGTCCGGTGGCCGAGGGGGCCTGGATGTCCGGGCTCGCTGTGGTCGTGCGGGTCGAGGTGCTGCTCGCCGTCGCCCTCGTCGGAGGGCATCCGCGACTCCGAGCAGGTCCGGCACAGCAGCCGTACGGACGAGGACCAGTCCTCGGCGGCGAACCCGGCGTCGGCGGCCAGCCGCTCCAGGGCGTCCCGGTCGGCCTCCGTGGCGGCCTCAAGGAGGACCACCCAGGTCGGAACCGGCGAGGGCGCCCACAGCTCGATCTCGTCGAATACGGGGAAGGAGGGGCCGGCGGCCGTCACCCGCTCCCCGTGCGGCACGCCGTCGTGCAGGACGACCTCGCCCCAGCGCCGCCCGGAGGACGGCAGCGGGATCGAAAGGACCTCCATGCGGGCGGGGTCCAGCCTGCGCCCCCACACCACCTCGGCCTCGCCCTCGGGCGACAGCCGGACCGCGGCGCTCCCCAGCTCCATCCCGACCGGCTCACCGCTCTCCGTCGGGCCGCCGGGCACCTTCAGCCCGTACGCCTGCCAGGCCCGGCGCGCGAGCGGCCAGTCCTGCAGCGCGGTGGCGGCGATCCCGACGTTCCACCAGTCGGGGGCGCCGGTCTCGCGGTCGAGCAGGGCGACGGCCCGCAGTCCAGCGGCCCGCGCCTGGTCCCAGTCGTGCCGGAACTTGTGCAGCAGCGCCAGATTGAACCAGGACTCCGAAAGCCAGGGTTCGAGGTCCGCCGCACGCGTCAGCAGCGCTCCCGCGTCCTCGTACCGACCGTCGCCGATCAGCGTGAACGCGCGGTCGGTGGCCTGCCGCCACGAGGCGGAGGGCCGATGCCGTACCTTCCCGAAGATCCTCACGATTCCCGCCTGCCGGTTGGCTCTCTTCCCCCGGCTTCCGCACTCTCCAGGGGCTCTCTTCGCATCCAACCATGCCCGGTCGGAGGCCCGCTCATTACCCACTGGTTACCCAGGTGGGGGCAGGGCGACTCCGCGCGCGGGACTCCCCCGTCGAAGCACGCGGGCCAGGGATTCCACCACCTCGCTCTGGTAGTCGTGCCCGGTGCCCGTCCGCAGTTGTTCCAGTGCGCTCAGCGGACCGCCCAGCCCCCCTCCGCATTCCCCCGAGAGGTCGTCGTACGCGTTGACGGTGCGAACGATACGGGCGGTGAGCGGCTGCTCACGGTACGGGTCGGCCTGCCGCTCCACGACGACGGCGACCTCGTCGAGGACCCCGGTCTGGCGGACGACCGCCCCGCCGAGCAGCGCGATGCGGCGCTGCTCGGCGGCGGGCAGCGAGGCGGTCGCACCGGCCGGAACGGGGTCGATCAGCGACAGCTGCCCGATGTCGTGCATCAGGGCCGCGTACTCAAGGAGCGTCAACTCCGCTCCGGACAGCCCGAGTTCACGCCCCACGGCCACCGCGAGTACGGCCACCCTGCGGGCGTGCCCGGCTCTGGTGTACCCGGCGACCTCGGTGGCCCTGGCCAGGGAGGCGATGGTCTGCCGGTAGGTGTCCCTGACCTCCCCGTACCGCCGGAACGACAGCTGGGTCAGCAGCAGCGGCACACAGAACACCGGCAGCGCCCACAGCCCCGCCACGGCGACGGCCAGCGCCATCACCACACCCGTCGCGCAGACCGCGGAGCCGATCCCCCGCAGCGCCCGCAGTTCGTCCCGGAGCAGCGGACCGTACGGATACCCGGTACGGGAGGCGGCGAGCGCGGCGGCGAGCACCGCCTCGCACAGCCCGGTGAGCGCCAGCAGCACCACCAGGAACAACGCGAACCAGGTCCCCTGCCCCACCCATGCCTCCACCACCCCCGAGTGCTGGAGCGGCTGGAAACACACGGCCGCGAACCCCACGGTCAGCACCCGCCGGGCCATCCGGTCGAGCCCAGGTCCCGGCCCCTTCATGAAGAGGTGCGGGACGGCCCCCGCGGCCAGCGCCCCCGCGGTCACCACCACCACTTGCCACACCCCGTGCCCGGTGGGCTCCCCGCCGCACTGCCCGAGCAGGGCGTACGCCAGCGCCCCCGCGGTCCCCAGCGGCGCGGCCCCGTCCCCCCGGTGGGCCACCTCGCCCACCCAGATCAGCCCCCAGAACGCCACGGCGACCCCGGGCTGCGCCATCCCGTACCGCCCCACCCCCACCAGCGCGGCGACGGCGAGCAGCACGGCCGCCGCCCTGACGAGCAGGACGATGCCGGGCGGCCGCTGCCCCCTCATGCCGGCCACCCCCGCCTCATGACCGCCGCCCTCGCCGCCCCGCCCGGGACGGCACGGCTCCCCGCTGCCCCACCAGGGACGACGTACCGGCACCCCCGGCAGGCGGCACAGGAGGCGGTCCGGCAGACGGCACAGGAGGCGGTCCGGCAGACGGCACAGGAGGCGGTCCGGCAGACGGCACAGGAGGCGATGCCTCAGGCGCTGCGGCGTCCACTCCCGGCCGGCCCGTCGGCGCGCTCTCCCCCTCGTCCGCCGTCACCGCGGGATTCCACCCTTCCTTCCCCAGCGCCGCGACCAGCGCCCCCACCATCCGTACGTCGAACTGCGCCCCCGCACACCTCTCCAGCTCGGCCACCGCCTCCGCCACCGGCCGGGCCCGCCGGTACGACCGGGTCGAGGTCATCGCGTCGAACGCGTCCGCCACCGCCACCACCCGCGCGAACTCCGGGATCCGCTCCCCGGCCAGCCCGTACGGGTAGCCGCTCCCGTCCATCCGCTCGTGGTGGTGCAGGATCGCCGCCCGCGCCTCCCCCAGGAAGCCGATCCCCCGCACCATCTCGTGCCCGTACTCCGGATGGAGTTCGATGACCCGCCGCTCTTCGGGCGTCAGCGGCCCGTCCTTCCGCAGCAGCCGCGTCGGCACCCCGAGCTTCCCCACGTCGTGCAGGATCCCGGCGAACCGGAGCACTTCCCGGCGCTCCTCGTCCATCCCCAGCTCGGCGGCCATCATGGCCGAGGCCCGCCCCACCCGTTCGCTGTGGCCCCTGGTGTAGCGGTCCTTCAGGTCGACCGCCTGGACCAGCGCCCGGACGGTCGCCCGGTGCGCGTCGTGCTCGCGCTGGTACTGGGCGAAGGCCCAGCACGACAGATACATCGGCAGCAGTACGAAGAGGGCGGCGACCGGCCCGTACGGGCTGCGCCACAGGACGGCCATCATCAGCCCGGCGAGCCCGTGCACACAGTGCGGCGCCAGCGACCGTACGAAGAGGCCCCGCCACGCGGTCCGCACCGGCACCCGCTCGGCGGTCACGAGGATGGAGCCGTCGAGCACGGTCAGCACGACGCAGAAGCCGGCCATCGCCGCACCGGCGGGCAGCAGCGCATACGGAAAGTCCGGCACCGAGCCGTGCGGCGGTCCGGTGACCGGCCGTCCGCCCAGCACCGTGCAGAGGTACGAGGCGACCCAGACGGCGATCGCGAGCTCCGCCGCCCGCCACACCCGCCGCACCCCGCGCGGCCTCCGCTCCACCCGCCCGAGCAGTGCACCGGGCACGGCGACGAGGGCGGCGGCGGAGGGCGGCAGCAGGAAGACGGCGGCGAGCGGAACGGGGAAGAAGGCCCCGGGGCCGGCCGAGACCCGGTGCCGGAAGAGGGGGCAGCGGGGCAGCAGCTCGCAGGCCGTGTACAGGACGGCGAGCAGGGCGACGGCGTCCCAGGGGGTGCGGTCGAGGCCGGCGGCGAGGACACAGAGTCCCGCGAGGAGCACGGCGCACAGGACGCAGGCCCGCGCTCCCGCCGGTAAGGCTCGCACCGCTCCCCCGCAACCCTCGGCTCCGCCGCCAAATCGTGCGTCAGGCTAGCCATTCGGGGGCCGGGGAATGCACGAAGGCCGCCGGTTCCCCCCATCGGGTGACGACGGGACGGGAACCGGCGGCCTGGCGCGGTGCGTTGCCTCAGTACTGCTGCTTCACCACTGCTGCTTCAGTACTGCTGCTTCACCCGAGTACTGCTACTTCTTCTTCTCGACCGCGGCCGACAACACGTCAGACGTCACGTCGGGCAGCGGGGGGACGAGGTCCGGAGCGGTCACGTCCTGCTCGGGGACGGCCTGCCCCGACCGGATCAGATCGATCCGCCCCAGCACCTTCGACCGCAGGTCGACCGGGACGTCGTCCGACCCGCAGCAGCGCTTGACGAGCTTCTTCACGGCCTGCTCCAGGCCGTACTTCTCCAGGCACGGCGAGCACTCCTCGAAGTGCTCCTCGAACTTGGTGCACTCGCCGTCCGGCATCTCTTTGTCGAGGAACTCATAGAGATGGTCGAGCACCTCAGAGCAGTCCGTCTCGTGCGGATCTCCGCAGCTCATGAGCCCGAGCCTTTCACGTCGTTCGACTCCCCGGACGCCGATCCGGCACCCGCAGGCACCAGGCCGCGGTCCCGGGCGTAGTCCTCAAGCATGCCGCGCAGCTGGCGGCGGCCCCGGTGCAGCCGGGACATGACCGTACCGATGGGTGTCCCCATGATGTCCGCGATTTCCTTGTAGGCAAACCCCTCGACATCGGCGAGATACACCGCGATTCGGAACTCCTCCGGGATCGCCTGGAGTGCCGACTTCACGTCGGAGTCGGGCAGGTGGTCCAGCGCCTGCGACTCGGCGGAGCGCAGCCCCGTCGACATGTGCGACTCGGCACGCGCCAGCTGCCAGTCCTCGATCTCCTCGGAAGCGCTGCGCAGCGGCTCGCGCTGCTTCTTCCGGTAGGAGTTGATGAACGTATTGGTGAGAATCCGGTAGAGCCAGGCCTTGAGGTTGGTCCCCTCGCGGAACTGGTGGAAGGACCCGTACGCCTTCGCATACGTCTCCTGGACCAGGTCCTCCGCATCGGCCGGGTTGCGCGTCATGCGCAGCGCGGCCGAGTACATCTGGTCGAGGAAGCCCAGCGCGTCCCGCTCGAAGCGCGCATTGCGCTCGGCGGTGGTCTCCTCCGCGTGGCCGTCGTCGGTCCCTGCGTCGGTCCCAGTGACCGGACCCACCTCCTTCAGCGCCGTGGCGGGCCCGAATGCGGACCCACTCGACTCGGAGGATAGACGACTACCCTGCTTCCCCGCCGCCCGAGCGGACGTGGTCGCCGCCGCAGACAGCACCGTCCACTCCAGGTCAGAGGCTTGCGGGCGGCGCGGGCAGATGGTGGAACCCATGCGGCGAACTCCCTCTCGTTTCTACGTCGGACGAAGGCGTCAACAGTGGTTCGCCACCCGGCATTCCCGAGCGCGTCACCGCAGCCGCAGAATCCACTCCCGCACCCCGTCGACGATGACCTCCAGCGCCTGCTCCTGACCGAGCTCCGCCCGCTTGGGCACGGCGAACCCGTGGTCCCCGTGGGGCACTTCCACCGTCTCGAAGTCCCCTTCGGGGAACTCTGCCGGCCGTCCGAAGGGATCGTTGCCGCCCTGTACGACGAGCGTGGGCACGCCCGCGCCCAGCAGCTCGTCCGCCCGTGACTTCTCGGGCTTGCCGGGCGGGTGCAGCGGAAAGCTCAGCGCGAGTACGGCGCGGGCGCCCAGCTCCTGCGCCGTCCGGCACGCCACCCGCGCCCCGGCGCTGCGCCCGCCCGCCACCACCGGCACCCCGGCCTTCTCCAGCACCGGCCACACGCCGCGCCACCCGACGTCCAGGGTCTTCGGCGCCGGTGCGACCTTTTTCCCGGCGACCCGCCAGGGCTGCTCGACGAGCGCGACAGCGACGCCCTCGGCGGGCAGGGCGGCGGCGATCGCCTGCAGGTCCCGGGCCTCGATTCCGCCACCGGCCCCGTGCCCGAGGGCCAGCACGGCCCACGGCTTGCGCTTGCCGCCCTCGTACCAATGCACGCGCGCCTCACCGGCATCGGTCTCCACGCTCACCACTCGGCTCATGGGGCCATCCTGCCGGGTCGGGCACGTGCGGGTGTGTTGTGGCTGGCCCGCGCGGGGAACTTCAGCCCGTCCGGCGTTTGAGGACGCGCGGCGCAGCCGTGCACGGGGCTCAGCCGTGCACGCAGCGCAGCCGTGCACCGGGCGCAGCCCTGGACATCAGCCCACCCCACACGTACGACGCTCAGAACAGCGTCCCCACCTCCGGCCCCGCCAACTCCCCCACCAGCTCGGGGCCGTTGTTGCGGACATTGCTGACCGCCGTCCCCACCGGATACGCCCGCACCAGCCCCGCCCCCGGTGCCACCAGCAGCCCTCGTACCTCCTCCGGCTCCGTGAGCGACGGGTCGAGCCACGCCGCCCACTTGTCCCGCGTCAGCATCAACGGCATCCGGGGATGGATCTCCGCCAGCGACGAAGGCCCGCCCTCCCCCGCCGGTCCGCCGGCCAGCGAAGTGGTCTCCGCCTCCGTCGTCACGACGGAACACGTCGCCCACCAGGCCATCGGATGCTCGTCCGGCAGCGTCCGGTCCCGCCAGAACTCGTAGATCCCGGCCATCGCCATGACCGCCCCGTCCGCCGGCGTCACGAAGTACGGCTGCTTGCGCACCCGCTTCCGCTTCCCCTGCTCCTCAAGCTCGCGCTCGTCGGCCGAGGTCACCCACTCGTAATAGCCGTCCGCCGGCACAATGCACCGCCGCGCCGCGAACGCCTTCCGGAAGGACGGCTTCTCGTGCACCGTCTCGGCCCGCGCGTTGATCATCCGCGCCGCGCCCTCGGGCGACTTCGCCCAGGACGGCACCAGGCCCCACTTCAGCATCCGCAGCTGACGAACCGGACGCGGGTCGTCTGCGTCCTTCACACGACGTTCCAGAACCACCGGCACGGACTTCGTCGGTGCCACGTTCCAGTCCGGTACGAAAGTCTCGGCCGGGTCCCACTTCTCCACCTCGAAGAGTCCGGCGAGGTCTTCGGCCCCCCGGCTCACCGCATAGCGTCCACACATACTTGTCACACTGCCACGCCCGTACAGCCCTCAAGGAGCCGCCCGAAAAATGGACACCTTCAATACGGCCGGCGCCCACCTCTCAGCCCACATCTCCACCCTCGCCGCCTCCGACATCGGCTCCCTCTGGGACCGCCTCACCGGCACCCAGCCCGACCCCGCGAAGTGGATCCTGTACGCGACGGCCGCTCTCGCCCTCGTCGCGGTCGTCCCGCACCCCCTGTGGCGGCTGTCGCGCAACGCCATCACCATCGCCCACGAGGGCGGCCACGGTCTGATCGCCCTGCTCACCGGCCGCACCCTCACCGGCATCCGGCTGCACTCCGACACCAGTGGCCTCACCCTCAGCCGCGGCAAGCCGACCGGCATCGGCATGATCCTGACCGCCGCCGCGGGCTACACCGCCCCGCCCCTGCTCGGCCTCGGCGGCGCCTGGCTGCTCGCCGCCGACCACATCACCCTCTTCCTCTGGCTGGCGACGGCGCTGCTCCTCGCGATGCTGGTGATGATCCGTAACGCGTACGGGGTACTGACGGTCGTCCTCACGGGCGCCGCCTTCGTCCTGGTGTCCTGGCTGACGGGACCGGACGTGCAGGCCGCGTTCGCCTACACCGCCGTGTGGTTCCTGCTGCTCGGCGGCGTACGTCCGGCCTTCGAGCTGCAGTCGAAGCGGCGGCACGGCGGAGCACCCGATTCCGACGCCGACCAGCTGGCCCGGCTCACGCACGTACCGCCGCTGATGTGGCTGGCGATGTTCCACGTCGTATCGCTGTGCGCACTGCTGGGCGGCGGGCGCTGGCTGCTGGGGCTGTGACCAGTGGCGGACGCACGCGGACGGGCGCAGACGAAAGCGACGGGCGGCCACGGGAGCGAGGAAGCCGGTAAGTGGCAAGCCACTAAAGTGGAGGCCATGACCGAAAGCGCCGTGCACCCTGCCCTCTGGCCCGCCCCCTACGCGACCGGGGCCGTCGACGCGACGGTCACCGTGCCCGGCTCCAAGTCGGTCACCAATCGTGCGCTCGTCCTGGCCGCGCTCGCCGCGGAGCCCGGCTGGCTGCGCCGCCCGCTGCGCTCGCGCGACACCCTCCTGATGGCCGAGGCACTGCGCTCCATGGGCGTCGGCATCGAGGAAGGGGTGGGCCCCGACGGCTCAGGCGAGGCCTGGCGGATCATTCCGTCCGGGCTGCACGGCCCGGCCACCGTCGACGTCGGCAACGCGGGCACGGTCATGCGCTTCCTGCCGCCCGTGGCAGCCCTCGCGGACGGCCCGATCCGCTTCGACGGCGACCCGCGTTCGTACGAGCGCCCCCTCGGCGCGGTCATCACGGCCCTGCGCTCCCTCGGCGCCCGCATCGACGACGACGACCGGGGCGCCCTGCCCCTCACGGTCTTCGGCGGCGGCGCCCTGGCCGGCGGCGTGGTCGAGATCGACGCCTCCTCGTCCTCGCAGTTCGTGAGCGCCCTTCTCCTCTCCGCCCCCCGCTTCAACCAGGGCGTGGAAGTACGTCACACGGGCCCCACGCTCCCCTCCCTCCCCCACATCCGGATGACCGTCGACATGCTGCGCGCGATCGGCGCCCAGGTCGACACCCCCGAGTCCGGGGGCGAGGCGAACGTCTGGCGGGTCACCCCCGGCGCCCTCCTCGGCCGCGACCTGACCGTCGAGCCCGACCTCTCCAACGCGCAGCCCTTCCTCGCCGCCGCCCTGATCACCGGCGGCCGGGTCACGGTCCCCGACTGGCCCGAGCACACCACCCAGCCCGGCGACGCGCTGCGGGAGATCTTCACCGCGATGGGCGGTACGTACGAACTGACCGAGCAGGGCCTGACCTTCAGGGGCACGGGCACGATCCACGGCATCGACTGGGACCTGAGCGAGGTCGGGGAGCTGACCCCGGGCATCGCCGCCGTCGCCGCTCTCGCGGACTCCCCGTCCACCCTCCGGGGCGTCGCCCACCTGCGCCTGCACGAGACGGACCGCCTGGCCGCGCTCACCAAGGAGATCAACGGTCTCGGCGGCGACGTCACCGAGACCGCCGACGGTCTGCACATCCGGCCGCGCACCCTGCACGGCGGCACCTTCCACACGTACGACGACCACCGCATGGCGACCGCGGGATCGATCCTGGGCCTGGCCGTCAAGGACGTACGCATCGAGAACGTGGGGACGACCGCCAAGACCCTGCCCGACTTCCCCGCCATGTGGTCCGACATGCTCGCGGGCAACTGACGGGCCGGGCGAGAAGACGATGCGCCGCTACGGCAAGAACCCCGACGAGGACGACATCCGCGTCCGCCCCAACCGCAAGGGCAACCGCCCCCGCACCCACATCAGGCCCAAGCACGAGGACGCCCAGGAGGGCATGGTCCTCACCGTGGACCGGGGCCGCCTGACCTGCCTCGTCGAGGACCGTACGGTCATGGCGATGAAGGCCCGCGAGCTGGGCCGCAAGGCGGCGGTCGTGGGCGACAAGGTCATGATCGTCGGGGATCTGTCGGGCACCAAGGACACCCTGGCCCGCATCGTCCGCATCGAGCCGCGCGCCTCCGTGCTGCGCCGCACGGCCGACGACGACGACCCCTTCGAGCGGGTCGTCGTCGCCAACGCCGACCAGCTCGCCATCGTCACCGCCCTCGCCGATCCCGAGCCGCGCCCCCGCATGATCGACCGCTGTCTGGTGGCAGCGTACGACGGCGGTCTGACACCGCTCCTGGTCCTCACCAAGTCCGACCTGGCCTCCGCCGACGAGCTCCTGGAGATGTACGTCCCGCTGGGCGTGCCGTACATCGTCACGAGCCGCGAGGAGCTGGAGAACGGCGCGGCGAGCGACGTCGTCCGCGAGCACCTGGACGGGAAGATCACCGCCTTCGTCGGGCACTCGGGCGTCGGCAAGACCACCCTGGTCAACACCCTCGTCCCCAAGGAGCGCCGCCGCACCACCGGGCATGTCAACGCGGTCACCGGACGCGGCCGGCACACCACCACTTCGGCCCTCGCGCTCCCCCTGGCGGGCGAGTCCGGCTGGGTGATCGACACCCCGGGTGTACGGTCCTTCGGCCTGCACCACGTGGACCCCTCGCGCGTCATCCTCGCCTTCCCCGACCTGGTGCCGGGGACGGAGGAGTGCCCGCGCGGCTGTACGCACGACGAGAACGCGCCGGAGTGCGCGCTGGAGAAGTGGGTGGCCGACGGGCACGCGGACCCGGCCCGGCTGTACTCGCTGCGCCGACTGCTCGCCACCCGGGAACGGCGCGAGGGCGACTGAACCCAAGCGTTTGCCCCGGCGTCCCTCTGGTAAAGGCATAATCGCACCGAGCGGGACGAGCCGAGACGAGCAGTCACCTACACGGGAGACAGGGGAGGCACTCAATGGCCTGGCTGCTGGTGGTGGTCGCCGGAATTCTCGAAACCGGCTTCGCCGTCTGCCTCAAGCTCTCCCACGGCTTCACGAGACTGTGGCCGACGGTCGCCTTCGCCGCGTTCGCGCTGGGCAGCTTCGGCCTTCTCACCCTGTCCCTGAAGAAGCTGGACGTGGGCCCGGCGTACGCGGTCTGGACCGGCATCGGCGCGGCCGGCACCGCGATCTACGGAATGATCTTCCTGGACGACGTGGTCTCCACCCTCAAACTCGTCTCCATCTCCTTCGTCATCATCGGCGTCATCGGCCTCCAGCTCTCGGGCTCCTCGCACTGAGCCCTCGCAGGCCCTCCGGTCCTCGCACTGAGTGCCCGTAAGCCCTCCGGCCCCTCCCGCTGAGTGCCCGTAAGCCCTCGGGCGCCTCGCACTGACTGCCCGCAAGCCCTCGGGCTCCCGTACCGATCGCCCGCAGGGCTCACGCACGCCCCTCGGCGACCACGCCCCGTACGAACTCCCCCACCCCGCCCTCCGCGCCCGGTGCGACCGCCCAGGACACCGCCAGTCGCACCACCACCTCGCACGGCCACCGCTCGCCCACCGCCGCCGCCACCCGGTCCCGTACGACGGCGACGACCTCCCCCGCGCCCGGCGCGCCCCCGTCGGCCCTTCGCTGGGCCGCCCCCGCGGCCGTTGCCGGGATCCCTCTGGCCGCCCGCCCCGACGGCAGCCGCTCCGGCCAGCAGCCGCTCACCAGCGCCCGTACCAGCGGATTTTCCCGTGCGGCCCGTACGATCCACTCGGCGACCCCGGCCAGCCGGTCCGTGTCGGCACCCGTGCGGTCGGCGAGCACCCGGTCCACGCCGGCCAGGAAGCCGTCCGCCTCCCGCCGCACCAGCGCCCGCGCCAGCCCGTCCTTGCTGCCGAACTCGTTGTAGAGGGTCTGCCGGGACACCCCGGCCACCGCGGCCACGTCGACCATCCGCACCGCCGACCAGGGCCGCGCCGCGAGCGCTGCGTAGGCGGCGTCCAACAGGGCTTCTCGGGCAGTGGGCACAGCATCGCCTCCCGCCTGTCAGCGTTGACGGCCCGTCACCGACTGTCAAGGGGGCCTGCCCGGTGCCGCGCCCGAGGTCCCGTATGGTCACCTGCTGATCAGCCTCGATACTGTGGCCGCATGCCCGACTATCACGATGACCTGCGCCTCGCCCACGTCCTCGCCGACGCCGCCGACGCCCAGACCATGGACCGGTTCAAGGCCCTGGACCTCAAGGTCGAGACGAAGCCGGACATGACCCCGGTGACCGAGGCCGACAAGGCGGCCGAGGAGCTGATCCGCAACCATCTCAAGCGCGGCCGCCCGCGTGATGCGGTACTCGGCGAGGAGTACGGCCTGGAGGGCTCGGGCCCGCGCCGCTGGGTGATCGACCCCATCGACGGTACGAAGAACTACGTACGCGGCGTCCCGGTCTGGGCCACGCTGATCTCCCTCATGGAGGCGGGCGAGGGCGGCTACCACCCGGTCGTCGGCGTCGTCTCCGCACCCGCGCTGGGCCGCCGCTGGTGGGCGGCGAAGGGCGGCGGCGCGTACACCGGCCGCAGTCTGACCTCCGCGACGCGCCTGCACGTCTCGAAGGTCCCCAAGGTCGCCGACTCGTCCTTCGCGTACTCCTCGCTCTCCGGCTGGGAGGAGCAGGGCCGCCTCGACGGCTTCCTCGACCTCTCCCGCGCCTGCTGGCGGACCCGCGGGTACGGCGACTTCTGGCCGTACATGATGGTCGCCGAGGGCTCCGTCGACATCTGTGCCGAGCCCGAGCTCTCCCTCTGGGACATGGCCGCGAACGCGATCATCGTCGAGGAGGCCGGCGGCAGCTTCACCAGCCTGGACGGCGTCCGCGGCGTAGAGGGCGGCAACGCTGCGGCCTCCAACGGCCTGCTCCACGACGAGCTTCTCGGGTACCTCAACCAGCGCTACTGAGTGCCCTGCTGGGTGTCCTGCGGGGTGCTCTGCTGGGTGCTCTGAGGGGCGTGTGACGAGATTTTGCACGCCCCTCAACTCACCTCTACCACCCTCTTGTTGACGCCGCACGAGCCTGCGACTCTAAAAGCTCCCTCACTTGTGAACTTGTGAATTCGTTCTCGTACGGATTCACACCCAGGAGGTGGCTGTACTCCATGCTCGTACGCGATGCCATGAGCACGATGGTCCTCACCATCGGCCCCGCCCACACCCTCCGCCAGGCCGCCCGGCTGATGTCCGCCCGTCATGTCGGGGCGGCCATCGTCCTCGACACCGACACCAGCGGACTCGGCATCCTGACCGAGCGCGATCTGCTCAACTCGATCGGTGCGGGCCAGAATCCCGATCTGGAGGCCGCCGGTTCCCACACCACCACCGACGTCGTGTTCGCCTCCCCCTCCTGGACCCTGGAAGAGGCGGCCGGCGCCATGTCGCACGGCGGCTTCCGCCATCTGATCGTGCTGGACGACGACCAGGGCGAGCCGATCGGCGTCGTCTCGGTCCGCGACATCATCCGCTGCTGGGCCCCGAGCCGCCACCATCCGGCGGCACTGGCGGGCTGAGGGCTCCGTACGGTACGGAAAAGCCGGTGGGCCGGGCCCCACCAAGGGAACCCGGCCCACCGGCCCGTACCTGCCTCTGCTGCCCTACTTACCGCGCAGCGCCTGCACCGCGGTCTCAAGGCGCTTGCCGAAGTCGCCGTCCGCCTGCCGGAAGTTGTTCACGGCGCGCTCGGCGATGTCGTCGCGCGACACCTTCGAGATGAAGCCCGCGAGGTTGTCGATCAGGCGGCCCTTCTCGTCCTCGGACATCATCCGGTAGAGGTTGCCCGCCTGCACGAAGTCGTTGTCCTCGGCGTGCGAGGGCGCCTCGTGGTTGCCGGTCGCGCCGGTCACCCCGGTCGGCTGCCAGAGCGGCTTGTCCGTCTGGAACGGGCCGCCGAAGCTGTTCGGCTCGTAGTTCTTGGCGCCCGCGTGGCGGCCGTCGTAGAGGAAGCCGTCGCGGGAGTTGGTGCGCGCCTCGGTGGCGTGCGGGCGGTTCACCGGCAGGTGGTCGGCGTTGATGCCGACGCGGTAGCGGTGGGCGTCGCCGTACGCGAAGAGACGGCCCTGGAGCATCTTGTCCGGGGACGGGCCGATGCCCGGCACGAAGTGCGCGGGGCTGAAGATCGACTGCTCGACCTCGGCGAAGATGTTCTGCGGGTTGCGGTTGAGCTCCAGCTTGCCGATCTCGATCGGCGGGTAGTCCTCGTGCGGCCACACCTTCGTGAGGTCGAACGGGTTGAAGCGGTACGTGGCTGCCTCGGCCGCCGGCATGATCTGCACCTGCACCGTCCAGGACGGGAAGTCACCGCGCTCGATGGACTCCCGCAGGTCGCGCTGGTGGCTGTCAGGGTCCATGCCGGAGAGCTGGTTGGCGTCCTCGGTGGTGAGGTTCTTGATGCCCTGATCGGTCTTGAAGTGGTACTTCACCCAGAAGGCCTCGCCCTGGGCGTTGTTCCACTGGTAGGTGTGCGAGCCGTAGCCGTTCATGTGGCGCAGGGTCGCCGGGATGCCGCGGTCGCCGAAGAGCCACGTCACCTGGTGGGTCGACTCCGGGCTCAGGCCCCAGAAGTCCCACACGTTGTCGGCCTCCTGGGAGCCCGTGTACGGGTCGCGCTTCTGCGTGTGGATGAAGTCCGGGAACTTGATCGCGTCCTTGATGAAGAACACCGGCGTGTTGTTGCCGACGAGGTCGTAGTTCCCCTCCTCCGTGTAGAACTTCAGCGCGAAGCCGCGCGGGTCACGGACGGCGTCGGCGGAGCCCAGGTTGCCGGCGACGGTGGAGAAGCGCAGAAACGTCTCGGTCTGCTTGCCGACTTCCGACAGGAACTTGGCGCGCGTCCACTGCGAGACGTCGCGGGTCAGCGTGAAGGTGCCGTACGCACCGGCGCCGCGGGCGTGCACGACACGCTCCGGGATGCGCTCGCGGTTGAAGTGCGCGAGCTTCTCGAGCAGCGCCTGGTCCTGGACGAGAACCGGCCCGCCCACACCCGCCGTCTCGCTGTTCTGGTTGTCGGCGACCGGTGCGCCGGCCTCGGTGGTGAGCGGTCCCTGCGACGTCACGTGCGCCTCCTGCGTCATTCCTGACAAGTCCTGTCCCTTGGCTTATCGCCGTAGCCGATCCTACAATGGACATTGTCTAAGTCAAGTAAACATCCAAAGTCACATCCGTTCGGGACTAAGGTCCCTCCCCTGTTAGGCTGGGCGACATGAGTGACCTTCTTGAACGACTGCGTGGGCGCGGCTGGCGCATGACCGCACAGCGCCGTGTCGTGGCCGAGGTCCTCGACGGGGACCACGTCCACCTGACCGCCGACGAGGTGCACGCACGTGCCGTCGACCGGCTCCCGGAAATCTCGCGCGCCACGGTGTACAACACGCTGGGCGAGATGGTCTCCCTCGGCGAGGTCATCGAGGTCTCCACGGACCGCCGCGCCAAGCGCTACGACCCGAACGCGCACCGCCCGCACCAGCACCTGGTCTGCGCGAAGTGCGGCGCCATCCGCGACGTCCACCCGGCCGGCAACCCCCTCTCCGACCTCCCGGACACCGAACGCTTCGGCTTCACGATCTCCGACGTGGAAGTCACGTACCGCGGAATCTGCCCGAACTGCGCGTAACGCCTTCAGCCCGTCCGGCGTGCGGGTGCGGACCACGTCCGTGCACGCACGCAAAACACCGGTGGCCCGGAACTCTCTCGAGTTCCGGGCCACCGGTGTTCACTACTTCAGTAGCGGGGACAGGATTTGAACCTGCGACCTCTGGGTTATGAGCCCAGCGAGCTACCGAGCTGCTCCACCCCGCGTCGGTAAACCTGACTCTACGCCCCGCCCCCCACCAGCGCAAATCCCTTACGGAGGCCCGGCACGGGGCCGGGTTCGGCGGCCGGGTACGAGGGCCGCACCCAGCCCCCGTACCCCCTAAGCCGTCAACTCCTGATGCAGCGCATCGCGCAGCCGAGCCGCCCGCTCCGCCACCTCCGCCGGCCCCAGCTCCACCGCCCGCACGCACCACCGCTCGCCTTCGCCCAGCTCCCCGCGCCGGGCCGCCAGCAGCGCCAGCCGCAGCGCCGCCCGCCCGTGCCCGGCGTGCGCGGCCCTGGTCCACCACAGCTGGGCCTCCGGCTCGCGCCCCTCGCGCGCCAGCAACAGCCCCAGGTTGAAGGCGCCGCCCAGGCTTCCCGCCTCGGCCGCCTCCCGGTACCACCGCGCCGCGCCCTCGACGTCGCCCCGCCCGGCCGCGAGCATCCCGACCCGTACCTGCGCACGGCGGTGCCCCTGCTCGGCGGCCCGCTCGTACCACTCCTCGCACTCGGACTTCTCGTCCACCGGCTCGCCCAGCACGGGCGGGCCCGCGGGCGGCTGCTGTGCGTCGAGCAGCATCCCCAGCCGGAACGCACCCTCCGGACTGCCCCCGCCCGCGGCCCTCCGCAGATGCGACTCCGCGTCGCGCTCGTCGCCGTCCCGCAGCAGCGCGATGCCGACCTGCAGCGCGGCTTCCGTGTGCCCGGCGGCGGCGGCCCGCTCGTACCACTCCAGCGCGCCCTGCTCGTCGCCCCTGCCCGCGTACAGGATCCCCAGGTTGAAGGCGGCGTCGACACTGCCCACCTCGGCCGCCTTGGAGAACCACGGCTCGGCCCCGGACGGGTCGCCGCCCTGCAGCAACAGGATCGCCAGCGCGTTCGCCGCCTCGCGGTGCCCCGCGTAGGCCGCCCGCCGGTACCACTGCTCGGCCTGCGCGGTACGCCCCTGGGCAGCGCACAGCAGCCCCAGGTTGTACGCCCCGTTGATGTCGCCGGCGTCCAGGGCGGCCCGGTACCAGCGCTCGGCGGTCTGCTGCTCGCCCCGGGCGGCGTGCTGCGCGCCCAGCGCGTTGGCGGCGTTCCCGTCGCCCTCCTGGGCGGCGCGCAGCCACCACACGGCGGCGCTCTCCTCGTCGCCCGCGTCGCGCAGCAGGAAGCCCAGCGCGCACGCGGCGCGCGGCTCGCCGTCCTTGGCGGAGGTCAGGTACCAGCGCCCGGCCTCCTTGAGCTCGCCGCGGGCCTCCAGGATGACGCCCAGGTGCAGGGCGGCCCGGCGGTGGCCGCGCGCGGCGGCCTGCCGGTACCACTGCTCGGCCTCCACCTCGGGCGGCTTCTCGCCGGGCGCGACGGAGGAGGAACGCAGCATGCGCGGGTCGGTGTCCCAGGTGATGCCCCGCCGGCTGGCGACGTCCGCGGCGGGGCCGCCGCCGGTCGGTGTGCCCGCACGGCGGTCGAGGAGACGGGCGAGGCGGTACGAGGCTTCGCGGTGGCCCTGCTCGGCGGCGGCGCGCAGCCAGCGCTCGGCGCCGACGTCGCCACGGTGTTCGAGGAGGTCGGCGAGGGCGTAGGCGCCCAGCGCGTGCCCGTGCTCGGCGGACTGGCGCAGCCAGTACTCGGCGGCCGGCTCGTCGCCGCGCTCGCGGTAGTGCCTTCCCAGGGCGTGGGCGGCGGCCGCGGAGCCCGCGACGGCGGCGATGCGCCACCAGCCGGCGGCCTCCTCCGCGTACCCGCGCTGGAGCAGCAGGACGCCGAGGTTGTTGGCGGCGGCCCGGTCGCCCTCGGCGGTGGCGGCACGCAGGTGGGGCTCTGCACCGTCGAGGTCGCCGCGGCGCAGCAGCAGGGACCCGAGGACACTCATGGACGCGGCGTCGCCGTTCGCGGCGGCCTGCCGGTGACGCACCTCGTCCTCCGCCGTGGCGGTGTCGGTGCCGTCCTGCGCCGTCTCGTCCCGAGTCATCTCGTCCCGAGCCGTCTTGTCCCGCGTTGTCTCAACCCGCCCTGTCTCCAACAGAGTTGCCCTGTCCCCCATAGTTTTCATCGTCGCACCACCCGCAACCCGGGTACACCTGGTATACCGCAGTCATTGAGGTCACTACAGCGTTTTGTCGACATGCCCACAGGGCGACAAGTCAAACACATTCGGTACGGGGACATACGACGAGGGCCCGGATCCTCAATGGATCCGGGCCCTCGTCTTTTCAGTAGCGGGGACAGGATTTGAACCTGCGACCTCTGGGTTATGAGCCCAGCGAGCTACCGAGCTGCTCCACCCCGCGTCGTTGTTGTGCAACCGTACCACGACGCGGGGAGGGGCCTGCCAGCGCTTATTCGTTCTTCGCGGGCTCCTTCGGATCCTGCTTGGCCGGCGGTGCCTTCTGGGCGTCGGCCGCCTGCTGGAGCGCCGTCTGAAGCTTCTCCTGGGCCTTGCCGTAGGCCGCCCAGTCCTGCTTCGCCAGCGCCTTCTGGCCCTCCTCGTACGCCGCCTGGGCGTCCGCGACGGCCTTCTGGAGCGCCGCCGACCCGGTGGCCGGCGGCTTGGTGGTGCCGTCGCCCTTGTCCGGCGGCGGCTCCGCGCCCTTCTCGCCGAAGACCGCGTTGAGCGCCTCGGCGAGCGAGTTCTTGAAGACGGTCTCCTTGCCGTACGAGACGCCGACCTTCTTCAGCAGCGGGTACTGGGCGTTGTTGCCCTGTGCGTACACCGGCTCGACGTACAGGAATCCGTCATTGAGCGGGATCGTCAGCAGGTTGCCGTACTCGATGTCCGAGTTGGCGCCCTTGGTGTTGCGGACGAACTCCGTCACTTCGGGGTTGGTGCTCAGCCGGTTCTGCACCTGCTGCGGCCCCAGTACGTCACCCGTCACCCTCAGCAGTCTTATCGTGCCGTAGCTCTTGCTCGCGGCATCGGCGTCGACCGCCATGAACCCCCCGAGGTTGGGGCGTCCGTTGGGCGTGAAGGTGGTCGTCAGCGAGAACTTCTGGTTCGTGTCACCGGGCATCTTCAGGCTCAGGTAGTACGGCGGCACGGCGCCCTTGGCGTCGGTCGTCGGGTCGTCCGGGACCTGCCAGGCGTCGGAACCGCTGTAGAACTGCGCCGGGTCCTCGACGTGGTACCGGGTGAGCAGCTCGCGCTGGACCTTGAACATGTCCTGCGGGTAGCGCAGGTGCGCCTTGAGCTGCGGGTCGATCTCGGACTTGTCCTTGACCGTGCCCGGGAACGCCTTCTTCCAGGTCTGCAGGACCGGGTCCTTCTCGTCCCACTCGTAGAGCTGGACCGAGCCGTCGTACGCGTCGACGGTGGCCTTCACCGAGTTGCGGATGTAGTTGACCTGGTTCTGCTGGGCGACCACGGCGCGCTGGTTGGTGGTCAGCGAGTCCGTCGTGGTGTCCCCGAGCGTCGTGCGCGACGCGTACGGGTAGCCGTTGGTCGTCGTGTACGCGTCGACGATCCACTGGATCTTGCCCTTGACGATCGCCGGGTAGGCGTCGCCGTCGATGGTCAGCCACGGGGCGACCGCCTCGACGCGCTGCTTGGGCGTGCGGTTGTAGAGAATCCGCGAACCCTCGCCGATGGCACCGGAGTAGAGGATCTGCGGCTCGCTCATCGTGACGGCGTAGGCCGCACGGTTGAGCGGGTTGGAGAGGTTGACGCCACTGTCACCCTTGTAGCTGGTGTTCTTGGTGTCCTCGCCGTTCTTCTCGTAGTCGAGCTCCTGCTGCGGGCCGCCGACGATCGAGTACTGCTCGGTCTTCTCGCCGTAGTAGATCCGCTGCTCGTACTTGCCGCCGTCGGTGAGGGCGCCCCTGGCGGGGAGACCGGACTCGGTGAAGTCCGGGCCGCCCTCGTTGTCCGCGTTGACGGACGTGCCCTTGGCAGCGACCACGCCGTATCCGTGGGTGTAGGTGAAGTGGTCGTTGATCCAGTTGCGCTTGGGGATGCCCTTGAGGTCCAGCTCGCGCAGGCCGATGACGGTGTCCTGGCCGTTGTACCGGTCCACGTCGAGGGTCTGCGGGAACTGGTAGTACTTCCGCTCCTGCTGGAGCTGGCGGAAGGTGGGCGAGACGACGTTCGGGTCGAGGAGGCGGTAACTGGCCGCCGTGTCGGCGTCCTTGCGCAGTTGCGCGTTGTTGCCGCCGTCGTTCGTGCCCTTGTAGTCGGTGACCTTGGCGCCGTCGATGTCGTAGGCCTGCCGGGTCGCATCGATGTTCTTCTCGATGTACGGGGCTTCCTTGGCCTGCTCGTTCGGCTGGACCTGGAACTTCTGCACGATCGCCGGGTAGAGCCCGCCGATCAGGATCGCCGA
The DNA here is from genome assembly GCF_040651475.1 of Streptomyces sp. NPDC048442. NCBI lineage: Bacteria > Bacillati > Actinomycetota > Actinomycetes > Kitasatosporales > Streptomycetaceae > Streptomyces > Streptomyces sp. NPDC048442. Next base: position 114,218 of record NZ_JBEZKB010000010.1, read on the forward strand.
GAGCACCATCAGGCCGAAGCCGATCACCGGCAGCTGCCAGGTACGGCGCCACAGCGTCGCGAAGAACAGCACGGCGCAGATGACGGCGATGCAGAACAGGATCGTCTTCGCCGGGAGGTAGGCGTTGGCGTCGACGTAGCGCAGGCCCGTCCAGTTGCCGGTGGCCTTGAAGTCACTGGACTTCACGGCCAGGCCGTACCGGTCGAGCCAGTACGCGACGGCCTTCAGCGCGACGAAGATGCCCAGCAGCACCGAGAGGTGGCCCGTGGCCGCGGCGGTCGCGCGCGCACCGGGGCTGGTCAGGCGCAGCCCGCCGTACAGGTAGTGCACCAGGGCCGCGGCGACCAGCGAGATCACCGCGGCGGCGAACCCGAAGCCGAGCAGGAAGCGGTACCACGGCAGGTCGAACGCGTAGAACGACACGTCAAGACCGAACTGCGGGTCCTTCTGCCCGAACGGCACCCCGTTGAGGGCCAGCAGCCAGGTGCGCCACTGGCCGGACGCGGAGGCACCGGCGATCAGCCCGACGAGGGCGGTGATCGCGACGAGCACCCACTTCTTGTACGGAGCGAGACCCATCCGGTAGCGGTCGAGGCTCTGCTGCTCCATCGACATCGCGCTGAGCGGCGGCCGCAGCCGGTGCGCCAGCCAGATGTTCACGCCGACGGCCGCTGCCATGAGCAGACCGAAGACGGCGAAGAGCCCGATCTTGGTCCACAGAGTGGTGGTGAAGACGGACGAATACTTGACCGATCGGTACCAGAGCCAGTCCGTCCAGAACCCGGCGAACATGACGAATGCCATGGCCAGAACGGCCAGTACACCCAGTGTCATGAGCAGGGTCCGGGCGCGCCGGGAGGGCCGGCCCACTCTGATCCGTGGCCCGGTCGGGCCTCCGCCGCGGTCCGGCATCTGGAAAGCCAACGTGCGCACCTCGAAGTTCGCTGTGTTGTTTGCGGGGCACCGCGTCCGCGGAGCCGTACCTATGCAACTTACTGAAGCTTTACTCAGTTCCCGCTTTGGGGGCCGAAGGAGGCAGGATATTCACCATGTCCAACTCCTCCCCCTCAGACCACACCCCTCCGACGCCCGCCCCGGGCACGCCGATGGCCGCGAGCCCGCTCACCCGGGCCGTCCTGGAGATCGACGAGTACATGTCCGGCATCGGCTGGGACAAGCCCGCCCGGCTGTTCGCGCTGGTCGACACCGCGAAGCTGCGCAAGCAGGAGCCGGGGCTCGCCTCGCAGCTCGGGATCGACGCGGCGCAGGCTGCCGGGTTCACGCCGATCGAGCAGGAGGAGATTCCGCGCGGCAAGGCGCTGGACGAGTTCCTCGGCACGATCGCCTGGCCCGCCTCGGTGACGGGCTGCGCCCTCACGGTGGAGCGCCTGATGCTGCCGCCGTCCGCCGAGGCGTCCGTACCGGAAGGCCTCAAGGGGGCCCAGCTGACCAAGTGGGTCGCCGGGCACCCGGACCGGCAGGAGGTACGGATGACGGTGGCGGTGCTGCGCGCGGGGGCCCGCGAATCGGCGATCCGGCTGCGCGAGAAGGACTCGCCGAACGAGGTGCTGACGGGGCCCGACCTGGTGCCGGGACTGGCCGAGGCGCTGGCGGCGACGTTCGAGGCGTAACGCCTCTATGAGGTGGCGGTGACGGTCAGCCTGTCGTGCACTTCGGCAGGCCGGCCGCGTCTCCCTTGCGGATGCCGTCCATCGCCTTGATCGCGTCGTCGATGGTGTCGACCTTGACGAGGGTGAGCCCGTCAGGGACGTCGGCGGCGGCCGTCGCGCAGTTGTCCTTGGGCGTCAGGAAGTACTCGGCCCCCGCCTTGCGCGCGCCGACCGTTTTCATCTGGATGCCACCGATCGGGCCGACCTTGCCCTTCTCGTCGATGGTGCCCGTACCGGCGACGAATTTCCCGCCCGTCATGTCGCCCGCGGTCAGCTTGTCGACGATGCCCAGGGAGAACATCAGGCCCGCGCTGGGGCCGCCCACGTCGGCCAGCTTGATGTCGATGGTGAACGGGAAGGTGTGGTCGGTCCCGGCCTGGATGCCGACGATCGGCCGCCCGTTGTCCCCGGCCTGCTTCGTGGTGACGACGATCTTCTCGGTGCTGGTGGGCTCCTTGTGCGCCTTCTCCGCGGCCTCGGCGTCCTTGGCCGGTACGACGGTGAAGACGACCGGGTCGCCGGGCTTCCGCCGGGTCACGAGCTTGGAGACGTCCCCCGGCTCCCCGACCTTCTTGCCGTCCACCTCGCGGATGACGTCCCCCGCGTGCAGCTTCCCCTCGGCGGGGGTGTCCTTGACGACGCTCGCGACCACCACGCGCGTGGCGACGGGGATCTTCAGCGCCTTGAGTGCGGCGACCTTCGCGCTCTCCTGGGACTGGCTGAACTCCTCGGCGTTCTCCTGGGTCGACTGCTCCTCGGTCTTGCCGTCCGGGTAGAGCGTGTTGTGCGGCACCACGATGCTGTCGTGCGCCAGCCAGCCGTAGACCGCCTCGACCAGGTTCATCGAGTAGTCGGCGCCGGTGACCCGGACCGTCGTCATGTTGAGGTGACCGGTCGTCGGGTACGTCTTGCGGCCGGAGATCTGGAGAACCGGCTCGCCGCCGGCCTGCCCGAGGGTGTTCACCGTCGGTCCCGGGGACATTGCCGAGTACGGCACTTTGAAGAGGACGCCCACGCAGAGGAGCGCGATCAGGACGAGGGTGGAGGCGAGCATCGTCGCAGTGCGGCGTGGCATGGAACGACAGTACGGGAAGGCTTTGCGGGTGCACCGCTGGGGCCGGTCCGTACGGGGCGCGGGGGCTTCAGCGCCGTGCGCGCGTCAGACGGCGTCGGAACCGGAATGCGACTTCTGCATGGCTTCGCGGAACTTCTCGTAACCCGCGAGTTCGGCGACATCGCCGGTAGTGCGATTACGGGCGGCCCAACTTCCCCATATCGCAGCCCCGACAGCTGCGAAAAGCGGAATCAGCAACCAGGCAAGTGCAGCCATTCCGACCTCCCGACCCAATGAGCGACCGCTGAACAATCCGAGCGATCGCAGCCAGCCGATCAGCAGATTAACCATCCGCTGCTTCAACGCTCGGGCCAGGGGTCGGGTTACGCAAATCGGGGCGGTTGACAGCAGAGGCGTTTAACCGGGTTTAGCCACCTAAAAGCCCCCTTGCTTCCAGCAGGATCCCCACCGCCCTTCAGCAGGCCCCGACCCATTCTTCAGTCCCGTCCGAGAATTTCTGCTGCTTCCAGATCGGGACCTCGTGCTTGAGGTCGTCAATCAGCATGCGACAGGCGTCGAAGGCCTCCGCGCGGTGCGGGCAGGAGACGGCCACCACGACCGCCAGGTCGCCCACCGCGAGGTCGCCCACCCGGTGGACGGCCGCGAGTGCCCGCACGGGGTGGTGGGCGACGACCTTCTCGGCGACGCGGCGCATCTCCGCCTCGGCCGTGGGGTGGCAGGAGTAGCCCAGGGCGTCGACGTCGGCGCCCCCGTCGTGGTTGCGGACGGTGCCGACGAACAGGGCCGTTCCGCCCGCCGCGTCCTCGCCGACGACCCGGAAGACCTCGTCGAGGGAGAGCGGGGTGTCGCGGATCGCGAGCAGCCGGATCGGGTCCTGGGCCGCCTGTTCGCCCGGATGGGTGTTCGGGGTGCTGGGTGTGCCTGCCATGGGACCCATCGTGCCGTACGGCACCGACAACGGGGAACTGCGCGTTCGACCGGCACGCGCGCGTGCCGTATGGAGCCTCCTACAGGCGTACCGGCCGATGCTGCCGTACGGGCTTGCCGTGCGTCCTGCCGTACAGGCTGCCGTGCGCCCTGCCGTACGGGCTGTCGTGCGTGCTGTCGTGCGGGCTCAGATGCGCCGGCGTGCCTTGCGGGCGCGGCGCACCAGGGCGGCCGTGCCGAGCAGCGCGACCGTCGCCCCCGCGGCGCCCGCCGCCGTCGCATCTTTGCGGCCGAGGCGGCGGCCCGCGAGGGTGTGCCGTCCCGCGACCTCCTCAAGGAGCTGGGCGAGGACCTCCTCGTTGGTCCACCGCGGCCGCCAGCCCGCGTCGTGCAGCCGCGAGACGCTGACCACCCAGGGGTGCATCGTGTACGCGAGATCGCCCGCCGGGGACGGGGTGAGGCCGATGCGGTGCAGCCGGGCGGCGGCGCCCAGGGCGATCGCGGAGGGCAGTTCCATCCGGCGGATACCGCTGAGCTCCTCGACCTCCTCCTGCTCAAGCCAGCCGTCGCAGCCGACCGCGAGCTCGCCCTCGACCTTCTCCAGGGCTGCGTACTCCAGTGCGCTGACCAGGTCCTCCACGTGGCAGAACTGCCAGGTGGGGCGGGATCCGGCGGCCACGAGCAGGCGGGGCGACTCGAAGTAGCGGGTCAGTGCCGTGTCCGTACCGCCGACCAGGACGGCCGGGCGTACGACGGTGACGTTGAGGCCCGGGTGGGCGCGGGGGGCGCGGCGGCCGAGCCGCTCGACCTCCAGGAGGTCGCCGACGCCGGTGGCCTCGGCGGTGGCGCGCAGCTCGGCGTCCTCGGAGAGCGGGATGTCGTTGTCCGGCAGGGCGCCGTAGACCATGGCGGAGGTGCACAGGACGACCCGGTGCACCCCGGCGGCAGCGGCGGCGGTGAGCACCGTCTGCGTACCGCGCACGTTGTACGCCGTACGGGCCGCGGGGTCCGTCTCCAGGTCGAGGTCGAGCGCGAGGTGCACGACGACGTCGGCGCCGCGCAGTTTCTCGGCGATGGCGGGGTCGCGGACGTCGAGGACGTGCCACTGCGCCTCAGCGACGTCGCCGCGCCGCTCGTCGATCGCAACGACCTGCTTGATCTCCTCCGACTCCGCCAGTCTGCGAGTCAGCAGGGCTCCGACACCGGACGCGGCACCGGTGACCGCGACCACGGGGCCCCGCGCTGCGGGGGTTGAGCGGTTTCGCGCTGCGCGAACCTTGGAATCTGTTGCGCGAACCTGCGGATCTGGGGAACTCACCGGGCGTCTCCAGCGGTTGTCTTCAGTACGTACGCGAGTTGGCGCGTACGGACCAGGTGGCGTCCATCCTGCCGCAGGCCCCGAGTCCGCGGAGCACCGAGACCGGAATCAAGTTCCGGTGTCTACGCTGGGTGGTGATGTCGGGCAGCCGCCGTCGGCACGAGCCGGCGGCCCTACGAGCCGAGGAAACCCGTGAGTGACACCCCATTCGGATTCGGCCTTCCGCCGGAGGAGCCGGAGGACGGCGACGGCAAGAAGAAGGACCCTGCCGGTGGTGGGCAGGGTTCCGGCGGTGACGCGTCGAACCCCTTCGCGGGGTTCGGCGCCATGCCGGGCATGGGCGGGGCCGGGGGTGACAACCCCTTCGCCGCGATGTTCGGCTCCATGAACCCGAACGACCTGGGTGCCGCCTTCCAGCAGCTCGGCCAGATGCTGAGCTATGAGGGCGGTCCCGTGAACTGGGACATGGCCAAGGACATCGCCCGCCAGACCGTCGCGCAGGGCACATCCGACGGCACCAAGGACTCCAGCGTGAGCCCGGGAGAGCGCTCCGCCGTCGAGGAGGCCGTGCGCCTCGCCGACCACTGGCTGGACGGCGTGACCTCGCTGCCCTCCGGTGCGACGACCTCGGTGGCGTGGAGCCGCGCGGAGTGGGTCGAGGCGACCCTGCCCGCGTGGAAGCAGCTGGTGGACCCGGTCGCGGAGCGGGTCGGCGCGGCCATGGGCGACGTACTGCCCGAGGAGATGCAGGCCATGGCGGGCCCGCTGATCGGCATGATGCGGTCCATGGGCGGCGCCATGTTCGGCCAGCAGATCGGTCAGGCCGTCGGCGTGCTGGCGGGCGAGGTGGTCGGTTCGACCGACATCGGCCTGCCGCTGGGCCCGGTCGGCAAGGCGGCGCTGTTGCCGGTGAACATCGAGGCCTTCGGCAAGGACCTGGGCGTCGACGCGAACGAGGTACGGCTGTACCTGGCGCTGCGCGAGGCCGCCCACCAGCGGCTCTTCGCGCACGTGCCGTGGCTGCGCTCGCACCTGTTCGGCGCGGTCGAGGGCTATGCCCGCGGGATCACCGTGGACACCTCGAAGCTGGAGGAAGCGGTCGGCGGGCTCGACCCGTCCAACCCCGAGCAGCTTCAGGAGGCGCTCCAGCAGGGCATGTTCCAGCCCGAGGAGACTCCGGCACAGAAGGCCGCCCTGGCCCGCCTGGAGACGGCGCTCGCGCTCGTCGAGGGGTGGGTGGACGCGGTCGTGCACGAGGCCGCGAAGCCTCGTCTGACGTCCGCCGACGCCCTGCGCGAGACGCTGCGCAGGCGGCGTGCCTCGGGCGGTCCTGCGGAGCAGACGTTCGCGACGCTGGTGGGCATGCAGCTGCGTCCGCGCCGGCTGCGGGACGCCGCCCGGCTGTGGGCCTCGCTCACGGACGCGCGGGGCCACGAGGGCCGCGACGGGCTGTGGGAGCACCCGGACATGCTGCCGACGGCGGACGACCTGGACGACCCGGACGGGTTCGTGCACCGCGAGCAGATGGACTTCTCCGAGCTGGACAAGATGCTCGGCGAGGCGGCGGGAAAGCCGAACCTGAAGAAGGACGACGACGGCAAGGGTGACGACAAGGGCGACGAGGGCGCCAAGTGACCCTGCACGACGACGCGGTCCTCGTACTCAAGGGTTACGAGGACCAGGCCGACCTGCGGCAGCAGTACCTGGACCACCTCGCGGCGCACCCGGACGGGATGTGGAAGGCCTGTACGGCCGGACACCTCACAGCCAGTGCGCTGGTGATGGACCCGGAGCGCGGCCGGGTGCTGCTGACGCTGCACAAGAAGCTGAAGATGTGGCTCCAGATGGGCGGCCACTGCGAGCCGGGCGACGAGACGCTGGCGGACGCCGCGCTGCGGGAGGCGACCGAGGAGTCCGGCATCGCCGGTCTGACGCTGCTTCCGGTCGGCCCGGTCCGGCTGGACCGGCACCCGATTCCGGCCCCTTGCCACTGGCACCTGGACGTGCAGTACGCAGCGCTCGCCCCGGCCGGCGCGGTCGAGGCGATCAGCGACGAGTCCGACGACCTGCGCTGGTTCGACTACGCGGAGGTCACGGACGTGGCCGACGAGTCGGTCGTACGCCTGCTGGACCGGGTACGCGCGGCGCTGTGACGAGGGGGCGGCCTCCTTGGAGGCCGCCCCCTACCAGGGGCGCGGGGCTGTGTCTGTCTGCGGCTCCGCCGCGTGGGCACGACCAGGCACAGCACAACCGCAGGAAGCCAACGCCCCCTACCCCCGCCGCACGCTCAGTTCCACGCGTTGCCCTGGTTCTGCCCATGCGCCCCCTGCTGCCCCACCCCGTACTGGGCCGCCATACCCTGGCCGATCACCGCGTTCTGCGGCGGCATGACCTCGCTGGGCTGGACCAGGACGATGCCCTGGCCGAGGAAGCTGAGCTCCCAGCCCTCCCCTGTGTTGCCGCGCCTGCGCCGTACTCCCGAGGAGTGCGTCTGCGCCTGCATCTGCACCCGCAGCGACGCCGACCAGGCGACCACCGCGTCCGCGTCGGCGCTGATGTAGCGGTCGGGCGTGACCTGCATCATCAGCGGCTGCCCCGAGGTCATCAGGGCGACCTTGCCGCGGCCGGAGATGTTCATCTGGTACTTGCCGGAGCCGGAGATTCCGTACTGGCTGTCCACGGCGACGACCTCGGTGTGCAGCGCCGAGTCCAGTGCCAGGACGTAGCTGCTGTCGACGGTGAGGCCGTCCTGGTCGACGTCCACGACATGGACGTACTGGGCGAGGTTGGCGAGGAAGACGGTGCCCTGCCCGGAGCAGCGCATCAGGTCCAGGCCCTCGCCGGTGTTGGCGCGGGCTCGCTGTTGCTGCTGCGAGACGTACTCGCCGTCGAACTCCATCAGCCCCTGGTAGGCGACCATGCTGCCCTTGCGGGCCAGGACGTCGTCGTGGCCGGTCAGGGCGACTCGCAGGAGCTGCGGGTTCTGCGTGGTGTAGCGCTCGGCGGACTGCTGTTCCGTATAGCCGAAAAGCGGGCTCTGCATGATGTTCCGTATCCCCCTCAGTTCCTGATCCGCAGCCGGTCCGAGCTGTCCTCGCTGGGCTGTACGACGACGACGCCCTGGCCCGAGAAGGCCATTTGGTACGCCTCGCCGCTGCCCCGTCCGATCAGCGAGGACGCCTTGAAGCTGCGCTTTCCCTTCACCTTGAGGTTCGGGGACCACGCGACCAGGGCGTCCGGGTCGACGTACGTCTCGTCGTCGCCGCGTCCGCAGTCCACGACGATCGGGGTGCCTCTTGAGGTGAGGGCGACCCAGCCGGTGCCGGAGACCTTCACGTTCCACAGGCCCTGGCCGGCGAACTTGGCGAGGCCCTTGACGCGCTCGACGCCCCACTGGAGGGACGCGTCGAAGGCGAGCAGGTTGGTGCCGTTGACCGAGAGGGCGTCGTTGGTGAGGTTGATCACGACGACGTCCGCGCCGTAGTCGGCGAGGTAGAGCAGGCCGTCACCGGCGCACTTCATGAGCGGGGCGCCCTCGCCGGTGATCCACTGCGAGGCGATCTGGCGTACGGCAGGCGGGTTGGGCTCGTACTGGACGAAGCCTTCGTAGGCGACCATCGAGCCTGTACGCGCGTACAGGTCCTGGCCGGTGACCATGGCGATCTTGACCATGGACCGGCCGTGGTTCTCCATGCGGGCTGCGACGGGTGTCGGGGCGAAGCCCGCGAGTTGCTGGTTCATTCTTCGGGCTCCCTCAGACCTCGTACGGCTGGACGACGATGAAGTTCCCGGGGGCTCCCCGGAACTGGAGGTTCACTGTCTCTCCGCTGTGGCCGGGAAACGCCTGGCGGCGCAGCCTGACCTGACTGGAGAGGATCACCTGGGACGCCGCGGACCACGCGACGATGGCGTTGCTGTCCGCGAACGTGGTGGGCGTGACAGGCAGGACGACCGGGATGCCCTGGGTCTTCACCACGACGGTGCCGGTGCCGTGGAACATCATCGTGAAGAGCGCGCCGCCGGGGATGCCGTGGCCCTCGATGCGGCGGACCTCGTGCTGGAGGGTCTCGTCGAACGCGAGGACGTTCTCGGCGGAGACACAGATGCCGTCGCCCTGGAGCTCGATGGGGTGCAGGTGGGAGGCGTTCTCCGCGAAGAAGACCTGGCCCTGCCCGGTGCAGCGCATCAGCTGCATCTCCTGGCCGGTGGCGTTGCCGATGACGCGACCCTTGAAACCGGCGCCCTTGTAGCTGAAGTCGACCTTGCCCTGATACATCACCATGCTGCCCTGGCGGGCGAGCACGGGTGTGCCGTTGTTGCCGAGGTCGACCCGCATCAGCTGCTCGTTCTGCGGGGTCCAGCGCTGGCCGGTGGGCGTCTCGCGGTACTTCTGGAGGGCGGACTGGAGGCCGGGGGCGGTCTGCGGTACGCCCTGGGGGGCGCCTTGCGGAATCCCTTGCGGCGGCATGCCCTGCTGGCCGTACGGCTGGTGCTGCTGCTGTCCGTACTGCTGCGGCGGGGGCTGCTGGCCCGGCTGTTGTCCCGGCTGAGGCTGTCCCGGCTGAAGTTGTCCCGGCTGTTGTCCGTACGGGCCCGGGGCGGCCGGTGCTGCCGGCGGGTAGCCGTACTGGCCGCCCTGGCTCTGGCCCTGTCCCGGAACCTGCCCGTACTGCTGGGGCGGTTGGGGCGCTTGCGGTGCGTGCGGCGGCTGTCCGTACGGCTGTTGTGTGTGCAGCGGTGCGGCGATCGTCTGCGCGGCGTGCACCGGCGGGGCGGCGGGCGCGGGCGCCGGGGGCGGGGTGGCGCCCTGCGGCGGGGCGCCGAAGGACGGAGCGATCTGCTGCGGTACGGGCTGGGCGGGGCCGGCCTGGGCCGGCGGGGCGAACCCGGGGGCGCCGCCCTGCTGCGGTGCCGGGGCTGCGGGCTGCTCCTCCTCGGCGACCTCGCCGCCGAAGTTCTTCAGCAGCGCCTCCAGGCCGCCGTCGAAGCCCTGCCCGACGGCGGCGAAACGCCACACGTCCTTGAGGTAGAAGTCCCCGAGCATCACGGCGCGCTCGGTGGTGAACTCCGCTCCGGTGAAGGCGTACCGGACGACCTCTTCGCCTCCGGCGACCACCCTGATGTACCCGGGAGAGACCTGCGACATCTGCCCCGCACCGTCGAGCGTCGCGGTGAACGACAGCTTGTGGATGTGGGACGGGATGCGGTCCAGGGTGACGCGGAACGACTCTGTGTCACCGGCCTGCGCGCCCAGGAGCTGGATCGACTCCTCGGGCGATTTGGGCTGGTTGAAGAAGATGAAATAACGGTCGTCGGTCAGCTGCTCGTTGGCGTCGAGGCCGAAGCAGCTGATGTCGAAGGTCAGCCCGGGAGCACCGATCTGTACGCCTACGTACAGATCGGTCCCTGCTGTGAGGTCGCTGATCTTGGCCTTGTGGCCGCGCTGGAAGTCCCTGGCCATACGTACCGACCGTCCCCCGTTCCGAATTTGGATACGTCGCGTCCGAGGCTAACGGCAAACACTGACAGCGCGACAAGCCGGTACACAGTCGGTACAGACCGCCGCGGAAAGCCGTCGCCGCTCCGGGACGCGAGCGTCGGAACGCTACTCGCCGCGCGCCTTGGGGAGGTGCGGCAGGCGGTCGGCCGCGACCACCCCTTCGAGGTAGCCGCGGGCCCGCTCGGTGCGCGGGTACGCCTCCAGGAGCTGCCAGAAGGGGGCGCCGTGGCCGGGTACGAGCAGGTGGGCCAGCTCGTGGAGGAGCACGTAGTCGATGACGTACTCGGGCATCCCCTGCAGCCGGTGGGAGAGGCGGATGCTGCCCTCGGCGGGGGTGCAGGAGCCCCAGCGGGTGTTCTGATTGGTCACCCAGCGCACCGACGCGGGCTTCGCGCGTCCCCCGAAGTACTGGACGGAGAGCCGGCCGGCCCGCTCGGACAGGTCGTCGTCACCGAGGGTGCGTTTGTTCTCCTGTGCCGCGAGCTTGTCGAGCATCACACCCACCCAGCGCTGCTCCTCCGCCTCCGACATCCGGGCGGGGATGAGCACGATGGTGCGGCCACCCTCGCGGTAGGCGGAGACGGTACGGCTGCGCCGGGCGCTTCTGCGGACCTCGACGGCGAAGCGGGGGGACGGGTCGACTGACACGCCCCGACGTTACCCGCTGTGCGCGACGGAAGTCGTCCCTGTGGAGCGTTACGGCCGGAACACACGGGCGGGAGCCTCCGGTACGACTAACACCCGTACCTGTGGACAACTTTCGGCACCGATCCGGGCCGGCCTGCATTCTGAGATCGGCGCACAGAGCGACGAAGCGACCGCACTACGGAACGGGGGACGGGACATGCATCCGAGGGTGAAGCCCGCGCTGCGGCGGGCCTGGCGGGACCGGCAGAGCGTGCAATTCGGGGTGACGTCCGCGCACGCGGTGCTGGTGGGGCCGGTGGACACGGCGACCGGCAGCATGATCGAGCTGCTGGACGGGACGCGCGGCATGCCGCTGCTGCGGACCGAGGGCCGGGCGTTGGGGCTGCCGGACGGGCAGGTGGACACCCTGGTCGCCCGGCTGACGGCGGCGGGGCTGATCGACGACGTGACGGCGGGCGGGCCGGATGCGGACGCCCTGCGCGAGCGGGCCGGGGAGCTCGACCGGCTGCGGCCGGATCTGGCCTCGCTGACGGTGGTGCACCCGGAGCCAGGGGGCGGGGCGCGGCAGTTGGCGGCGCGGCGGGCGGCGCGGGTCCAGGTGCGCGGGGCGGGGCGGGTCGGCGCGACCGTCGCCTCGTTGCTCTCGGCTTCCGGCGTGGGCCGGGTGGACGTGTTGGACGGCGGCTGTGTGGAGCCGTGGGACGTGGCACCGGGCGGGGTGCCGGCCGAGTCCGTCGGTACGCGGCGAGACTCTGCGGCACGGCAGGCGGTACGCAGGGCGGCACCCGGCCGGCCGCTGCGGGAGGGGTCGAGGGCGGCGGAGTCCGCCGGTGAACCGGGGCTGTCGCTGGTGGTGGTGACTCCCCGGGACGGGCTGGACGCATACGCACCCGATCCGGCGTCCGCCGGGACCTGGGTCAGGTCCGGGATCCCCCACCTCTACGCGGGGGTGGTGGAGGCCACGGGGGTGGTGGGGCCGTTGGTACTGCCGGGCGGGAGCGCATGCGCCGGATGCATGGAGCGGGCACGGGCGGAGCTCGACCCCGGGTGGCCGAGGATGCTGGCGCAGTGGCGGTCCGGGCGCCGGGCGGGCGTTCCGGCCTGCGACATCGCTCTGGCCACCGCGGTGGCCGCTCTGGCCACCGCCCATGCGCTGTCCTTCCTGGACGGGGAGCTGCCGTCGACCACGGGTGCGCGATGGGAGGCCGCGCTGCCGCTCCTGGACTGGCGGTCGCAGCCGGTCGCCGCGCACCGCGAATGCGGCTGCGGTGCAGGTGGGGGGAGGGAAGGGGACACCGCTTCCAGGGACTTGAAGGCGCAGGACACAATGGCCGGGTAGGCGCCGTCGGAGGAGCACTGAGCAAAGCACTGTCGTCAGGGTTCGCGCGGCGCGGCTGTCTGGGATTTGGAGGGGCGCATGTCTGATCTTCCCCGGAAGGCGGTAACCCGTACCGCCAAGCTGGCCGCGTTGCCACTGGGCTTCGCCGGCCGGACCGCATGGGGCCTCGGCAAACGGATCGGCGGCAAGTCCGCGGAGATCGTCGGCCGGGAACTGCAACAGCGCACGGCGGAACAGCTCTTCAAGGTGCTGGGCGAGCTGAAGGGCGGGGCGATGAAGTTCGGGCAGGCGCTGTCCGTCTTCGAGTCCGCGCTGCCGGAGGAGATCGCCGGGCCGTACCGGGCGGCGCTGACGAAACTCCAGGAGGCGGCTCCGCCGATGCCCACCCGCACCGTGCACGGGGTGCTGGTGGAGCGGCTGGGCGAGGACTGGCGGGAGTTGTTCCAGGAGTTCGAGGACAAACCGGCGGCCGCCGCGTCGATCGGGCAGGTGCACCGTGCGGTGTGGCACGACGGGCGCGAGGTGGCCGTCAAGGTGCAGTACCCGGGGGCCGGCGAGGCACTGCTCTCGGACCTGAATCAACTGGGCCGGTTCGCGAAGCTGTTGGGGCCGCTGATACCGGGCATGGACATCAAGCCGCTGATCGCGGAGCTCCGCGACCGGGTGTCGGAGGAGCTGGACTACGAGCTGGAGGCGCGGGCCCAGCGGGAGCACGCGGCGGAGTTCGCGGACGATCCCGATGTGGTGGTCCCGGACGTGGTGCACCAGTGCGACCAAGTGCTGGTGACCGAGTGGATGGGCGGGACGCCTCTCTCCGAGGTGATAGCGGACGGGACGCAGGAACAGCGGGACCGGGCGGGGCAGTTGCTGGCCAGGTTCCTGTTCTCGGGCCCGGCCCGCACCGGGCTGCTGCACGCGGACCCGCACCCGGGCAACTTCCGGCTGCTGCCCCCGGATCCGGACGGGGCGCCGGGCGGCCCCCGGCGGCTCGGCGTGCTGGACTTCGGGACCGTGGACCGGCTGCCGGGCGGGCTGCCGGACACGATCGGCGAGGCGCTGCGGACGACGCTGGAGGGCGACGCCGACGCGGTGTACGGCATGTTGTGCCGCGAGGGGTTCGTCAAGGACGCCATCGAGCTGGACCCGGGGGCGGTGCTGGACTATCTGGTGCCGATCATCGAGCCGGCCTCGGCCGAGGAATTCACGTTCACCCGGAGCTGGCTGCGGCAGCAGGCGGGACGGATCGCCGATGTCCGCTCCCCCGCACACCAGTTGGGCAAGCAGCTCAATCTGCCGCCCTCCTATCTGCTGATCCACCGGGTCACGCTGAGCACCATCGGGGTGCTCTGTCAGCTGGGGGCGACGGTGCGGCTGCGCGAGGAGCTGGAGGAGTGGCTGCCGGGGTTCCGGGACACGTCCGGAGAGGAAGAGGAGCAGGCCGAGGCCAGGGCGGAGTAGCCGGGGCTGCAGCCGGGGCCGGGGCGGCGGCCGGAGCAGTAACCGGAGTCGGGGCTGCGGCCGGAGCTGGGGTCACCACCAGGAGGAGTCGAGGCGGCCTTCGATCGCTCTGAGGTTGGCTCGGGCACAGTCGACGCAGAAGTAGCGGCGGCTGCCGTTCTCGACGGAGCAGGTCCAGGTCGGCGGAGCGCCGCCCTGGGCGGGCGTGCCGCACTGTGCGCACACGACGGTCTCTTCGCCGTTCCCGGGGGCCGGTTGCGCGGGGCTGGAGTTCTGCGGGTCCACCTCGCGACGATAACCCCACTGGTGGGCGGAGGAACCCCAACGCACCGTGAACGCCCCGTGGGGCCGGCCCTGACGGACCGGCCCCACGGGGTTCTGTGCGTACTGCCACTGCCCTTGCGGGCACCTGCTCGTACTGCTTGCCTGCGGCGGTCTGCTAGTGCATGACCGCCATGGCCAGCGCGCGGCGGGCGCGGAGCGACACGCGCTCCGCGCGGCGCTGCATGCGCCGAGCGGCGACCAGGCGCACGGCCTGGCGTTCCGCGTCGGCTTCCCGCCGACGCTCTTGCATATGGGCACGAGCCATGGCTTCTGGGATGAGTTGCATCTCGCGGGTCCTGTTCTGACGCGAGGCGTGCGCGCCGATGGTGCTTGCGGTGGAGGTTGCGGAGCCGGACGGCTCGTACGCGGTGGGGGTCATCGGGTCCTGCTTCTGGGGATCGTGCGTGTGGGGGCGGTCAATGGGTCCTGTGCCGGTGATGTTCATGCTGCGACCGGGTTCTTGCGCGGACGGCCACGCGGACGCTTGCGGGCGACGACGACGCCCTGGACGAAGAGCTCGCCACCCCAGACGCCCCAGGGCTCGCGGCGCTCCTTGGCACCGGCGAGGCAGGCCTCGACCAGCGGGCAGGTGCGGCAGAGCGACTTGGCGTACTCGACATCGGCCGGGGACTCGGCGAAGAAGACCTCCGGGTCGTACGAACGGCAGGGGACGGGTACGCCGAGGTTCTCGATGGCGTCGTCGAGCGCGGTGAGCGCAGTGAGGGGAGTCAAGGTGGGGTCCTCCGTGAGACCGGGCGGCGGGATCGGGTGGGAAGTCGGTACGGACGGGGCGTGCGTGTCGAGTTGCACGGTGGTGGGTTCCTCGTCTGTTCGTTCCGGCCTGTTGGCCGAGTGGTGGTTGGTACCGGGTGTTGCTTGGTCCCGAGGCCCCTTCGTCCTGTCGTTCCGTTTCGGGAAAAACAGAAGGGCCGCGGATCCCTGGTGGGGTTCCGCGGCCCTGAAGGTGCCGGTCTGATCGTCGATCAGACTGGATCACTCCAGGGTTCGAGCCCACGGAAGGCCCACATCAGGTGGTGCTGCTGTGCTGTCTGCGTCTTCGATCCGGCACCGGTCGCTGCAAACGCGTAGGCCTTGGCCTGTGCCTTTGCTACTGCTGCTTCCGGTGCCTTGGTCGGTCGCTCATTGCTCTCCCGGACGGGGAGGCTCGCCAGGGCAGCCGGGCTGACGGCAGAGATGCCGGACAGACCGGTGCCGCGCAGCGAAGCGGTGGCGCCGAGCGAGACGACAGCAGAGAGCGAAGAGCCGAGGGTGCAGGTGGAGACGACAGAGCGATCGGTCATTTTGTTGAAGTTAATGAAGCTGGTCACTGGAATCGCCTCCTCTCGGCGTCTAGATGGTCCCGGCCGAGGCCGAGACACGCGTATTCGGATAAGTACAGCACAAAAACAGGGCTTCAGAGAAGAGCCGCTGTTCCCGTGGTTAAGAACCTATGGGGCTCCCGGGGAGAAGCGCAAACTATTTTTTCGACGAGTTTTCCTCAGTCTTCGCCCGCCCCCTCGCCGAGCTCCTGACCTGCGCAGAGGGCCAGGACGTCGGTTCCGTAGAGCCGCAGCTTGCGGGCGCCGACGCCGGCGATCCTGGCCAGGTCGCCCTCGGCGTCGGGCCTGGCCTCGGCGATCGCCATGAGGGTCTTGTCGGTGAAGACGCAGTACCCGGGCTGTCCGAGCTTCCCCGCCTGAGTCTCGCGCCAGTCGTGCAGCCGCTCGTACAGCCCCTCGTCCATGTCGGAGGGGCAGTCCTCGCAGCGCATCAGCTTCATCGCCCCGCCGTCGATGAGCGTCTTCCCGCACACCCGGCAGCGGATCGGCCCCCGGAAGGTGCGCACGGTGGTTCCGGGCGCGGCCACGGACGAGGTGGAGCCACCGCCCGCAGCCGTCCGGGCCACCTGGCTCCCGGAGCCGGGGCGCAGGCCTTTCAGGAAGCGGCTGGCCGTACGCGAGGGGCGTCCACCGGGAGAACGGGCCAGCGCCCAGGACAGGCTGAGGTGGACGCGGGCCCGGGTGACGCCGACGTACAGCAGCCGGCGCTCCTCCTCCACCTGCTCGTCGGTCTTCGCGTAGGTGATCGGCATCATGCCCTCGGTGAGGCCGACCAGGAACACGGCGTCCCACTCCAGGCCCTTCGCGGCGTGCAGCGAGGCGAGGGTGACGCCCTGGACGGTGGGCGCGTGCTGGGCGGTGGCCCGCTCCTCCAGTTCCTTGACCAGGTCGGCGAGGGTGGCCTGCAAGGTGGCCTTGGCGAAGTCCTCGGCGAGCCGGGCCAGTGCGGCGAGGGACTCCCAGCGGTCGCGGACCGCGCCGGAGCCCGCCGGGGGGGTCGGTTTCCAGCCACTGCCGCTGAGGATGGCGCGGACCTGGGCGGGCAGGCCCTCGACGCCGTCGAGCAGGGAGTCGTTGCGGCCGAACCGGGCCGCGCTGCGCAGGGCGGCGATCGCCTCGCGCACCTCGGGCCGCTCGAAGAACCGCTCGGCCCCGCGCAGCTGGTAGGGCACTCCCGCGTCGGCGAGGGCCTGCTCGTACACCTCGGACTGGGCGTTGATGCGGTACAGCACAGCGATCTCGCCGGCCGGGACTCCCGCAGCGATCAGGTCGCGGACGCGGCGGGCGGTGCCCTCGGCCTCGGCCGGTTCGTCGCCGTACTCCCGGAAGACGGGGGCGGGGCCCGGGTCGCGCTGCGAGATCAGTTCCAGGCGGTGCTCGGCGGCGCGGCCGGTGGCCGGGGCGAGGACGCCGTTGGCGAGGTGCACGACCTGGGGGGTGGAGCGGTAGTCGCGGATCAGCTTGACGACGGTCGCATCGGGGTGGCGGGTGCGGAAGTTCAGCAGGTGGTCGGGGGTGGCACCGGTGAAGGAGTAGATCGTCTGGTTGGCGTCGCCGACCACGCAGAGGCTTTCGCGCTCGCCGACCCACAGGTCGAGCAGCCGCTGCTGGAGCGGGCTGACGTCCTGGTACTCGTCGACGACGAAGTGCTGGTACTGGCGGCGGAACTCGTCGGCGATGAGGTGCTGGTCCTGCAGGATGCCGACGGTGAGCAGCAGCACGTCCTCGAAGTCGATGACCGAGCGCTCGCGCTTGAGCTGCTCGTACGACGCGTAGATCTGGCTGATTTCCGACGGGGTGCGGGGGGCTTCGCGGTGCGCCTTGGCGATTTCGGCAGGGTAGTCGCCGGGGACGATCTGGGTGACCTTGGCCCATTCGATCTCGGCGGTCACGTCGCGCAGCTCGCCCCGGTCGAGGCGGATGCCGAGGTGCCCGGCCGCTTCCGAGACCAGCTGGACCTTGCGCTCGACGAGGCGGGGCAGGTCGCCGCCGACGGCCTTGGGCCAGAAGTAGCGGAGCTGGCGCAGGGCGGCGGCGTGGAAGGTGCGGACCTGGACGCCGCCCGCGCCGAGCTGGCGGAGCCTTCCTCGCATCTCGCCCGCGGCGCGGGTGGTGAAGGTCACGGCGAGCATGCTGTTGGGTTCGTAGGTGCCGAGGCGCACTCCGTACGCGATGCGGTGGGTGATCGCGCGGGTCTTTCCCGTACCGGCCCCGGCGAGGACGCACACGGGGCCGTGCAGGGCGGTCGCGACCTCGCGCTGCTCGGGGTCGAGCCCGTCGAGCACCGCGTCGGCCGTCTCCGGAACCTGCGGGAAAAGGGAGGAGTGCGTTGCTGCTGTCACCCTGCCATGCTGCCAGGTCGGCAGGGACGGGTGCGGCGGTTGTCCACAGGGGGTGGGTGGCGGTCGTACTAATGCGGGAATGGTGGGCGGGTCGCGTACGTTCGATTCACTGGGAGTACGGATCAGTACGGATTACCCAGCGACTCAGAGGAGCAAGAGGGACATGTCGGGCACCGTGACGATGTACAGCACCACGTGGTGCGGCTACTGCCGCCGGCTCAAGGGCCAGATGGACCGCGAAGGAATCGCGTACAACGAGGTCAACATCGAGCACGACGCCGACTCGGCCGCGTTCGTGGAGAAGGCGAACGGCGGCAACCAGACCGTCCCGACGCTGCTCGTGGTGTCCCCGGCGGGCACCGAGTCGGTCATGACGAACCCGTCGCTGGCGCAGGTCAAGCAGGCGCTGGCCGCCGCCTGACCGTTTGCGCGCGTACGAGTTTCGCGCGTCGAGTTTCGCGCGTACGAGAACCGCCGCCCGGCACTGCATGCCGGGCGGCGGTTCTCTGCGTACGTACAGGAAAAGTCAGGCCGCGCGGCCCGGCTTCGGCAGGGGTTCGCCGTACCAGAGCTCGATCAGGCGGGCCGCGATCGAGATGCCGTACGGCGGGAGCACCTCGCCGGACTCGAAGGCGGCCGCGAGGTCCGCGCGGGAGAACCAGCGGGCCTCCTCGATCTCCTCGCCGTCGACGTTGATCTCGGAGCTGGTGGCGCGGGCCATGAAGCCGAGCATCAGGCTGGACGGGAACGGCCACGGCTGGCTGGCGACGTACTCGACGTCACCGACCACCACACCCGCTTCCTCGAAGACCTCGCGGGCCACCGACGTCTCGATGGACTCGCCCGGCTCCACGAAGCCCGCGAGTGTCGAGAAGCGGCCCTCGGGCCAGTGCACCTGGCGGCCGAGCAGCGCCCGGTCCTGGTCGTCGGTGACCAGCATGATCACCGCGGGGTCGGTGCGCGGGTAGTGCTCGGCGCCGCAGGCCTGGCAGCGGCGGATATGTCCGGCGGCGGCGATCACGGTGCGCTCGCCGCAGCGGGAGCAGAAGCGGTGCAGGCGCTGCCAGTTCTCCAGGGCGACCGCGTGCACCATCAGACCCGCGTCCCGGGGGGAGAGCAGCAGGCCCGCCTCGCGCAGACCGGCCGCGCGCGCGGACTGGTCCATGCGGCCCGGGAGGGTGTCCTTCTGGAGGGCGAAGTAGCTGACGCCGTCGTCGTCGGTGCCCAGGAAGTAGCGGTGGGTCTCGGTGACGGGGGCCTCGAAGGCCGGGGTCATGACCAGCTCGGTGCGGCCGTCGGGGGTGTCGTCGACCAGCGCCTGGCCGCCGGAGACGACGAAGACGCGGGTCGAGGGGTGGCTCCAGGCGGCGGCCAGCCAGGCCTCGTCCATGCGGTGGTGCGCGGCGCGGTCGATGCCGCTGGGGGCGGAGAGCGCGAGGGGGCGGTCGGAGTCCCCGATGGTGGTGGGGCTGCCCGTGCCGGCGGTATCCGTCGTGCCGCTGGTGCTGGTGGTGCTGCTGGTGTTCGTGGCGCCGGTGGTGCTCATGGTGACGTCGTTGTCGGTGCTGGTGCTCACAGGTGCTTCCAACTCCCCCGGGTGGATCGGGATTCTGTTCTGCTCAGCGATCGTTCTGCTCTGCTCAGTCGTGGTGCCGCTCTGCTCAGCGGTGGTGCCGCTCTGCTCAGCGGTTGTCCTGCGCGGCGAGATCGCCCCACAGGTACGCGGTCGTCTCGACGCCCTTGAGCAGCAGGTCCAGCTCGACCTTCTCGTTGGGCGCGTGCCAGCCGTCGGACGGTACGGAGATGCCCAGGAAGAGGACGGGTGCGCCGAGGACGTCCTGGAGGTCGGCGGCCGGTCCCGATCCGCCCTCGCGCGTGAAGCGGACCGGCTGCTCGAAGGCGCGGCCCATGGCCCGTACGACGGACTTCAGGGCGGGGTGGTCGAGCGGGGTGAGGCAGGGGCGGGTGGCGGCGCCAAAGGTGATCTCGTACCGGATTCCGGCCGGGACACGGGTGGCGATCCAGTCCCGCACCGCCTGCTCGATCTTGTCCGGGTCCTGTCCTGCGACGAGGCGGAACGACAGCTTCAGCTCGGCGGACGCGGGGACGATGGTCTTGCCGCCGGGGCCCTGGTAGCCGCCGCCGATGCCGTTGACCTCGGCGGTCGGGCGGGCCCAGATGCGCTCCAGCGTGGAGTATCCGGCTTCGCCGTGGGTGGCGTACGACTTGGCGGTGCTCAGCCACTTCGACTCGTCGAAGGGGAGCTCGGCGAAGAGGGCGCGCTCCTGGTCGGTGAGGGGGACGATGCCGTCGTAGAAGCCGGGGACGGTGATGTGGCCGTCCTCGTCGTGCAGGGCGGCGACCACGCGGGCGGCGACGGTCGCCGGGTTGGGCACGGCGCCGCCGAACGAACCGGAGTGGATGTCCTGGTCAGGGCCGCGGAAGGTGATCTCGCAGTCCGCGACGCCGCGCATGCCGGTGCAGACGGTCGGGGTGTCCTCGGACCACATGCCGGTGTCGGAGACGATCACGGTGTCGGCGGCGAGGCGCTCACGGCGTGCCTCGATGAGCGCGCGGAAGTGCGGCGAGCCGGACTCCTCCTCGCCCTCGATCAGCAGCTTGAGGTTGACGGCGGGGGCGGTGCGGCCGGTGGCGGCGAGGTGTGCGCGCACGCCGAGCGTGTGGAAGAACACCTGCCCCTTGTCGTCGGCGGCGCCCCGTCCGTACATCCGGCCGTCGATCGTCGTCGGCTCGAAGGGCTCCGTGTGCCAGCCGTCCTCGCGGGCGGCGGGCTGCACGTCGTGGTGCCCGTAGACCACGACCGTGGGGGCGTTCGGGTCGCCGGAGGGCCATTCGGCGAAGACCGCCGGGGCGCCGTCCGTGGGCCAGATCTCGGCGACCGGGAAGCCGGTCTCCTTGAGCTTGGCGGCCAGCCATTCGGCACTGCGCCGTACGTCCTCGGCGTGCTCGGGCTGGGCCGAGACGGAGGGGATGCGCAGCCACTCGGCCAGGTCGGCGAGGAAGGCGTCGCGGTGCTCTTCGATGTACATACGGACGGCGCTGTCCGGGGTGTCGCTCATGACCTTGAGCCTAACTCTCCGGCGGAGGTGCGGCGTCCGGCGTCCAGGTCGTGGGCCCTGTGGCCGGAGGCTCGCCGGAGAGGATGCGTTCCAGCTCCGGGCGGCCCGGGAGGCGGGTCGGGCGGACGGCCTCGCCGTTTCGTACGTACAGGAATGTGGCCAGAACCTCATCGGGGCGCAGCCCGTGCAGCTCGGCCCAGGCCAGTCGGTAGATGGCGAGCTGGAGGGGGTCGGCGGCCCGGGTCCGGCTCGTCTTCCAGTCGACGATCTCGTACGCGCCGGTGGCCTCGTCGCGGTAGACGGCGTCGATACGACCGCGGATCACGCGGCCCGCAAGGGTGAGATGGAACGGGGTCTCGGTGCGGTACGGGGTGCGGCGGGCGTACGCGGTGCGCTCGAAGGCCTCTTTGAGGGCGGCCAGATCGCGCTCGTCGGCGATCTCCGCGTCGTCCTCGTCGCCGCCGGGCAGCTCTTCGGGGCCGAGCATCGGGAGGGGGAGCTCCTCGAAGCGGGACTCCACCCAGGCGTGGAACCGGGTGCCGCGCCGGGCGGCGGGCTGCGGCGGCCTGGGCATGGGGCGGGCCAGCTCCTGGGCGAAGCCGTCGGGGTCCGCGGCGAGGCGCATCAGCTGGGTGGCGGAGAGGGCGGGCGGGACGGGGACGTCGCGGGTGGTGGCCCGGGAGCGCCTCAGCTCTTCGGAGAGGGCGTCGAGATCACGGTCCCAGGAGTCGACGGCACGGGACTCTTCGGGCGTGAGGGGCGCCCTGGGCGCGGGGGCCGCGAGCTCCGGGGGCGGTGGGCCGGAAGGGTCCGGATGTTCGCGTGCGGGTACGGCTTCGTGGCCCGGGGCCGGGGCGGCGGGGGTGTCGTGCTGCGGTGCACCGGGGTCCGGGCGCCGGGTCGAGAGCGCGTCCCAGTCCGCGGCTTCCTCCGCGGCCGCCGCCTCGGCCTCCTCCGTGTCGTCGGGGGCGGCCCACTCCTCGGGGTCGTCGGGGGCGGCCCACTCCTCGGGATCGTCGGGGGCCTCGGCCGGGATCCAGCCGTCCCAGGCCGCCGGTTCCGGCGACGGCGGGGGCTGCGGGGTGTCCCGGAGGGCGGCCAGGTGGGCGCGGACCGTGCCGGCCGCGTGCCGGCGGCGGGTCAGGGCCTCGTCGTCGAGCGGAAGCGGCCAGGCGCGGTCGGTGGCCGGCTCCTGGAGGGCGGGATTCTCCTCGTCCTCCGCCGGACGGTCCGCCCACGCCTCGATCTCGCCGAAGCCCGCCGCGCAGTGCTCGTACAGCACGGTGAGGAAGTCGGAGGGGCCGCGCGGCTTCTTCTGGGAGGGGCCCCACCAGTGTCCCGAGCCGAGCAGCAGGCTGCGGGGGCGGGTGAACGTGACGTATCCGAGGCGGAGTTCCTCGGTGTGCTGGTGGTCCTTCATCCGGTCCTTGAAGAGCTTCATGCCCTTGGTGTCCCACTCCGCCACGTCGGGGAGGGTCTGCGCGTCGCCGCGCAGGGCGTGCGGGAGGACCTTGGCCTGGGAGGTCCAGGAGTCGCGGGTCTGCTCGCTGGGGAAGGTGCCCTTGACCAGGCCGGGAGCGGCGACCACGTCCCACTCCAGGCCCTTGGACTTGTGCGCGGTGAGGACCTTCACCGTGTTCTCCCCGCCGGGCAGTGCGTGGTCCATGCCCTTCTCGTACTGGGCGGCCGTGTGCAGGAAGCCGAGGAAGGCGAGCAGGGTCGCCTCGCCGTCCAGGGAGGCGAAACCGGCCGCGGTGTCGAGGAAGCTGTTGAGGGTTTCGCGGCGGCGGGCGGCCAGTGCCCGCGGGGAGGCGGAGAGTTCGACTTCGAGGCCGGTGGTGTGCAGGACGCGGTGCAGGACGTCCATGAGGGGGTCGGCGAGGGAGCGGCGCAGGTCGCGCAGTTCGAGGGCGAGGTGGGCGAACCGTACCCGGGCGTCCGCCGAGAACGGCAGCCCGTCGTCCGCTTCGCCCGCCGACTCCAGGAAGGTGTCGAGGGCGTCGGCGAGCGATATCACCTCGGACGGGTCGACCCCCTCGACGGCCTCCGCCAGCCTGCGGTCGGGGTCGTCGTCGGCGCCGCTCCCCCGGTGCACGAGCAGCCGTGCGCGACGGCCGAGCAGTGCCAGGTCGCGGGGGCCGATGCGCCAGCGGGGGCCGGTGAGCAGCCGTACGAGGGAGGCGTTGGCGCCCGGGTCCTGAAGGACTTCGCAGACCGCGACGAGGTCGGCGACCTCGGGCAGGTGCAGCAGCCCGGACAGGCCGACGACCTCGACGGGGATGCCGCGGGCGACCAGGGCCGCCTGGATCGCGGGGAAGTCGCCCGCCGTGCGGCACAGGACGGCGATGTCCTGGGGTTCCCTGCCCGTGCGCACGAGGTGGGCGAGGGAGTCGGCGATCCAGTCGATCTCCTCCTCGTGCGTACGGAGCAAGGCGCAGCGGACGGTGCCGTCGCGCTCCGCGCCGGGGGCGGGGCGCAGGGCCTCGACGCCGCGATGCATGGCGCGCAGGGGGGTGGCCAGGCCGTTGGCGAGGTCGAGCAGGCGGCCGCCGCTGCGGCGGTTCTCGCTGAGCGAGTAGCGGGCGGCGGGGCTGCCGTCCTCGTGCGCGAAGTGCTCGGGGAAGTCGTCGAGGTTGGCGACGGAGGCGCCGCGCCAGCCGTAGATCGACTGGCAGGGGTCGCCGACCGCGGTCACCGGATGCCCGGTGCCCCCACCGAACAGCCCCGAGAGCAGCAGCCGCTGGGCCACCGAGGTGTCCTGGTACTCGTCGAGCAGGACCACCCGGAACTCGCCGCGCAGCGCCGCGCTCACCTCGGGCAGGGCGGCGAGCCTGGCGGAGAGCGCGATCTGGTCGCCGAAGTCGAGGAGGTCGCGGCTGCTCTTCTGCTCCCGGTAACGGACGGTCAGTTCGAGGAGTTCCCGGCGGGCTTCGGCGGCCTCGGGGACCTTGCGCAGGTCGGCGTTGGAGAGCTTGATGCCTTCCAGGGTGCGCAGCAGCTCCGTGTCGTACGCCCGGAGGGTCTGCGGCGTGACGAGGTGCTCGGCGAGCTCCGCGTCCAGGGCGAGGACGTCGCTGACCAGGCTGGCGAAGGACCTGGTGAGGGCCGGATACGGGCCGGGGGCCTCGCGCAGGACTCGGGCGGCAAGCTGGAAGCGGGTGGCGTCGGCGAGGAGGCGGGCGGACGGTTCGAGGCCGATGCGCAGGCCGTGGTCGGTGAGGAGCTGCCCGGCGAAGGCGTGGTAGGTGGAGATGCGGGGCTCGCCGGGGGGATTGTCGGGGTCGATGGCGTCCGGGTCGGTGATCCCGGCGCCGATCAGGGCCTTGCGGACGCGCTCGGCGAGCTCGCCGGCCGCCTTGTTGGTGAAGGTGAGGCCGAGGACCTGCTCGGGGGCGACCTGGCCGGTCCCCACCAGCCAGACCACGCGGGCGGCCATCACCGTTGTCTTGCCCGACCCGGCCCCGGCCACGATGACCTGCGGGGCGGTGGGTGCCGTGATGCACGCCAGCTGCTCCGGGGTGAACGGGATGCCGAGGAGCTGCTTGAGCTGCTCGGGGTCGGTGATTGTGGTGGTCACCTCGAAAAGGCTATCCGGGACCACTGACAATCCCGGCCACAACGGTCTGACCTGGGACGACGATCATTCCACCACGTGCTTCCCCTCCGGCTGGGCGCTGCACGAGGCCCGGAACGCGCAGTGCGTGCACTGCTGGCCGGTGCTCGGTGCGAACCTCTCGTCGAGGACCCGGCCGGCTGCCGTGGCCAGCAGGTCGCCGACCCACTCCCCCGCGAGGGGCTGCTGCACCTGGATCTTCGGGACGTCCTCGCCGCCGTCCTTCTTGGCCGCGCCCTGCCGCAGCTGGACGAGTTCGGCGCCGCCGGGCTCGGGGCGCCGGCCGTCGAAGACCTCGTCGACGGCTCCCTCGCGGACGGCCAGCTGATAGACCGCGAGCTGCGGGTGGTGGGCGACCTCGTCGCGGGTCGGGGCGGCCTTGCCGGTCTTGAAGTCCACGACGTACGCCCGGCCCTGTGCGTCCGTCTCGACGCGGTCCATGGAGCCGCGGATGCGCACCTCGTACTCGCCGCCCGCCTCCAGCGTCACGTCGAAGCCGTGCTCGGTGGCGACGGCGGTGCGCCCGCCGCGGTCCATGACGTGCCATGCGAGGAAGCGTTCCAGCGCCACGCGCGCGTGCTCCTTCTCCTGCCGGGACTTCCAGGGCGCGTCGAAGGCGAGCGCGTCCCACACCGAGTCGAGCCGCTCCATGAGGACGCCGAGGTCGGCGGGCGTACGGCCGGACGCGACCTCGTCGGCGAGCACGTGGACGACGTTCCCGAAGCCCTGGGCCGCGGTGGCGGGGGCGTCGGCCTTGACCTCGCGGCCCAGGAACCACTGCAGGGAGCAGGTGTTGGCGAGCTGGTCGAGGGCGCTGCCGGACAGGGCAACGGGCTGGTCCCGGTCGCGCAGCGGCACCGCACTGTGCGTCGGTTCGTACAGGCCCCACCAGCGGTCCGGGTGGGCGGCGGGCACCATCGGCCGGCCGTCCTCGTCGCTGAGCGCGGCCAGCCGGGCGAGCCTGCGGGCGGCGGCGTCGCGCAGTGCGTCGGAGGCGTCCGGGTCGACGGTGGTGGCGCGCAGTTCGGCGACGAGCGCGGAGACGGCGAGGGGGCGGCGGGGGCGCCCCGTGACGTCGCGGGGCTCGACGCCGAGCTCGGTGAGGAAGCGGGAGGGCTGGTCGCCGTCGTCGGCGGGGGCCTTCACCGCGGTGACGACGAGACGTTCACGCGCGCGCGTGGCGGCGACGTAGAAGAGGCGGCGTTCCTCGGCGAGGAGGGCGCCGGGGGTGAGGGGTTCGGCGAGGCCGTCGTGGCCGATCCGGTCGGCCTCCAGGAGGGAGCCTCGGCGGCGCAGGTCGGGCCACAGCCCTTCCTGCACCCCGGTCACGACGACCAGCCGCCACTCCAGGCCCTTGGAGCGGTGTGCGGTCATCAGCCGTACCGCTTCGG
Organism: Streptomyces sp. NPDC048442; assembly: GCF_040651475.1. Taxonomy (NCBI): domain Bacteria; kingdom Bacillati; phylum Actinomycetota; class Actinomycetes; order Kitasatosporales; family Streptomycetaceae; genus Streptomyces; species Streptomyces sp. NPDC048442. Next base: position 140,243 of record NZ_JBEZKB010000010.1, read on the forward strand.
TCCGTACGGTGCGCCTGCTGAGGGTGTCGGCGGCGATGTCCTGGGCGTCCAGCTCCTCCAGGAAGTTGAGGGCGCCGCGCCCGCCGGAACGCTCCTCGGCACGGGCCGCCGTGTCGAACAGGGCACATATGGCGTCCAGGTCGCGGTCCGCGTTGCGCCCGGCGGGGCCGCCGCGCAAGGCGGCCTGCTCCAGGCGGCGCGTCCAGGTGGTGCTGCCCGCCCACAGTTCCCACAGGGCCCCCTCGGCGGTGCCGCCGCCTTCGAGGAGTTCGCGGGCCGTGCGCAGCAGGGCGCCGAGGCGTTGCGCCCCGCGCGCGTACGCAGGGTCGTGCGCGGCGAGCCGCTCGGGCTCGGCGAGGGCGCGTGCGAGGAGAACGTCGGAGGGCGGCGGCACCTTGTTGCCCGCGGCGCGTTCCTCGTCGCGCAGGGCACGGCCGAGGCGGCGCAGGTCGGCGGCGTCCATGCCGCCGAGGGGGGAGGCGAGGAGTTCGACGGCCGTCTCGATGCCGAGCCAGGCGGGCACGTGGACGGAGGCGGCGGCACCTCCCTCGGGCAAGCCGCCGTCCTCCGGCCAGCCGTTGCCGTCGCTGTCACCGTCGCCGTCGCTGTCACCGTCGCCGTCCGGCGCGGCCTCAAGAGGTGCGTGCTCGACAGGGTGCGCGCTGTCGACGGTGCCCGCCGTGAACGGTGTTCTCGGCGCGTGCTCCAGCGCCGCCTGCGCCACCGCCCGGAGCGCCGTCAGCAAAGGGGTGACCGCGGGCTCGTGCCGCAGCGGAAGGTCGTCGCCGTCGATCTCCAGGGGCACCCCGGCCGAGGTCAGCGCGCGCCGTACCGAGGGGATCGTCCGGCCGCCCGCACGGACGAGGACGGCCATCTCACTCCACGGCACGCCCTCCTCAAGATGTGCGCGGCGCAGGATGTCCGCGACGTTGTCCAGTTCGGTGCCCGCCGTCGGATACGTGAAGACCTCGACCCTGCCGCCGTCACGGACCGGGGCGAGGTCCCGGTGGGCCTGCACGGCGGCGGCCGGCAGCCGGCCCAGCGGCATCCGCCGGGTGAGCAACCGGGTCGCGGCGAGCAGTCCTGCGCCGGAGCGGCGCGAGGTGGTGAGGACCTCGACGCGGGCCGGGCTGCCGTCCGTGGTGCGGAAGGTCTGGGGGAAGTCGAGGATGCCGCCGACGTCGGCGCCCCGGAAGGCGTAGATCGACTGGTCGGGGTCGCCGAACGCCACCAGGGTGCGCCCCTGCCCGGCCAGCGCGTGCAGCAGCCGCACCTGGGCGGGGTCGGTGTCCTGGTACTCGTCGACGAACACCGCGTCATAGGCGGACGCGAGCCGTCCGGTCGCCGACTCGCGCTCGGCGAGCAGCACCGCGCGGTGCACCAGTTCCGCGTAGTCAAGGACGCCCTGCATGTCGAGGACGTCGAGGTACTCGGCGAGGAAGGTCGCCGCCGCCTGCCAGTCGGGGCGGCCTGTGCGGTGCGCGAAGTCACGCAGGGCGTCGGGGCCGAGCCCCAGTTCGCGGCTGCGGGCCAGCACCGCGCGGACCTCGTCGGCGAAGCCGCGGGTGGTGAGGCAGGCGCGCAGTTCGTCGGGCCAGCTGACGTGGGCCAGACCGGCCTTCTCCAGGTCGATCTCGCCGGCGAGCAGTTCCCGTACGGCCACGTCCTGCTCCGGGCCCGACAGCAGTCGCAGCGGCTCGCTGAACAGGTCGCTGTCCTGGTGGGCGCGGACCAGGGCGTAGCAGAACGAGTGGAAGGTGGTGGCCTGCGGGGCCTGCCTGGCGCCGAGGCGGAGCGCCATGCGGTCGCGCAGTTCGACGGCCGCCTTGCGGCTGAACGTCAGGACGAGGATCCGCTCGGGCCGGGTTCCCGCGGCCACTCTGGAGGCGACCGCCTCGACGAGGGTCGTCGTCTTTCCGGTGCCGGGTCCTGCCAGGACGAGCAGGGGTCCCTTCCCGTGGTCAACCACCGCGCGCTGCTCTGCGTCCAGCAAGGGAGGGTCCACCCGGCCCGGCGCTGTGCGAACCAGCCGGTAGGTGCCCGGGATCCGCTGCCGTGTCTGCCGATGGGGCCGGTACGACTGCGTCCGGTGTGTCCGGGAGGTCCCTGTGGATCCCGAGGGGTCCGAGGAAATGGAGGTGCTCACGTGGATCGCCGGTCCTGGTGGGTGGTGTGCTGGTCTGCCGTGCGGCCGCGGGGAACGACTGTGCCGGGCGGGGAACGACTGCGCTGAGGAAATGACTGTGCTGAGGGGACGACTGTGCTGTTCGGAGCCGCGCCGTACGGAGCCGCGCCGTGCCCGGCCGTGCCGTACGGAACCGTTGTGCCGTGCGCGACGGACGTAGTGCGTGCTCCCGACGCTACGCCAGGGAGCACACGGGACGCAGCGGCTCCGCCTCCCCCGCGCCGTCCCCGGCGCCCTCCGGCCCCTCCTGCCTCTCGTACTCCGTACGGTCCCAGGACAGCCCCGCGGCGCGCGCGATGGCGGAAGCTGGGCTGTGTGAGCCGTACGATCCGCCGCGCCCCGGCAGGAGCCTCAGGAGCCGCCCCCGTGGCCGTTCCCTGGTCCCTCGCCGCCGTCCCACCGGGCCCGCCTCATGTCGAGGCGCGGCAGGTGGTCCTCCGTGGTGCGCGGGGCCGTGCGCAGCGGGGTGCCCTCCGCGTGGTACTGCTCCAGCGCCCGCAGCTCGTTGCCGGGCAGGAGGTGGCCGTCCGCACGCACGACACGCCACCAGGGCACCGCGCCCCCGTACAGCGCCATCACCCGGCCGACCTGCCGAGGACCTCCCTCGGTCAGCCACTCCGCCACGTCCCCGTACGTCATCACCCGGCCCGGCGGGATCTGCTCCGCGACCGCCAGGACCCGTTCCGCGTACTCCGGGAGCTCGTCACTCACGGCAGGATCGTCGCTCATCCGGCCCATCCTGCCTCATGGCACCGACAGTGCGGCGAGGCGTTCACGCGCGCACGCGCGGCCGGGCGCGACGGCGTGTGCAGCACCCTGGCGCCCCACCGCACCATCCGGTCATGCCACCATCATCCGGATGGTGACAGGTGAGCCGAGACCAAGAAGAGACGACGATGAAGGAGCAGGACGTGCAGCCTCTACCGGCGGCAGGCGCTCCTGACGCCGTCCCACGCCCGGACGCGGGCACCGGGGAAGCCCCTGACGCGGCTGCCCCCGATGCCGACGTCCTTGGTACGGACAACCGTGACACCAGCGCTCCGGACGCCCGTCACACCAGCGCTCCCGACGCCCGTGACACCCACGCTCCGGACGCCCGTGACACCAGCACTCCGGAACCGTCCACCCCAGCCGCAAACGGTGCCTCCGACCTGGCGGGCGAGGGGCACGTGGAGCGCGTCTCCGGCGACGAGCCGCTGCTCGCCGCCCGGGTGCACCGTCCTGCCGACCTCGTACGGCTGCTGTCGGGTCTGCTCGGCATCATCTGTGTGATCGCCCTGGCGGCATTCGCGCACGGCACGGCGTCCGGTCTTGAGAAGGACATCCTGGAGGGCACCAAGGAGACCCCGGTCGTCTTCGTGCGGCTGGCGGGCCTGATCTCCAGCATCGCCGTACTGATCCTTCCCGTCGGCTTCGCCATTGAGCGACTGGTCAAACGCGACGGGCTGCGGATCGCCGACGGTGTGCTGGCTGCCGTCCTCGCGCACGGCGTCGCCCTCGCCACCGACCTGTGGGTCTCCGGCCCCGCCCCGAAGGCCATCCGGGAGGCGCTGACACAGGTCGCCAGCGACGGCAGCGGCCTCACCGACCCTGTGCACGGCTACCTCGCTCCCGTGATCGCGTACATGACGGCGGTCGGGATGGCGCGCAGGCCGCGCTGGCGGGTGGCGCTGTGGGCGGTGCTGCTGCTCAACGCGTTCGCGGTGCTGGTGGGCGGTCAGACGACGCCCCTGTCGATCGTCGTCACCGTGCTGATCGGCTGGACCGTGGCGTACGCCACCCTCTATGCGGTGGGCTCGCCCAATGTGCGCCCGACCGGGCAGACGCTGCTCGCGGGGCTGCGGCACGTGGGCTTCCGACCGGTGACGGCGATGCGCGCCGAAGAGCCCGTCGACGTGACCGACCAGAGCGACCGGGGGCGGCGCTACATCGTCACCCTGGAGGACGGCCCGCCCCTCGACATCACCGTCGTCGACCGCGAGCAGCAGGCGCACGGCTTCTTCTACCGGGTGTGGCGCCGCGTCACCCTGCGCGGCATCACCCAGCGCCGTTCGATCCAGTCGCTGCGGCAGGCTCTTGAGCAGGAGGCGCTCCTCGCGTACGCCGCCATCGCGGCCGGCGCGAACGCCCCGAAGCTGATCGCGACCTCCGAGCTCGGCCCGGACGCCGTGATGCTCGTGTACGAGCACACGGGCGGCCGGACGCTGGACTCGCTGCCCGACGAGGAGATCACCGACGACCTGCTGCGGGGCGCCTGGCGCCAGGTGAAGGCGCTCCAGTCGCGCCGTATCGCACACCGCAGGCTGGCCGGTGACGCGATTCTGGTGGATCGTTCCGGCACGGTGATCCTGACCGACCTGCGGGGCGGTGAGATCGCCGCGGGCGACGTGGTGCTGCGGATGGACGTGGCGCAGCTGCTGACCACCCTGGGGCTGCGTGCGGGCGCCGAGCGGGCCGTCGCCGCCGCCCTGGACGTGCTGGGCCCGGACACGGTCGCCGACAGCCTGCCGCTGCTGCAGCCGATCGCGCTGAGCCGCACCACGCGCGCGACGCTGCGCCGGCTGGGCCGCGAGCGGTCGCAGCGGCAGCGCGACGCCGTCCTCGCGGCGTCGCAGGCCTCCAAGGAGGCGCGGATCCGCGAGAAGGGCGGGGAGGCCGCCACCCCCGACGGGCGCAAGGCCGTGCGCGCGGAGAAGAAGGCCGAGAAGGAGGCCATCGACGAGGCCGTGGAGGGCGCCAGGGAGGAGGACCTGCTGTCGCAGATCCGCCACCAGGTGCTGCTGATCCGCCCGCAGGCACCGGTCGAACCGGTCCGTCTGGAGCGCATCAAGCCGCGCACGCTGATCAGTCTGCTGGCGGGCGCCTTCGCCGCGTACATCCTGATCTCGACCCTCCTGAAGAACCCGATCACCGACGCGTTCGCCACGATGAAGTGGGGCTGGGTCGCGCTGGCGCTGCTGTTCTCCGCGCTCAGCTATGTGGCGGCGGCGATGAGCCTGCTGGGGTTCGTCCCCGAGAAGGTGTCGTTCCGGCAGACCGTCAAGGCGCAGGTGGCCGGATCGTTCGTGAAGCTGGTGGCGCCGGCCGCGATCGGCGGTGTGGCGCTCAACACCCGCTTCCTGCAGCGGTCGGGCGTACGTCCCGGGCTCGCCGTCGCGAGCGTGGGCGCGTCCCAGCTGTTCGGCCTGGGCAGCCACATCGGGCTCCTGATGATCTTCGGTTATGTGACCGGAACCGAGCAGACCTCCTGGGAGAACCCGTCCCGGACGGTGATCGCGGGCCTGCTGACGGCGGCGGTGCTGGCGATGATCGTGACGGCGGTTCCGTTCCTGCGGAAGTTCGTGGTCACGCGCGTGCGTTCGCTGTTCGCCGGTGTCGTCCCGCGCATGCTCGACGTGTTGCAACGGCCGAAGAAGCTGGCCACCGGTATCGGCGGCATGGTGCTGCTGACGATGACGTTCGTCATGTGTCTGGACGCGTCGGTCCGCGCCTTCGGGCAGAGCGACGGCGACCACCTCAGCTACGCCGCTGTCGCGGTGGTGTTCCTGACGGCCAACGCGGTGGGTTCGGCGGTGCCGACGCCCGGTGGCGTCGGTGCGGTCGAGGCCTCGCTGTTCGGCGCGCTGACGCTCTCCGGGCTGCCGGCGTCCGTGGCGACCCCGGCAGTGCTGCTGTACCGGCTGCTGACGTTCTGGCTGCCGGTGCTGCCGGGCTGGCTGTTCTTCAACTCGCTGACGCGCAAGGGTGCCCTGTAGCCGCCTCAAAGAGGCGGCCGGGGCACCCGCTTGGACCCCGGCGCGCGCGGTCCGGACCGCTCCGGCGCACGATGGTGGGCATGCCTACCCCTTCCGCGCTGCGCGCTCCCGCCCTGGCCGCCTCCGTCGTCGTACTGCTGTCCCTCGCCGGATGTACCGACGGCGGTACCAGCAAGGAAGAGGGCGAGGGCGGCAAGAAGCAGGACCTCGCCGCCCAGGAGCTGAAGTGGGAGGAGTGCCCCGCCCCCACCCCCGCGCAGGGCGAGGGCACGAAGCCGTCGCCGCTGCCGGGCGGCGCCGAGTGGAAGTGCGCCACGATGCAGGTGCCGCGCGACTACGCGAAGCCGGACGGCGACCGCATCGAACTGGCCCTGATCCGGGCCGAGGCCGCCGACAAGGAGAAGCGCATCGGCTCGCTGATCTTCAACTTCGGCGGTCCCGGCGGCTCCGGGGTGACCACCCTGCCCAGCGCGGGCAAGGACTACGCCAAGCTCCGCTCCCGGTACGACCTGGTCAGCTTCGACCCGCGCGGGGTGGGCCGCAGCGCCCCCGTGAAGTGCCAGGACGACCAGGCGCTCGACGCGTACTACGCCGAGGACGCCACTCCCGACGACGCCGCCGAGGAGAAGGCCTACGCCGACGGCGTCAAGGCGTACGCCGCCGCCTGCGAGAAGAACTCGGGCGCCGAGCTGCCGTACGTCGGCACCACCAACGCGGCCAAGGACCTCGACCTGATGCGCCAGGTCCTCGGCGACGACAAGCTGTACTACTTCGGCATCTCGTACGGCACCGAACTCGGCGGCGTCTACGCCCACCTCTTCCCGGGGAAGGTCGGCCGGGCCGTCTTCGACGCGGTCGTGGACCCCACCCAGAAGACCGAGCAGAGTTCGCTGGGCCAGGCCAAGGGCTTCCAGCTCGCACTGAACAACTTCGCCAAGGACTGTGTGTCCCGGGGCGACGCCTGCAAGCTGTCGGGCAGCACCCCCAAGGAGATCGAGGACGGCATCGTCGCGCTCCTGAAACGCCTCGACAAGAAGCCCGTCCCGGGCGCGGACGGGCGGCAGCTGACACAGAGCCAGGCCACCAACGGCATCGTCCAGACGCTGTACTCGAAGGACTTCTGGCCCTACCTGGAGCAGGGTCTCGACGAGGCGGACGGCGGCAACGGCTCGCTGCTCCTCGTCCTCGCCGACTCCATGAACGGCCGCAACCAGGACGGCACCTACAGCAACATCGGGGCCGCCAACGCCGCCATCAACTGCGTGGACTCCAAGGAGCGTTACGACCAGGCGTACGCCAAGTCGAAGGTCCCGGAGTTCCGCGAGGCGTCCCCCGTCTTCGGCGACTTCCTCGCCTGGGGCCTGTCCGGCTGCTCCTCGTGGCCGGTGCCCGGCCAGTGGGAGACCCCGGACGTGAGCGCCCCCGGCGCGGCCCCGATCGTGGTCATCGGCAACACCGGCGACCCGGCGACTCCTTACGAGGGCGCCCGGAAGATGGCCGAGAAGCTGGGCAAGGGCGTCGGCGTCGAGCTGACGTACAAGGGCGAGGGTCACGGTGCGTACAACGGCGGAAGTGCGTGCGTGAAGACGAACGTGGACAACTACCTGCTGGACGGCAAGGTTCCGGCCGCCGGGACGGTCTGCGAGTAGGGCCTTTCCCTTGGCCCGGCCCACGGCCCGCCCCCTGGCCCCGTTGGCCCGCCCCCTGACGCTGCACGGATTTTCCGTCACTGTCAGTGGTCGCCCCTAGAGTATGGGTACTTGCTTTCGAACTCGGAGCAGGTGTGTGGAACACGCACGACGGGGGGCCATCCATGAAACTGCGCAGCGCATGGCGCGGACGGGCAAGTGCCGTGGTGGCGACGGTGGTTCTGACCGCTGTCGCCGCCACCGGATGCAGTACGGACACGGGTACGGTCGCGGGGTCGCCGCGGCTGGGGAAGGGCGGCGGAGACGGGCCGTCCGCTTCCCCGCAGCCACCGGTCCCCGATCCGCAGTCGACCGTGCCCGCCGCGCTCACCGGGCAGAAGCTCGCGTGGAAGGACTGCGAGGCACCGCGGAAGGCACGTGGCAACGAGGCCCTGCCGCCGGGCGGCGAGTGGCAGTGTGCCACCGCCAAAGTCCCCCTCGACTACCGGGAACAGTCGGGCGAGACCCTCGGAATCGCCCTGATCCGAGCCCGTGCGGCGGGCGGCGGAGGCAAGCGGATCGGCTCGCTCCTGTTCAACTTCGGCGGGCCCGGCGGCTCCGGCGTGGCGACGCTGCCCGCCATGGGCGAGCTGTTCGACTCCCTGCGCGGGCGGTACGACCTGGTGGGCTTTGACCCGCGCGGGGTGGCGGAGAGCTCCGAGATCGTCTGCCGTGACGACCGGGCGACAAAGGCCTCGCTCGCCCTGGACTCCACACCGGACACCCCCGCCGAGGAGAAGGCCTACTTCGACGACGCGAAGGCGTTCGGCGCGGGCTGCGCCCAGCGCTCGGGCAAGCTACTCGCCCATGTCGGCACCACCGACGCCGCCCGCGACCTCGACGTCCTGCGGCAGGTCCTGGGCGACCGCAAGCTGCACTACATCGGCTTCTCGTACGGCACCGAACTGGGCGGTGTGTACGCCCACTTGTTCCCGAAGAACGTGGGGCGGCTGGTCCTGGACGCCGTCGTCGACCCCTCCGCAGGCCTCGTGGGGCACTCCCGCAACCAGGCCCTCGGATTCCAGCGGGCCTTCGACAACTACTCCCGCGGCACCGGTACGACGCCCGCGGCGGGCACCGCACGGGTGGTACGGCTGCTCGACCGGCTCGACCGGGAGCCGCTCCCGGCCGGCCCGGGGCGCAGGCTCACCCAGAGCCTGGCCCTCACCGGCATCATCGCCCCGCTCTACAGCCGGAACAGCTGGCCCGCCCTGACCCAGGCGCTGAGCGCCGCCGAGAACGGCGACGGGGCACCGCTGCTGCGCCTGGCCGACTCGTACAACGACCGTGACAGCCAGGGCCACTACAGCACCGCACACCAGTCGCAGCGCGCCATCTCCTGCGCCGACACCTCGGGCCGGGTGAGTGCCGCGCAGGTCCGGGCCACGCACCTGGCGGACTTCCGCAAGGTCTCCCCCGCGTTCGGCCCCTATCTGGCCTGGGACCTGGCGGGCTGGTGCGCGTCCTGGCCGGTGCCGGGGGCGCACGAGACGCCGGAGGTGTCAGCTCCCGGTGCGGCGCCGATCCTGGTGGTGGGCGGTACGGGCGATCCGGCGACACCGTTCGAGGGCTCACTGCGGATGGCGGAGGAGCTCGGCAAGGGCGTCGGTGTGCACCTCACGTACAAGGGCGAGGGCCACGGGGCGTACCCGAGCGGCAACGCCTGCGTCGTACGGGCCGTGGACACGTACCTCCTGGACGGGAAAATACCGGCGGCGAGTACCGTGTGCTCATAACGGGCACCGCACGCTCACGGGCACAACCGTGCTCACGGGCACAACCGAAGGGGCCGGGCAGCCTCACGGCTTCCCGGCCCCTCTGCCGAAAGACGAAACAGGTCTAGTAGACCGGCTTCTCCGGCTCGATCTGGTGGACCCAGCCGATCACGCCGCCGCCGACATGCACCGCGTCGGAGAAGCCCGCCGACTTGAGGACGGCGAGGACTTCCGCACTGCGGACACCCGTCTTGCAATGCAGGACGATCTTCTTGTCCTGCGGCAGGTTCTCCAGGGCGGTGCCCATCAGGAACTCGCCCTTGGGGATCAGCTTCGCGCCGGGGATCGAGACGATCTCGTACTCGTTCGGCTCTCGGACGTCGATGATCTCGATCTTCTCGTCGGCGTCGATCCACTCCTTGAGCTGCTTGGGAGTGATTGTGGAGCCGGCCGCCGCCTCCTGGGCCTCCTCGGACACGACGCCGCAGAATGCCTCGTAGTCGATGAGCTCGGTGACGGTCGGGTTCTCGCCGCAGACCGCGCAGTCGGGGTCCTTGCGGACCTTCACCTGGCGGTACTGCATCTCCAGGGCGTCGTAGATCATCAGGCGGCCGACCAGCGAGTCGCCCACGCCGGTCAGGACCTTGATGGCCTCGGTGACCTGAATGGAGCCGATGGACGCGCAGAGCACACCGAGGACGCCGCCCTCGGCGCAGCTGGGGACCATGCCGGGCGGCGGGGGCTCCGGGTAGAGGCAGCGGTAGCAGGGGCCGTGCTCGGACCAGAAGACCGAGGCCTGGCCGTCGAAGCGGTAGATCGAGCCCCATACGTACGGCTTGTTGAGCAGGACGCACGCGTCGTTGACGAGGTAGCGCGTCGCGAAGTTGTCCGTGCCGTCGACGATGAGGTCGTACTGGGAGAAGATCTCCATCACGTTCTCGGCTTCGAGCCGCTCTTCGTGCAGTACGACGTTCACGTACGGGTTGACACCGAGGACCGAGTCCTTCGCGGACTGGGCCTTCGAGCGGCCGATGTCGGCCTGGCTGTGAATGATCTGGCGCTGCAGATTCGATTCGTCGACCTCGTCGAATTCGACGATGCCGAGCGTGCCGACACCTGCGGCGGCGAGGTACATCAGAGCGGGCGACCCGAGGCCGCCGGCACCCACGGCAAGCACCTTGGCGTTCTTCAGGCGCTTCTGCCCGTCCATCCCGACGTCCGGGATGATCAGGTGGCGGGAGTACCGACGGACCTCGTCGACGGTGAGCTCAGCAGCTGGCTCAACCAGGGGTGGCAGCGACACGGGAACTCCGGTGGTCGGGTAAATCAATACGGTTGTTCTCCGCGTAACACTGCCACGCCCCCTCTCATTCCGAGACACTCGGTCCGATGCGCGAGACGATTTCGTCCCAGTACCCGGGCAGGGCCTCCCAGGGGCTGCTTGCCCGGTCGCCTGCCCTGTCCCGGTCCGTCCGGTCCGTGAACCAGATCGTCCCGGCGCCCTGCCAGCGTGCGATGCGCAGCGCCTCCTCAAGATGTGTGCGCGGCACCCCGTGCACCAGGTGGCAGAACCGGGACGCCGGGTAGGCGGCCGTCCACGGGGCTGCCTGCGACCAGCGGTAGTCCGTCCACGGCCCGGAGAAGGTCACCAACTGGTCGGCGGTCTCGGCGTATCCGGGGTACGGATGGGTGCCGTGCCCGAGGACCAGCCGGGCACCGCCTTCGGGGTCCCCACCGGCGGTGTCCGCCCCGATGTCCGCCCCTGTGGCAGCCCCGGTGTCCGCCCCGTCGAGCATCGACCGCAGGGTGCCGGTGAGCCGCCGGGTGGCGGGCAGTTCCTCCCGGTCGGCGGGGCAGCGGTCCAGATAGAAGCCGTCGACCCGGTACCAGTCCAGGAAGCTCTGCGCGTCGGACACCAGCTCGGCGAACGCCCTGGCCCCGTACGTCATGTCGAGGTGTCCGAGCACCCGGAGCCCCGCGTTGCGCAGCCGTCCCACGGCTTCGAGGCAGTGCGGGTCGGGGCGGGCGCCCGGCCCTTCGGCGACGTTGAGCACGGTCCAGTGCAACGGGGCTGTGTGTCCGGGGTGGTCGGGGCCTGCCGCGTACAGCCGGGAGAAGCGCAGGAGTTCGGCCCACTCGACGGGGGCGAGGAGCGGGTGCGCGTACCCCGGGACGCCGATCCCGAGCCGGTCCGCCCCTATGGCGGGGCGGAGCGTGCCGGAGGCGGTCAGATGCGGCACGCGGCCTCCATCCAGATGTCCGCGAGGGACTCCTCCAGGTTGATCCGGGGCCGCCAGCCGAGCCGGTCGCGGGCGGTGCGCACGTCGGCCTGCTGCCAGCTGCCACAGCCGTCCGGATAGGGGTAGGGGGCCGCCCCGAGATGCTCGACGAGCGATTCGGAACGGGGGGCGCCGATGGTCGGGACGCCGCCGTTGCGGACGGCTGCGCTGGCGGCCGCGGAGCTGGAGTAGCCGCTGGGGGCGTCCAGTTCGTGCAGGGCGCCGCCGTAGCCGGCGACCCGGGCGAGGACGGCGGCGGCGTCGCGCAGCCGCACGGCGCGCCCGGTGCCGATGTTGACGACGCCCTGGGCGGCGGACAGCGAGGCGGCGTGGACGGCGCGCGCCACGTCCCGTACGTCGACGAAGTCGCGCTGCACGCCGAGGCCGCTGAGCTTGAGTTCACCGTCGCCGGACTGCATGGCGCGGCGCATCGCCTCGGCGAGGCGGCCGAGCGGCGATCCGGCGGGCGTGCCGGGCCCGACCGGCGAGAACACCCGCAGCACGACGGCGTCCAGGCCTGAGCCGAGGACGAGCTCCGTGGCGGCCAGCTTGCTGACGCCGTACGGGCCGCCGGGGCGCGGCACCGCGTCCTCGGCGGTGGACGATCCCGGCTGCGAGGGCCCGTACTCGGCGGCACAGCCGAGCTGGACGAGGCGGGCGCCGCAGCCACTGCGGCGCAGGGCCTCGCAGACGGTGGCGACGGCGACGGTGTTGTGCCGGGTGAGGTCGCGGGCGCCGCCCCGGGTGGCCCCGGCGCAGTTGACGACGACCCCGGGGTGGACGGCGTCCAGGAAGCGGGTCAGGGCTCCCGGGCTGCCGGTCGCGAGATCGAACCGTACGTCGGCGTCGTCGCCCCGCCCGAGGGCGGTGAGCTGGACGGCGGGGTCGGCGAGGAGGCGGTCCGCGACGAAGCGGCCGAGGTATCCGTTGGCGCCGAGCAGGAGAACCCTCATCGTGCGTCCCCTCGGTGCCGACGGGCGCGCACGGGCTGCACGGAGAGAAGGGGTGGGGGGTTCATGTGACGGTCTCCTTGGGGGTGTTGTACGGGCCCTGACGGTGTGACAGGGGTACTGCTGCGGCTGCCGCGACGTCGGCTTCGCGACTGCCAGGGGCGGTGGTCTTTCAGGGGTGGTGGTCTTTGTCAGGACGCATCACCGGCGCGGGTGCGCCGAGTGGGTCAGTCGCGCCGTCCCGCGTGCGCGGAGGCCCGCGACAGTGCGACTGCCGCGTGCGCGAGGAGGCCAAGGGCCGCGGCCCCGCAGGCGAGGGCGGGTACGACTCCGGCGCCCCACGCGCGGACGGCGGCCCTGACGGGCTCGGCCAGGGCTTCGCAGCCGGGCAGCCGCGCCGCCAACAGGCTGAGCAGGACGGTGGCTTCGGCGGCGCAGGCGGCGGTGAGCCCCGCTGCTCCAGCTTTGGGCAGACCGTGCACGGCGAGCAGTCTGGCCAGGAAGAGCAGCGCCCCGACCGCGAGCGCGGACACGGCGAACGTCCCGCCGAATCCGAGCCGGGCGGCCCCGTACAGCAGCATCGTCAGGGCGACGGCGTACAGCCCGAACACACCGAACAGCAACGGCCGTACGGCCGCCCCGAAGTCCTCCGTGCCACGGCTCACGCGCAGCCTGCGGTGCGCCTGTACGGTCAGCAGCCGCGCGCACCAGGCGGCGGGCGCAAGAGCCGCGGCGAGCCCGACGAGAGTGGCCGGGGACGGTGCCCACAGGGGCCCTTCGCCGAGCAGCCTCATCAGGACGCCGTCGCCGAGGGCCGCGTACAGCAGCAGCCAGCCGGTGCGCGTCCACGGGCCGTACCCGTCGGCGCGGAGAGGTCCGCGGCGCAGGCACAGTGCGACGGCGGCGACGGTGGCGAGCGCTCCGGCGGCGACGGCCGCGGCGCGGGCACCGCCCGTCATGCCGTCGGCGCCGAGCAGGGTGAGGGCGCACAGGGCGCCGGGCAGGAGCGCGTACGCCGCCCAGGCGGTCGGCAGCGAGGCGTCGTGCGCCCGGGGTTCCGGGGCGTGCGCCGGCGCGTCGTCCTCGTCGGCGCGCGGCACGCGCGCGTAGAGCTCCTCGGCGAGGGAGAAGACGTCACGGTGCCGGAAGCGGGCGGCGGTGCGGTCGGTGACACCGTGCGCTTCGAGTCCGGCGGCGATCTCCAGGGGGTCGACGGCCCGTTCGCACAGTTCGCGGTGGCGGTGCATGAGGGCCTTGACGGGGTCGGCCGGCCCGCGGCGGGCAGTGCCGGCACTCCGGCTGCCGCTGTACGACACGGGGGCCGAGGACGGCACCGACCGCACCGGGAGCACGGCCCGTACCGCGGCCGGGCCCGTCATTCCGGCCACGGCCGTGCCGTGGGCCGGAGTCTCCATGCCCGTCGGGTCTGCCGTCTGCGTGGTCATGGGCGTGCCTCCCGTAGGGCGTCGGTGTCGTCGGCGGGCGAGGGGTCGTAGGAGGTGACATGGGTGGGCGACGGGTCGTAGGAGGTGACGTGGGTGGGCATACGGGCCTCCAGGCCGGAGACCCGCCACTCCAGGCCGGTCATCCGCTCGCCCAGGTCGGTCACCTGGTCCGCGAGCAGGTGGTCGGGCTCGTACTCGACGAGGACGGCGACCGTGCCCTGCGACTCGGCGGGCCCGTAGTGCCTGGTACCAGGCCCAGGCCCAGGCCGGGGACCGGTGCCGGACCCGCTCCCGCCGTTCTCGTACGAGGCCCAACTCGGCACTCGCCCGACGGCGGCCGGAACAACCGGAAGGCCCGGAGCAACAGGAGCCGTCGAAACAGCACCAGCTGCTGGCACCACCACCTCAGCGGGAACCTCCACCTCAGCAGTCACTTCCGCCCCCGCTCCCCCACCGGTCCAGGCCCCCGGCACATACGCCTCCGCCGGGAATTCGAACGGCAGCGGGTCCGTGTCCAGCGCCTCCCGCCGCACCGGGCAGTGCGACACCATCTCCAGGTAAATGCCGCGAAATGCCGCGAGGTTCTGCTCGACGGTGAAGAGTTCGAGCGCCCGCGCACGCCCCGCAGCGCCCAGGCGCACCCTGCGCTCCGGATCACGCAGCAGGGCCAGGCAGGCGTCGGCGAGGGCACGCGGGTTGCGCGGCGGCACCACCAGGCCCGTGCCGCCGATGACTTCGACGACGGCGCCGACGTCCGTGGAGACCGTCGCCCGGCCGCAGAACATGGCCTCGACGAGGCTGAGCGGGAAGCCCTCGACCACGCTCGACAGCACCACCACCGAACCGGCCGCATAGGCGTCGGCCAGCTCCGGGGCCTCGGGGCCGCCGATCTCCTCAAAGAGGACGGGGCTCTCGCCCACCGCATAGGCGTCGGCGGCCTCGTCGGGGAAGAGCTGGGCGGCCAGCGCCCGGCAGTGCGCGAGGTAGGCGCGGGAGGACTCGTCCGTGACGGGGGCGCCGATGATCCTGAGCCGGGTGTCGGGTTCGGCCCTGCGCACCGCCGCGAAGGCGTGCAGCAGGCCGACGAGGTCCTTGGTGGGTTCGATCCGCCCCACCCACACCAGAGTGCCGTCCGAGCCCGCGACGCAGGAGCCCCTCTCGCCGGCCTCCCCGACCGCCGCGAACCGCTCCGACTCCATCCCGGGGTACACGGTGCGCTGCTTGGCCCGGTCGGCGCCGCAGCGCTCCTGCCAGCGCCGTGCGTGGGCGTTGCCGGGGGTGATCACGGCTGCCTGCTCGTACACCTCGGCGGCGAGGAGCCCGTGGAAGGCGGCGAGCAGCGTCCGTACGGATGCGCTCAACTCGGCTTCCTGGGCGGCCAGGTAGTGCGCCCGCAGCTGTACGCCGTACTCGGTGACCAGCAGCGGGACGCCGAAGAAGCGCTTGGCGAGGAGGCCCGGCAGTGCCGCCGCGCCGCCCGACGCCGCATGGCACAGGTCGACGGCGCCGAGGCCGCCCTCCCCCGCGTCGTACCAGTCGAGCGAGAGCGGGCGCAGGGCGCGCTCCAGGAGATCGGCGAAGACCAGGTAGTCGGACACCTTCGCGGTCTGCACGACGCGGGGTGCACCCGGCGCACGGCAGGCGCTCTCCAGCGCGCGCACGGCGCGTTCGGAGCGCAGGGCAGTGTGCAGTCCGCCCTTTTCGCGGGCGAGTTCGGCGAGTCCGTAGAGCCCGATGCAGAAACGCTCCGCCGCCGGCGGCGCACCGGCGGTCTCCCCCGCGCAGACCGCCGAGACCAGTTCGCCGAAGTGCGTGTCGAAGCGCCGCCGTTCGCGCCGGCCGTACGAGCGTCCGCCGAGCCGGCCGTGCGAGGTCCTGAAGTCCGTCTCCGAGGCCCACAGCGGGGCCGTCCTGACCCGGTGGACGTGCGGCGGCAGGGTGAGCCAGCCCTGCTCCTCCTGGTCCGCGCTGCGGCTCAGGGCGTAGATGTCGAACTCGTGCCGCGCGAGCCCGCGCACAAGCCGGTCGCACCAGAACCTGGTTTCACCGGTCGCATACGGGTAGCCACCCTCGGTAAGCAGTCCGATCCGCACGTGTACACCCCCGATCTCCCTTGTGGGCAGCCGCCGTTGGACCGGCGACTCGCAGCGGGACCGACCGTATGCGGACATGCCGGTGGTGCGACGGACGGTTGTCCATCGCACCACCGGAAGGGGTGAACAGTCGTAACTTTCACGCGCGGGTCGCGTTCAGTCGCGCTAGAGAGGTGTGCGCGCGCGTGGCGTCAGGCCACGACGAGCTCCTCGCGGGTCGTCCTGCGCGCGGCCGAGAGCACCGGATCGAGTGTCGGTACGGCCGCCAGGAGCTCCTTCGTGTACGCCTCGGTGGGCGCGCCGTAGACCTCGGCGACGGTCCCCTGCTCGACGATCCGGCCCTGGCGCATGACCGCGATCCGGTCGCTGACCTGCCGTACGACGGCGAGGTCGTGGGCGACGAAGACCAGCGCGAGTCCCAGCTCGCGCTGGAGCCGGCTGAGCAGTTCGATCACTTGGGCCTGGGTGGTGACGTCCAGTGCGGAGACGGGTTCGTCGCACACCACCAGCTTCGGTGAAGGGGCGAGGGCGCGGGCGATGCCGACGCGCTGGCGCTGGCCGCCGCTGAACTCGTGCGGGTAGCGGTCGTAGCGGTCCGGGTCGAGCCCGACGCGCTCCAGCAGCTCCTGCACGCGTGCCCGCAGCACCTTCTCGTCGCGTTCGCCCGCCGCGCGCAGGGGGTCGGCGATCGACTCCCCTATGCTGCGGCGCGGATTGAGGGACGCGACGGGGTCCTGGAAGACCATCTGCACGCCG
The DNA here is from genome assembly GCF_040651475.1 of Streptomyces sp. NPDC048442. Classification (NCBI taxonomy): domain Bacteria; kingdom Bacillati; phylum Actinomycetota; class Actinomycetes; order Kitasatosporales; family Streptomycetaceae; genus Streptomyces; species Streptomyces sp. NPDC048442. The sequence goes on from NZ_JBEZKB010000010.1 coordinate 157,109, forward strand.
TGCGCGTTCGGGCCGCCCGGTGTGCCGGACACCCGTCCCTGGCCGATCTCCCTACCCCCGTAACGGAGTCGGCCCGAGGTGGGCTCCAGCAGCCGCACGAGCATCCGCCCGAGCGTGGTCTTTCCGCTGCCGCTCTCGCCGACGATGCCCAGGGTCTCGCCCCGGTGCACGGTCAGCGACACGTCGTCGACGGCCGTCACGGCACGCTTCCCGCGCCCGAACTCCCGCCGCAGCGCGACGGCTTCGAGCGCCGGCTCACCCTCAAAGAGGACGTCGGGGCGGTTCAGCGGCCCGTCGAGGCGCGGCACGGCCTCCAGGAGGCTCCTGGTGTACGTCTGCCGGGGCGCGGCCAGCACGTCGGCCACGGGGCCGCGGTCCACCGCCCGCCCGTCGCGCATCACGAGGACGTCGTCGACGCTCTCCGCGGCCACTCCCACGTCGTGGGTGACCAGGAGCAGCCCCATGCCCTCCTCGCGCCGCAGCGCGTGCAGCAGGTCGAGGATCTGGGCCTGCACGGTGACGTCGAGGGCGGTGGTGGGCTCGTCGGCGATCAGCAGCTTCGGCTCGCAGGCGAGTGCCATGGCGATGAGGGCCCGCTGGCGCATGCCGCCGCTGAACTCGTGCGGGCGCGACCGGGACCTGCGTACGGCATCGGGAATGCCCACCCGGTCCAGCACCTGCACGGCACGGGCGCGTGCGTCCCGCCGGGACACCTTGCGATGCACGCGCAGGACTTCGGCGATCTGGTCGCCGACGGCGTAGTACGGGTCGAGGGAGGACAGCGGGTCCTGGAAGACCATGGCGGCCTTCGCGCCCCGCAGGGAGCGGAGTTCGGCCTCCGTGGCAGCGGCCACGTCCACTCCGGCGACCTTCACCGTGCCCTCGACCCGGGCGCCGGTCCCGCGATGCAGGCCCAGCAGGGCGGACGCGGTGGCGCTCTTCCCCGATCCCGACTCGCCGACCAGGGCGAGCGCACCGCCCTCGGGCAGCGCGAACGACAGGTCCCGTACGGCGGCGACCTCACCGCCCTCGCCCGGGAAGGTGACCGAGAGCCCTTCCACCTCCACCACAAAGCTGCTCATGTCAGCACCACCCGTCGGTCGGCCACCGCGTACAGCGCGTCCGCGACGGCATTGGCCAGCACTACGAAGAAGCCCGTCACCAGCACCATCCCGACGACCACCGGCAGATCGACGACCTTGACGGCCTCCACCAGCTCCCGTCCGAGTCCGGGCAGTCCGAACAGCGACTCGGTGAGCACCGCGCCGCCGAACATCGAACCGAAGTCGACCGCGCTGAGGGCGATCACGGGTGCGACGGCGCCCCGCAGGGCGTGCCGCCCCACGAGGGCGCGCTCGCTCACCCCGTACGCGCGAAACGTCCTGACGTGGTCGTCGGCCAGGGTCTCCAGCATGGAACTCCTGGTGAGCCGCGCGTACTTGGCGGACTCGATCAGCGCGAGGGAGAGCCACGGCAGCAGCAGGTTCCACGCCCACTGTTCCGGGTCCTCGCCGAAGGGCACGTATGTCGGGAAGGGCAGCCACTGGAGCGTCGAGCAGAACGCGATGACCAGCAGCAGTCCGATCACGAAGACCGGGGTGGCGGTCCCGGCGAGGGTGACCCAGGTCAGCACCCTTTCCGTGAGACGCCCGCGCCGCCATACGGACAGCACGCCGGTGCCGACGCCGAGCAGCAGCCACATCACCAGGGCGCCGATCACCAGGGATCCGGTGACAGGCAGCTTGGTGAGGATCAGCTGGGTGACCTGCTGGTCGCTCTGGTACGAGATTCCCAGGCACGGCGCGTCGCAGTGCAGCACTCCGGTGCCGGACGAGTAGTCGCGGCCCGCGAAGATGCCCTGCACGAAGTGCGCGTACTGCAGCCACAGCGGGTCTTCGAGCCGCAGCTGGTCACGCACCTGCGCCACTTGTACGGGCGAGCAGCGCGGCCCGCAGGCGATCTGCGCGACGTCGCCGGGAGCGACGTAGAAGACGAGGTACAGCAGGACGCTCAGCGCCGCCAGGACGAAGAGGGCCCCGCCGAGCCTGCGCAACAGGAAGCCGGTCACTGGGCCCCGCCCTTCTGACGACTCTCACGACGCGAGAGGAAGCGGCGGCCCGAGAGGAAGCGGCGCCGCGCCGTGCCCAGCCGCGACCGCGACCGCGGGTCCAGCGCCGTCCGTACGCCCTCCCCCAGCACTGTCATCGCCAGCACTGTGACGAACAGCAACAGCGCCGGTATCAACAGGTACGACGGCGCCGTCTGGTACCAGACGTCGGCGTCCGTGAGCATCTGTCCCCACGAAGGCGTCGGCGGCTTGATGCCGACCCCGAGGAAGGACAGCGCGGCCTCGGCCACGATGTTCTGCGGCAACAACAGGGCCGAGTAGGTGATGACGGGTGCGGCCAGCGCCGGGAGCAGCTCGCGCCGTGCGATCCGCCACTTGCCCCAGCCGCTGAGCCGGGCCGCCGAGACGTAGTCCAGCGACTTCAGCGTCAGGGTCTGCGCGCGCACGATCTTGGACGTGCCGGCCCAGCCGAGCAGGCCGACGACCAGCGCGATCAGCGCCGGGCGCGGGAACTCCGCCGGGACGATCGCGAGCAGCGCGAGGGCGATCACCATCAGCGGCATCGCCACGTTCACGTCGGTGAGGCGGCTGAGCACCTGGTCGACGGTGCGGCTGCCGAGCCCGGCCGCGAGGCCGATGACGACGCCGAGGAAGACCTGCAGGACGGTCGCGAAGAGGGCGACCCCGAGCGACACCCGCGCCCCGTACACGACCCGGGCGAACAGGTCGCGGCCGGTCTGCGGCTCGACACCGAGCCAGTGCTCGGCACTGATCCCGCCGAAGGGGCCGAGTGGCGCACCACCGGCGGCCGAGTCGACGAGCGCGGGATGGAAGGAGTTCGGGTCCTGCCCCTCCAGGGCGACGAGCAGCGGCGCGGCGAGCGCCACCAGCACCAGAAGTGCCACCACACCGGCCGCGACCATGGCAGCCCGCTGCGCGCGCAGCCGCCGCCAGAACTGGCGGGCCCCCGAGGCGGGGACGGCGACCTGCGCCGCCCCCACCTCTTGAGCCAGTAGAGCTTCACTCATCGCTACTTGACCGCAACCTGCGAGACGTCCAGCACACCGGTCCAGTCGCTGATCACGATGTTCTTGACGTCCTTGCCGAACAGCCGCTTGTAGACCGGGTGGAACAGCGGCACGGTCAGCGCCTGCTCGCCGATCTTCTTGTCGAGCGCGCCCCACCTCGCCGCGGCGGCGGACAGGTCGGTCAGCTTGTTGATCTCGTCGACCTCCTTGTTGACGGCCGGGTCGTCGAGCTGCGCGCTGTTGAAGTTGGAGCCGTCCTTGACGATCTGACGGCCGTCGAAGAGCGGGGCGAGGAACGGGCCGCCGGACGGCCAGTCGGCACCCCAGTGCCCGAGGAAGAGGCCGGGCTGCTTCTTCACGCTGTGCACGGTGTCGCTGTAGTCGTTCTCCTCAAGTCCCTTGAGCTCCAGGGCGATCCCGGCCTTCTTCAGCGCGTCCTGCAGCGCTGTGGCGATCTCCGGGCTGGTCTCGCGGTCCTTGGCGTTGGAGTGCGTCAGGGTGACGGTGAGGCCCTTGTCGTGCCCCGCCTCTTTGAGGAGCTCCTTCGCCTTGGCGGCGTTGCCGGTGTCGCCCGCCGGGAAGTGGTCGTACTTCACGTAGCCGAAGGACTTCTGCGGCGGCAGGTTCGTCGTCGCGGGCAGGGCGAGGGAGGACCCGCCGGCCGCGTTGATCACGGACGAGCGGTCGACGGCGTACGCGATCGCCTGGCGCACCTTCGGGTTGTCGAAGGGCTTCACCTTCGGGTTGAAGGCGAGGTAGTTGGTGTAGCCGAAGTGGCCGGTGCCGACGCGCGCGGCGAGGTTCTTGTCGCCGGCGACCTTGGCGAGCTCGGCGGGCCCGAGGTTGTTGTCGGTGGTCACGGCGGCGGAGTCGGTGCCCGCGCTCGCGGACAGCCGCTGGTTGATCACCGCCGGGTCGAGCCCGGAGCGGACCTCGATCCGGTCCGGGTACGCCTCGCGTTCCTGGTCCGTCTTCGCGTCCCAGTGCGGGTTGCGCTCCAGGAGCAGCTTCTCGCCGTCGTTCTCGTTCTTGACGACCTTGTACGGGCCCGAGGAGACGGGGTGTTCCTCGTACTTGGTCCCGTTGTCCTTGGTCTTCGGCACGGGCGTGGTCTGGGTCTGCGTCGCCAGGAAGGGGAATTCACCCTCCGGCTTGTTGAGGTGGAAGACGATCGTCCGCGCATCCGGGGTCTCGATCGAGTCGAGCCCCTTCTTCGCCTTGTACGGGCCTTCGTAGCCGGCGCCGCCTATCAGCCAGTCCCTCAGGTACGGGGCTCCGCCGGACAGTTCGGCGGCGAACGAACGCTCGATGCCGTACTTGATGTCGGCACTGGTGATCGGCGTGCCGTCCTCGTACTTCAGCCCCTCTTTGAGGGTGTACGTCCACACGGTGGCGTTCTTGCTGGGCCTGCCGAGGTCGGTCGCGAGGTCGGGGACGACCTTGGTGCCGTCGGCGCCGTTCTCCCGGTTGCGGGTGGTGAGCGTACGGAAGACCAGGGACGGAACGTTTCCGCCGCCCGAGGTGTAGAGCCGGGCCGGGTCGAAGTCGGTCTGCGGCTGCCGGTTGAGGATCTGGAGGGTGCCGCCCTTCTGCGGGGCGCCGGCCTTGCCGCCCGCGCCGCTCGCGGAGGCGGCGCCGTCGCCCTGCGGCCCGGCGCAGGCGGTGGCGGCGGTGGCGAGCGCGACAGCGGCGGCAACCACGGCCGCCCGGCGGGACGTGACGGATCTGCGCATGACGAAAGGACCTCTCGGGGGTTGGAAAGAAGGAGCACGCGCAGGCGCTCAGAACCCGGAAAGGATTCGCACGGAAAATGCCGCGCCTGCGGACGGAATGCAAAGGGGATGCATACGCCCGAGCGCGGCAATGTCAGGGAAGAAAAGCAAATTTCTGACGCGCACCTGGGCAGACGTCAGCTACAGAGAATGTCGGCGACGCAGTGCGCGGTCACACCGATGAGCGCGAGCTCAATGGCTGCGCGATCGGTGGCGGCTGCGTGACGGGGCGACATGCCGAGAAATATGAACGACCCCGCCCTTTATGTCAATCTCACTCTGAGACGGCGTCTCACATACCGGTCACACGCCGGACCCCTCCCCGGGCCCGCCCGTCAACTCCCGGGGTGCACCCAGGGGTTGGGCCTGCACTTCCGGTCGCCCGACTCCAGCGTCTTGGTCTGCTGCATCATCACGGGAGCGAGCGCCCCGTTCTTCACGCAGCCCTGATGGCCGTGCCCGAGCCGGTGTCCGACCTCGTGGTTGATCAGCATCTGCCGGTACGGAAGGAGCAGCTTCAGTCCGAAGGTCGGCGATCCGCCGGCCCACCGGTAAGCATTGATCATCACGCGCTCGGTGGCCGCGGAATCACAGGAGACATTCTTCGAGAGCGTTTCCAGCTCCGACTTCAGGCACCAGGTATTGGTGGTGACGGGAGTGGCGAGCGTCACGACGAAATCCGGATCCCCGGTGGATATTCGCTCGAACGTCATCTCACCGTTGCCCGCCCAGCTCCTTTTGTCGTTGAGGGTCTTCTGGATCGCCTCCGCGAAGAATTTCCCGTCGAGCCCGATGTTCTTCTCGACGTCCACCCGGTAGTGGTACTTCTTGCCCTTGCCCGGCGCCTTGTCCGTTCCCGGAACGGTGTCGAAGGTGTTCGGCCCGCTCTGGTCCGCGGCCATCGTCAGCTTCCGCGCCATGCGCTGTTCGTACGTCGGCGGGGCGGCGGGTGCCTGCTCCCCCTCGCTCCCCTGCGGCGCGACCCGGTCCTCGTCGCGCGAGGCGCCGTCGGCGAGCCTCCGGTCCCCCACGCTCGGGGCCGCCGAGTCCTTCGCCCCCGCACCGGAGTCGTGCCCGGCCACCACGACCGCGAGCACGGCGGTCACAGTGGCGGCGGAGACCCCGGTGACGGTACGGGCCCGGCGCCGCCTGGCGCGCCGGGCAGTGCCGTCGGAATCGACGTCGGCACCGTCGCTGTCGCCGTCGCCGTCCTTGTGGAGCGCTTCGGCCTCGTCCCAGTCGGTGACGGCCTCGTACGGATCACGCGCCTGCATGCGGGGCTGCGTCTGCGTACGGGGCTGCGGGCGCGCCCCCTCGAACGCTTCCACGAACTCCCGCCGGGGCCCCGGAATCCGCGGCGGCGCATGCGCGGCCGTGGCGCTCGGCGCCCCGACCCAGTCGCCGTACCGCCCACCACCCGTGTCGCCGACCGCACCGCGCCCACCGGGCACACCGAACGAACCGGTGTCGCCCCAGCCGCCGCCCGGCTCACGCTGCTCGGGATGCCCGCCGCGCACCGGCTGCGAAGGCACCGAAGGCGGCGCCGGCCGTGGCCCTCCCGCCAGGTGGTGCGGCTGGAACCGCGCCGCCGCCCCCATGTCGCCCTGGTGGCGCGGCAGCTCTCCCGTGTCGCCCCGCCTGCGGCGACCGCTCCCGGGCGCGACAGGCGCACCGGATGCGCTTGGGGCGCTGGACGTACCGGACGCACCTCTTGAGGTGTCGGTGCCCCTGCCTATGCCGGGGTTCTCGTCGGCACCCTTGGGTGCGGCACCTCGACGGCTGTGACGTCCCACGCGGCGGATCAGCTCCTAGTTTCTGTCTGTATGAGCCCCAGGAACGCCTCGGCGACCGCCTCGGGATACTCCATCATCGCCACATGCCCCGCATCCGGAAGGGCCAGGAGCCGGGAATCGCGGAATGCCGCCGTTGCCTTGCGCGCCATGCGGAAGGACACCAGCTGGTCCCGCCCGCCGTACACCAGCAGCGTCGGCGCGAGCACCCGCTCCGCCTGCCGCCACAGTCCGTGCTGGCCACCGAGGGTGTACGCGTCGACGATGCCCCGCGCGGACCGGGTCATCGCGTCCCAGAAGTACGGCAGCCGAAGCCGCCGCTCCATCTCGTCGACGGCCGCCTGGAACCCCTCGGGCGTGACCCGCCCCGGATCCCCGTAACAGAGCCCCGTCACCCCGCGCGTGCGCTGCTCCGCCGTCCAGTCCCTGCTGAGCTTCGCGAACAGCCCGGCGACACCCGGCACCGCGAGCAGCGCCGTCGGCACCGCCGTCTTCTGCACCCGGAGCTCCGGCAGCGCCGGCGACACCAGCGTCAGGCTCCGCACCAGGTCGGGGCGTACGGCCGCAACACGCGTAGACACGGCTCCGCCCAGTGAATTCCCGAGGAGGTGGACCGGCCCGCGCCGGTGCGCGTCGAGGTAGCGGATCACGGCACGCGCGTGCCCGGTGACCGAGTAGTTGCCGTCGTCCGGCGGCGGGGAGTCGCCGAAGCCCGGAAGGTCGAGGGCCTCGCTGTCGACGACGCCGTCCAGGAGCGGCATCAGTGCGGACCAGTTCTGCGAGGAACCGCCGAGTCCGTGCACGTACAGCGCGGGCGGCAGTCCGGTGCGCACCGGGGGCCTGGACCGTACGGTCAGCGTCAGCCCCGGCAGGGAGACGGATCTCAGCTCCTCCCCCTCTGCGACTCTGACCGCGCTGACCAGCGGCAACGGCGCGGCAACGGCACTGGACCCGGCACTGGATCCCGTGCTGGATTCCGGCAGATCGGTCGAAGACATGGCGCCAATGTTACGAGACGATCACGCGGGGGTTCATGTGTTCGCGGTCACAGACCGCATGGCGTGCGCCCCCTCGTGCTCCTACGCTCGAAGGAGGGCATGCACGCGCACCTGACGACGCTCACGCCGGAAAGGCGGTTCCCATGCCGACTGTTGACCCGAGCGACCCGGACACCTTCGAGGAGGACTCCGGGACGGACGAGGCCGAGGACCTCCCCGACGAGACCCCGGAGGCCGATGCGGCCGAACAGCACACGGACGTGCGGCAGGAGCGGGACGACCCGCTGACCACCGTCGATCCCGACTCCGCGAACGAGGCGGACTCCGTCGAGCAGTCCCGTGTGGTGACCCTGGACGAGGACGACTACCGCTGAGAAGGACGCCTCGCGCCCGCTCACCGGAGGGCCGGTCCCCGCTCACCGGACGGTCGGCCTCCGCGCTCCGGGCAACCTTCTGCCGCGCCGATCACTCTTCACTCGGTGTCCGCTCCGTGAAATTCTGCGTCCGCACCGCGCACAGCCGGGTTACTCAAAAGTACGATGGCCGCTGCGGCGCACATCACACGGAACAGCCGTGCGGTGAGAGGTCCGTGAACATGAAAGACATGGGAGGCGGCGTGACAGCCACCGAGCAGACAGAGGCGGCACGCCCGCGGGGCACCCGCCTGCCACGCCGAGCCCGACGCAACCAGCTTCTGGGCGCCGCCCAGGAGGTCTTCGTCGCACAGGGTTACCACGCGGCCGCGATGGACGACATCGCCGAGCGCGCCGGAGTCAGCAAGCCGGTGCTCTACCAGCACTTCCCCGGCAAGCTCGACCTCTATCTGGCGCTCCTGGACCAGCACTGCGAGTCGCTGCTCCAGGCGGTGCGCACTGCCCTGGCCTCGACCAGCGACAACAAGCTGCGCGTCGCCGCCACCATGGACGCCTACTTCGCGTACGTACAGGACGAGGGCGGCGCGTTCCGTCTCGTCTTCGAGTCCGACCTGACGAACGAGCCCGCCGTGCGCGAGCGCGTGGACCGGGTCTCGCTGCAGTGCGCGGAGGCGATCAGCGAGGTCATCGCCGAGGACACCGGCCTGTCCAAGGACGAGTCGATGCTGCTGGCCGTGGGCCTGGGCGGCGTCTCTCAGGTGGTGGCCCGCTACTGGCTCTCCAGCGGCAGCACCATCCCCAGGGACCAGGCGGTGCACCTCCTCACCTCGCTGGCCTGGCGCGGTATCGCCGGATTCCCGCTGCACGGCACCGACCAGTAGTTGAGCGACTGCTCAACGCCGTGGAGCGACTGCTCAAAGCGGTGTGGAGCGACTGCTCAAACACCTCGTGTTCGCTCCCGGCGTTCTCCGAGGGAGCCGATCACGTCCCCTCCGCGGGCTAATGTGGCTGAACGTACGGCGCGGGGCGACCGCGCCGACCAGATCGTCGGAGGGACATAGCCGTGGAGGTCAAGATCGGCGTGCAGCACGCACCCCGGGAGATCGTTCTGGAGAGCGGACAGTCCGCCGAGGAGGTCGAGCGCGCCGTGGCCGACGCGCTGGCCGGCAAGGCACAGCTGCTCAGCCTGAACGACGACAAGGGCCGCAAGGTCCTCGTACCGGCGGACCGGATCGCCTACGTGGAGATCGGCGAGCCGGCCCAGCGTCGGGTGGGCTTCGGCAACCTCTAGTACGCGACAGCGCAGTAGCCGAACGGCCCGGCGGGTTCTCCCGCCGGGCCGTTCCGCTGCGCGCCACCGGGCCGTTCGACTGCGCGCCACCGGCCGTTCGCCTGCACGCGCCGGAGCGTTCGTACGACTGAACGACCAGGGAGGGTTGCATTCCGCACACCCCGGGTAAGACGGGCTACGACCCATTTGCCCACGTTGCAGTGCAGGAGGGAACCACGTTGATCTGGGAAGCTCTCGGCTCCGTCATCCTTGGCCTCACCCTCGCCCAGGCGGCCGCGCACCGGCTGCCCGAGCGCCTGCCGGCCCGTCCGCACGTCCTGACCACGGGGCTCCTCGGCGCCCTGTTCGGGGCCGGTCTGGCCCATGCGGCCATTGGCCCCGGCCATCTGCTGCTGACACTGCTCGGTGCGGCCGGAGTGGGCGCCGTGTCGCTCTCGCTGCTCCTGCGCCCCACCGGCCGCATGCGCCGCAGGTCGGCCGCGGCGTAGCGCTGTCCGCTGCGCCGCGGCCGGTGCGGGATCAGGCCGCCAGTCCCAGCGCGGCCATCCGCTTGGTGTGCGCCTCGGTGATACGGGAGAACATCCGGCCGACCTCCGCGAGGTCGAAGCCGTCCGCCACGCCGCCCACCAGCATCGTCGAGAGCGAGTCGCGCTCCGCGACCACGCGCTGCGCCTGCGACAGCGCCTCGCCCATCAGCCGCCGCGCCCACAGCGCGAGCCGGCCGCCGAGGCGCGGGTCGGCCTCGATCGCGGCACGCACCTTCTCGACGGCGAAGTTTCCGTGCCCCGTGTCGTCGAGAACGGCGAGCACGAGGGAGCGGGTGTCGGTGTCCAGCCGGGCGGCGACCTCGCGGTAGAAGTCACTGGCGATCGAGTCGCCGACGTACGCCTTGACCAGGCCCTCCAGCCAGTCGGACGGGGCGGTCAGGCGGTGGAAGTCGTCGAGGGCCTTCGCGAAGGGCTCCATCGCGGCGGTCGGCTCGGCGTCGATCGCGGAGAGCCGGCCGCTCAGCCGCTCGAAGTGGTGGAACTCGGCGGAGGCCATCTTCGCCAGTGCCGCCTTGTCGCCCAGCGTCGGCGCCAGCTTGGCGTCCTCGGCGAGCCGCTCGAAGGCCGCCAGCTCGCCGTACGCGAGGGCGCCGAGGAGGTCCACGACGGCAGCGCGGTAGGTGGGCTCGACGGATGCGGTGTCCCAGTTCTGGGCAGCGATTCCGGTGGGTGCGTCGGGGGTATCGGGAGGGGTGTCAGATGTCTCCATAACGCGCACAATAGCCCGCCCGGGGGACCCTGTAAGGGCCTGGTCAGCGACCACCCTCCGGTCCGCCGCCACCATCGGCGGCTCCACCGCCGCCCCACCATTCCTACGAATTCACCCAACACACATGCGCGAATCCGGGGTACAGTGGTAATGCGCCTGCTGAGCTTTCCCCGCGTACGCACTTATGTTCGCGCGCTCTTCAAGCAGGCCATCCGAATGAGGATGCCCGGTCGGTGGCCCGATCGGCTCCGACCCGACAGCCCTCCGTGCGGACGGTGCACACGCACCACCGCAGACGAGGGAACCCTCAGCGGCACGAGCGCTAGAGCAATGGCAGTGGTCCCGCGCCACCCGGTCCTCCCAAGGCCGGATGAAAACCCAGGCACGGTACGACCCCCGTTGTTCGCCTTGTGTCGCGTCTCACAGAAGAGGCAGCACCCTGACTACGTTCCGAGACCTCGGCATTCTTTCCGAGACGGCCGAAGCCCTTGAGGCGGTCGGCATCACGTCCCCCTTCCCCATCCAGGAGATGACGCTCCCCGTCGCGCTTTCGGGCAGCGACGTCATCGGCCAGGCCAAGACCGGTACGGGCAAGACCCTCGGTTTCGGCCTTCCGCTCCTTGAGCGCGTCACCGTTCCCGCCGACGTCGAGGCAGGCCGGGCCAAGCCCGAGAAGCTGACCGACGCCCCGCAGGCCCTCGTCGTCGTGCCGACCCGCGAGCTGTGCCAGCAGGTCACCAACGACCTGCTGACCGCCGGCAAGGCGCGCAACGTCCGGGTACTCGCGATCTACGGCGGCCGTGCGTACGAGCCGCAGGTCGAGGCCCTCAAGAAGGGCGTCGACATCATCGTCGGCACCCCGGGCCGGCTGCTCGACCTGGCCGGGCAGAAGAAGCTCGACCTGTCCCACATCCGCGCGCTCGTCCTCGACGAGGCCGACGAGATGCTGGACCTGGGCTTCCTGCCCGACGTCGAGCGGATCATGAACATGCTGCCGCCCAAGCGGCAGACCATGCTCTTCTCCGCGACGATGCCCGGCGCCGTCATCGGCCTGGCCCGTCGCTACATGACGCAGCCGACGCACATCAGCGCCACGTCGCCCGACGACGAGGGCGCCACCGTCAAGAACATCACGCAGCACGTCTTCCGCGCGCACAACATGGACAAGCCGGAGCTGGTCTCCCGCATCCTCCAGGCCGACGGCCGCGGACTCGCGATGATCTTCTGCCGTACGAAGCGCACCGCCGCCGACATCGCCGAGCAGCTGGAGAAGCGCGGCTTCGCGTCCGGCGCCGTGCACGGCGACCTCGGCCAGGGCGCCCGCGAGCAGGCGCTGCGCGCCTTCCGCAACGGCAAGGTCGACGTCCTGGTCTGCACCGACGTCGCCGCCCGCGGCATCGACGTCGAAGGCGTCACGCACGTCATCAACTACCAGACCCCCGAGGACGAGAAGACCTACCTGCACCGGGTGGGCCGCACCGGCCGCGCGGGCAACAAGGGCATCGCCGTCACCCTCGTCGACTGGGACGACATCCCGCGCTGGAAGCTCATCAACAAGGCGCTGGACCTCCCCTTCGACGAGCCGGAGGAGACGTACTCCACGTCCCCCCACCTCTACGAGATCCTCTGCATCCCGGCCGGTACGAAGGGCATACTGCCCCGGGCCGACCGCACCCGCGCGGGTCTTCGCGCGGAAGAGGTCGAGGACCTGGGCGAGACGGGCGGCCGCGGCCGCAAGTCCGCGCCCGCGGCAGCTGCCGCCGTGGTGGAGGAGCGCCCGGAGCGTACGCGCACCCCGCGCCAGCGGCGCCGTACGCGCAACGGCTCGGACCTGGGTGACACCACGGTCGAGACCGTGACGCCGACCACCGAGGCACGTGTCGTCGAGGCACCTGTCGCGGAGGCTCCCGCCTCCGACGTTCCTTCCTCCGACGGTACGGAGCCGCGCACGCCGCGTCGCCGCCGCCGGACGCGGCCCACGGTGCAGTCCGCCGGCGCGACCGCGGTGGTCGAGGCACCCGAGGCACCTGTGACTGCTGTGGCGCCTGTGGCACCTGCCGCTGCAGAGGAGGCCCCGGCGGCCACCAAGCCGCGTACCCGCACCCGGGCGACGAAGGCTGCCGTGGTCACCGAGACCGCTGCGACCTCCGAGGTCACCGAGACTCCGGCGCCCGCCAAGAAGGCCACCCGGACCCGGACGCGGACCGCGGAGGCCACCGAGGCTTCCACTCCCGCGCGGGCGACCCGGGCCCGCGCCCCCCGCGCCAAGACGCCCTCCCCGGTCGTCGACGCGTCCGCCGAGGTCTTCGAGGCTCCGGTACGTCCGCGCCTGAAGCGTCCGGTACGGGCCAGGATCTCGGCCGAGCCCGAGGTCGACTTCCAGATGGCCCCGATGCCGGAGCCGGAGCCGTCGATGCAGCAGCGTCGCCGTCCTGCCGCGCGCACGTCGAAGCCGAAGATGGAGAAGGCGGCTCCGGCTGCCGAGTCCTCGGCAGCCGGCGAGGGATCGAAGCCGCGCCGGCGTCGCACGGTCCGCAAGCCGAGCTGATCCGCTGCACTGCTTGACCTTGACCCGATGGCCCCGCTTCCGAAGAGGAAGCGGGGCCATCGGCATGCGGGCGGCGGCTTGGGCGCGTGCGGTCGGGCAGGGGCGTGCTCCGCGTGGGGGCCGCCCCCTTGCCCACCCTTCCCCAAGCTCTCGGCTTCGCTCGAGCAGGGGAGACCCCACTGCCCCCGGGGGGCGGCCCCGCTACCCAAGGAGGCTAGGGGGATGAGGGGCAGTCTTTTAGGGGCGCGGGGAACTGCGCGACCAGCCACGACGCACCCGCACATAATCCCCACCGCCCCGCGCACCGCCCCGCGCAGCGGACCACCCCCCGCCGGTAGCCTCATCGCATGAGCAGGCCGTCGACCTTCACCCCGCCCCCCGGCGTCCGCGCCGTCCCCCTCCGTACCGACCGCGGCACCTTCGCCGCGCTCGAAGCGGAGCCCGCCGGGCCGCCCCGTGGCACCGCCCTCCTCCTGCCCGGATTCACCGGCAGCAAGGAGGACTTCATCGAGATGCTGGTGCCACTCGCCCGTGCCGGCTACCGCGCCGTCGCCGTGGACGGCCGCGGGCAGTACGAGTCCGAGGGGTCGACAGACAGTCAGCTCCCGTACGCACAGGCCGAGTTGGCGCGCGACGTCCTCGCGCAGGCCGCCGCTCTCGCCGCCACGCCCGTCCACCTCCTCGGCCACTCCCTCGGCGGCCAGATCTCCCGTGCGGCGGTCCTCCTCGACCCCGCCGCCTTCTGCTCGCTGACCCTCATGTCGTCGGGCCCCGCCGAAGTGGACCCCTCCCAGCAGGAGAAGATCGCTCTCCTGACGCAGGCCTTCGCCGTCATGCCGATGGGCGACGTCTGGGACGCGATGCAGGCCATGGAGACGCCCGTACCGGAGGAGACCGCCACCAAGGCGAGCGATGCGGAGCTGGAAGCGGCTCTGCGGCACCGCTGGCTGCTGCACAGCCCCGCGCAGCTCGCCGCGACCGGCCACCAGCTCACCACCGAGCCCGACCGCACTGCCGAACTGCGGGAAGCCGGGCTCCCCCTGCACGTCGTGTCGGGGACCGTCGACGACACCTGGCCCGTACCCCTCGTCGACGACATGGCGGCACGCCTCGGCGCCCACCGCACCGTGATCAAGGACGCGGGCCACTCCCCCAACACCGACCGCCCGGACGACACCGCCCAGGCACTGGTCGACTTCTGGGACCGGGTCCCCGGCGCCTAGGGCCTGTCCCTAGTACTGCGACTGAAGGTGCTGCCAGAAGCCGTCCCGCAGCGACCGCCGCAGGTCGGAGTGGCCGCGCAGCGACCGCTGGAGCATCCGCTCGGCCTCGACCAGCAGCTCCTGGTCGACCGGGCCCGGCAGGTAGGGCCGCCCCGGCAGGAGTTCGCCGAGCTCCTGCCGGCCCCGCTCGGACAGCCACTTCGCGGCGATCTGCGCTCCCAGGAAACGGACGTCCTCGCGCTTCGGCGTCGGGCCGTTCTCCTGTTCGTACGTGGTGACCGGGCGGCGCGTGACGTACGGCTTGCAGAAGTCGAGGTCGAAAGTGCGCTGGCTGTCGACCTCCCAGAGCAGCGGTTCGGCCTGGTTGCGGCCGTCGCCCGCCTCGATGCCCCACAGGTGGACGCGCGCCCCGTATCCCTGGGCCGCCTCGACCGCCGAGACCAGGTCCTCGTCGCCGCCGACGAGCGCCGCGTCGCTGATGGCACGGTGCCGGGCGAGTGACTCCAGGTCCGTACGGATCAGGGAGTCGACGCCCTTCTGCTGGTTGTTGGCGTTGAGGTTGCCGAGGCGGACCTTGACGTCCGGGAGTTCGGCGATGGACTGCTGCTCGGTGGTGTGGATGCGGCGCCTGGCACCGTCGTACCAGTACACCCGGAGCAGCCGGCTGTCCGCGAAGATGATCCGCGCCTTGTCGATGAACGCCTCGATCAGGCCCTCCGCGTCCAGGTCGAAGGAGCGCCGGTCCTCGGTACCGGTGACCAGCAGGCCCGCCGCCGCGTACACATAGCCCGCGTCCACGAAGATCGCGTGGGTGGAGGGGGTCTTGGCGACCTCCGCGAGCATGCGGGTGAGGAGCTCGTTGGTGCGGTCCAGGCGGGCGGAGAGCCTGGAGAGGTCAGGGGGGCCCGAAGGCTGTGCGTCGTCCATACGCTGCCCATTCTCCGGCGCACCACGGGCCCCGCACAAGCGGTGCTCCACCGATGGCTAGTTAGCCTCACGAAAATTTTCTTTAGTGTAGGGAATCTTTTCGCGATGAGGCTCGTTGTACCCCTATGGAACGCACGGGCCCACCGGCCCCACGTGCACCCCACACATTCACAGCAGTTCTCCAGCAGGAGGATCAGACGAAGGGAGAAGCGCATGCGCTTCGAAATCATGCGACTGGACGATGTTGACGGCAGCGCCGTGGACAGCACCGTCGTGGACGCCGCCTCCGTCAACCGGATCGTGCAGCAGGCCGCCTCCATCGGCCAGCGCATCTACATCCGCCCGGCCGACACCACGGCCTCGTAACACGTACGCAGTAGCAGGCACGACGTGACAGGCATGACGTAACACGTACGACGTATCGAGATGATTCGAGAAAGCGCCCCCGTGCAGTAGCTGCACGGGGGCGCTTTCCGTAGCCGGACGTACCCGGGTCAGCTGCCCTGGACGACCTGCGTGACGCCGTTGATGATCTGCTGCACCGCGAGCGCGGAGAGCATCATGCCCGCGAGGCGCGTCACCAGCACCACGCCGCCCTCCTTGATCACCCGGATGATCACCAGCGAGAAGCGCATCGCCAGCCACAGCACCAGGTGCATGGCGATGATCGCCGCCCAGACGGAGATCTGACCGGTGACGGTGTTCTGGTGCTGCACGGCCAGGATGACCGAGACGATCGCGCCGGGCCCGGCGAGCAGCGGCATGCCCAGCGGTACGAGGGCGATGTTGACGTCCTTGGTCTGGGTCGGCTCCTCGTTCTTGCCGGTGAGCAGGTCGAGCGCGATGAGCAGCAGGAGCAGCCCGCCCGCGATCATCAGCGCGGGGATGGAGATGTGCAGATAGTCGAGGATCTGCTGGCCGATGATGCCGAAGACAGTGATCACGCCGAAGGCGACGGCCACCGCCTGCCAGGCCATCCGGCGCTGCACCTTGGCGGGCCGGCCCGAGGTCAGACCGAGGAAGATCGGGGTGATCCCAGGGGGGTCCATAATCACGAAAAGCGTGAGAAAGAGGGATCCGAAGACGGCGAAGTCGAGCACAGTGAGGCCTTGCGGGAGAGAGCCGTGCCGACGGGCGCGCGGGGGCGCACGGGCACAGCTCGGTGCGGAACGTGAGGGATTTTGTGTGCGTACGGCACCGGAGAGCCCGGCACCGTCAGGCGCGCCAGTGAACCTTCGGACAGGTCCTACGCGCGCGGGCGTCCACCCGCACCGGGCACCGGGAAGGCGCCGGTCGCACGGCGGGTGATCTCGCCGTAGACGTCGGGGTGGGTGGTGTAGTCGCCGAGCCGGACGGTCTTGCGGCTGCCGTGGTAGTCGCTGGAGCCGGTGACGAGGAGGTCGTGCTCGGCGGCGAAGGCACGCAGCCGGGCACGGTCGTCCTCGTCGTGGTCCATGTGGTCGACCTCGATGCCGTCGAGACCGGCGGCCGCCAGCTCGGCTATCGAGCTCAGCGGCACGGTGTCGCCGCGCTTGGCGGCGCCGGGGTGCGCGAAGACGGTGACGCCGCCGGCCGCCTTGACCAGGCGGATCGCGGTGAAGGGGTCCAGCTCGTGCTTGTCGACGTACGCCCGGCCGTCGTTGGCCAGCCACTCGGAGGTGAAGGCGGCGGAGACGTCCTCGACGACGCCCAGTTCGACGAGGGCCTCGGCGATGTGCGGGCGGCCGATGGACGCGTCGCCCGCGATGGCGGCGACCCTGGCCCACTCGACCGGCACGCCGAGCTCCTGGAGCTTGACCACCATGCCCTGCGCGCGCGGCACCCGGTCGTCGCGAACGAGCTCGCGCTCGCGGGCGAACTCGCTCTCCTCGGGGTCGAAGAGGTACGCCAGCATGTGCATGCCCGTGCCGTCGAGACGGCAGGACAGCTCGGCGCCGGTGACGAGGGTCAGGCCTTCGGGGAGTGCGGCGACGGCTTCGGCGTGGCCGCGCACCGAGTCGTGGTCGGTGAGGGCGACGACGTCGAGTCCTGCGGCGCGGGCGTTGCGCACCAGCTCGGCGGGGGTGTCCGTGCCGTCGGATGCCGTGGAGTGGGTGTGCAGGTCGATGCGCACGACGCGTACTCCAGGGGCAGGACGGACAGAGGGGACGTTCAAGGGTAACTGGGATTCGAACATGCCCAGGTCGGGCATGTCCGCGGCAGGTCGGGCAGGTCCGCAGCAGGTCGGGCATGCCTGCAGCAGGTCGGGCGTGCCCGCGGCAGCAAGAGCGCCGTCGGCTCCCCGTCTCAGGCCAGAATGCGCGGCGACAGCGCCCCGCAGGGCAGCAGTTCCACTTCGGCACCGGCGTCCCGCAGGTCGGTCAGGACGAGTTCGTCGTACATCATCAGCCCGGACTGCTCGGGCCAGACGATCGCCCAGAGCCAGATCCCGCGCGCCTCTCCCGCGAAGACCGCGCGGTCCGTCGGCGTACCGGAGACGTGCCACATCGGGGTGGGGCGGCCGGCCGCGAGGACCTTGGTCTGCGGGGGCTTCTCCATGGCGATGTGCGCACCGGGGTCGGGGCCGTCGATGCCCGCGTACCGCGCACCGAGTCCGACCCCCAGCTCCTCGGCCACCAGCAGGAGTTCACCGAATCCGCCGAGCGGTCCCGGGCCCGAGCAGGCGACGGCGGTGGCGCGGCCGCCGGTGCGGTCGTCACCCGCGTACGCGATCCCGCTGAACAGCCAGCCGACCGGCAGCGGCCACGGCATCCAGACGGGGACGTGCGCGCGGTTCACCGCGACGGCGAGGGCTTCGGCACTGGGTGGCAGCACCGGCTGCAGCGGGTGCACCGACCCGTGTGCGGGGCAGTTCCAGGTGTCGGCGAACAGGCCGGGCGCCCTGACCCGGCCTCCGCACTTCGGGCAACTGGGTTCGCCCCTCATAGCGCCCAACAGTCCTCCCCGGTCGGCGCCGCGTCAAGGACGATCACCCGTCCGGCGCGCGCCGCTTTCCGACGCTCCTTGCACTCTCCCCAGCCTCCCACCGGCCAAAACTAGATGTAGCTTGCATTCATTAGAGACTCTAACTTATTGTTTGTATATCGCAACGATCTAGCGGAGAGCGAGAGAAGCCATGCAGCACAGTGCGGGCAGGGCAGCGGATCCCTTCAACGAGGGCGCGGACGAAGGCGAAGGCAAGGGCGAAGGCGAGGGCGAAGGCGCGATCAGCCTCCTGCGCCAGCCCAAGGCGGTCTGGGCGACGGCCGGGGCGTCCGTCGTCGCCTTCATGGGCATCGGGCTCGTCGACCCGATCCTGCCGTCCATAGCCAAGGGCCTGAGCGCCACCCCGAGCCAGGTCTCGCTCCTGTTCACCTCGTACTTCCTGATCACCGCCGTCGCGATGCTGGTCACCGGCTTCGTCTCCAGCCGCATCGGCGGCAAGAAGACGCTGCTGCTCGGGCTCGCGCTGGTCGTGGTCTTCGCCGCGCTGTCCGGCACGTCCGGATCGGTCGGCGAGCTGGTCGGCTTCCGGGCCGGCTGGGGGCTCGGCAACGCGCTGTTCGTCTCGACGGCGCTCGCCGTGATCGTCGGAGCTGCGGCCGGCGGCAGTGCCGCGGCGATCCTGCTGTACGAGTCGGCGCTCGGCCTCGGCATGGCGTGCGGCCCGCTGCTCGGCGCGGCACTCGGCAACGCGAGCTGGCGCTACCCGTTCTTCGGCACCGCGGCGCTGATGGCCATCGGCTTCCTCTGCATCACCACGTTCCTCAAGGAACAGCCAAGGCCCGCGCGGAAGACCTCGCTCCTCGCCCCGATCAAGGCACTCGGCCACGGCGGCCTCGCCTCCGTCGCCGCCTCGGCCTTCTTCTACAACTACGCGTTCTTCACGATCCTGGCCTTCACCCCGTTCGTACTGAACATGACGCCGTACAGGTCGGGCGCGGTCTTCTTCGCCTGGGGCCTGCTCCTCGCGGTCTTCTCGGTGCTGGTGGCTCCGCGGATGCAGCAGCGCTTCGGCTCGCTGAAGGTGCTCGGCGGCTCGCTGGTGCTGCTCGCCGCCGACCTGATCGTCCTGGGTTACGGCAACCACACCACCGCCGTCGTCGCCACGATCGTCTCCGGCGCCTTCATCGGCGTGAACAACACCGTCTACACGGAGCTGGCGCTCGGCGTCTCGGACGCTCCCCGGCCGGTGGCCAGCGCGGGCTACAACTTCGTCCGATGGTTCGCCGCGGCCGCCGCCCCCTTCCTCGCCCCGAAGATCGAGGAGTGGAGCAACATCCACATCCCGTTCGTGGTCGCGGCGGTCACGGCGGTGCTCGGCGCGGTGGTCGTACTGGTCCGCCGGGGCGCCCTCACCCACGAGGCCGAGGAACTCCGGCCGGTGCACGCAACGGAGGACGGCGTGACGGTCTTCGCCAACACCTGACCGCGGTACGCGCTCCCGGCACGCACTCCCCGTATGCGCCCCGCCCGGGGATCGAATTCCAGTCCGTTTCCCGGGCGGGTTGCCGCGGTTGTGGACGGGGAAATCAGTCCAGCGGTACGCCCGCGCGCAGCGGGTCGCGCAGGTCCGTCCCGTGCGAGAGCCAGCGCTCCTGGAGCTCCTGGGCGCCCTTCACCCGCTTCCACGCGGCCTCGTTCGCGGTCATCGGGAGCAGCGGCAGGAAGCGCACCGGGTCCATCGGGGCGTCCAGCTCCAGGTCCTCGACGAGCCCTCCTGCCTCCGCCACCAGTACGGAGCTGAAGGCCGCGCCCGGCCACAGCGGCTCGCCCACCTCCAGCGAGGCGCCCGGCGCCACGACCAGCCCCTCCACCTGCGGGGACGCCGCCAGCACCGCGAGCGGGCGGAGCACCTTGTCGGTGTCCGCGAGGCCGGCCCGTACGGAAAGGACCAGCTCGGCGCGCGGGCCCTGGACCGGGTCGGCGAGGGCCGCGGTGGGGTCGGTCATCGGGGCCGCGGACATGCCGAGGGTGGCGTAGCGGACGATGTCGCCGTCCAGGAACCGCAGGATTTCGATCCGGTCCGTACCGAGGAACGTGACGGCGGCGCGCGCGTCCGGTTCACCCAGAGTCGTCCGCAGTCGGGCTTCTACCAGCGCAAGTACATCTCCCATGGTCCGCGAGCATAGGCGGCGTATGGAACGGGCAAAGGCGCGCCTCGGCGGGGCTTGACACCGGGGCCGACTGGTAGCCTGGGCCGCTGGTCGGGGCGATCCGCGATAACGCTTCAGCGTTACTTTTCGAGCCCCGATGACACGTCGTCCCTCATGGGGGACCGGCCGGAGGAGGTGGGGCTGCGGTGGATCGAAGTCGACCCGGTAGTACCAACCGCTCTTCCGTACCACCTCTGCCCCACGCGGTCTGAGGCTTCGTACCCGGCCCTCCCAGCGCCGAAACACCTCGGCTCCCAGGGCATTTCGCACGATGGGCACGACGGAAGAGCACTTCACCCTTACCTGATTTGCCTGATCCGTGTCTGAGCGAACGCCGTCACCGCGTCCTCGCGGTGCCGCCCGCTTTGCCGACGTGCACGCCTGAGCCACCACGCCGTGGCGCCGCACGTCTCCATTCCGGGCAGTGCCACGCGCCCCGCCGACGGCTTCTCCGTGAAGGAGCCCGCCATGTCGATGATTCGTGACCTGCGCGCAGTCGTACGCCCGTCCCTGCGCGGCAAGAACAGCCCGACCGTCTACACCAACTACGACGCCACCCGCGACCACTCCGCCTCCAGCGCGGTCGTCGACTGCGCGGTCTACCGCGACGGCCGCCGTATGAAGGAGTGCGCCACCCCGCACGAGGCGATGGTCCGCGTACGGGAGTCCGGCGGCTTCGCGTGGATCGGCCTGCACGAGCCGACCGAGGCCGAATTCGCCGGTATCGCGGCCGAGTTCGGGCTGCACCCGCTCGCCGTCGAGGACGCGGTGCATGCCCATCAGCGGCCGAAGCTGGAGCGCTACGACGACACCCTCTTCACCGTCTTCAAGACGATCCACTACGTGGACCACGCCGAACTGACCTCGACCAGCGAGGTCGTGGAGACCGGCGAGGTCATGTGCTTCACCGGCCGGGACTTCGTGATCACTGTCCGGCACGGCGGCAAAGGGTCGCTGCGGACGCTGCGCCACCGGCTCCAGGACGACCCGGAGCTCCTCGCCAAGGGCCCGTCCGCCGTGCTGCACTCCATCGCCGACCATGTCGTCGACGGGTACATCGCGGTCGCGTCCGCCGTCCAGGACGACATCGACGAGGTGGAGATCGATGTGTTCTCGGCCCCCACGAAGGGCAGCCCGCGGGGTGTCGACGCGGGCCGGATCTACCAGCTCAAGCGCGAGGTGCTGGAGTTCAAGCGCGCGGTTGCCCCTCTCCTGCGGCCCATGCAGCAGCTCAGCGAGCGGCCGATGCGGCTGATCGACCCCGACATCCAGAAGTACTTCCGCGACGTCGCGGACCATCTGGCCCGCGTCCACGAGGAGGTCGTCGGCTTCGACGAGCTCCTCAACTCCATCCTCCAGGCGAACCTGGCGCAGGCGACGGTCGCGCAGAACGAGGACATGCGCAAGATCACGTCGTGGGCGGCGATCGTCGCCGTACCGACGATGATCTGCGGCGTCTACGGCATGAACTTCGACTACATGCCCGAGACGCACTGGAAGTACGGCTACGGGATCGTCCTCGGAGGCATCGCACTGGTCTGCCTGGCCATCCACCGGCTGCTCAAGCGGAACGGCTGGCTGTAGCACTCAGTAGGCTGGCCCCCATGTCGCAGACCCCGCTCCTCGACTCGCTCCTCGACCGGGCCCTCGTCGAGGAGGCCACCAAGAAGTCCGGCCTCATCTGGGTGCGGGGCACAGGACCCGCCCGCGCCCTCTGGCACGTCTGGCTCGACGGCGCCGTGCACCTCGTCGGCGACGGCCCGGGTGAACAGCCGTTCCCCGGTCTCGCCGACGGGTCCGCCGCGCAGGTCACCGTACGCAGCAAGGACAAGGGCGGCCTGCTCGTCGCCTGGACCGCCGCCGTACGGGAGCTGACCGCAGGGACCGAGGAGTGGGACGCCGCCGTCGCCGAGCTCAAGGGCAAGCGGCTGAACGCCCCCGACGCCGAGCAGATGACCGACCGGTGGGCCCGCGAGTGCCGGGTACTGCGGCTGACCCCGCAGGGCGGCATCGGCGCGCTCCCCGAGGACTCCCTCGCCGCGGCGCCGCTGCCGACGTGGGCGACCACCCGGCAGCCGGTCCCGGCCGCGCTCCCCAAGCTCCTCTTCCGCCGCAGGAAGAAGCGCTAGTCGCTCGTCCTCGGCAGCTTCCGGCCGTAGTCCACGGTCAGGTCCTTCGGCGGCGGGGTCAGGGGGAAGTCCTTGTCCCAGTCGGCCAGTTGGACCACGCCCGCGCCACCCGCACGGGCCAGTCGCAGCGGGTAGGGCTTCTTCTCCAGGGAGACGTCGAGGGCGCCGCCCTGCCCGTCCTCGCCGCCGACCACCTTGATGGTGCGCAGGCCGGCGATCTTCTCGCGGTCGCCCTTGCCGAGCGTGCCGTTGAGCCCGAGCAGACCGTCGAGGAGGACGTCCTTGTCAGTGAAGCCGCGGAACTGGTCGTACGCGGGGTCGCCCTTGGGCACCTTGACGTACTTGTCCTCCAGCTTGTCGGCGGCGTCCGCGTCCTGCTGCTCGAATCGGGCGCCCGGCTTGGTGGCGTCGTGCCGCCAGAAGTCCGCGCCCGCCTTCATGAAGAGCTCGTCCGCGATGCGCAGCAGCTCGAAGGTGGAGTCCTTGGTGGTGACGGAGCCCGCGCCGCCGTCCTTCTTGAGGCGCATGTTCAGCTTGTACGTGCCGCCCCGGCTGACGAAGGTGCCGGTGAGGCGTACCGCGGTGGCGGCCTTCGCGGTCGTGCGCGCCTTGCCCTCGATCTCGGCGGCGGACAGCTTTCCGACCCCGTTCGTCCCCTCGTCCGGGTCCTCGCCGCACCCCGTGAGACCGGCCGCGAGACCGGCGCACACCGCTCCGGCGAGTACGGCCCTGCGTGCTCGGGCGGCCCGGGGGAATGCGGTCACGGTCGGCACTGCCTCTCCTACGGGGGTCCGGGGTGTCCGGTCGGCAGAGGGCAGCGTACCCGGGTACCCGACGTGGGAAGACAGAGAGCCGTACGGACGGACCGGCGGAGCGTCGTTGATCTCCACGGGCTAGCCTGAAGCCGGTATCCGGCCTATTTACAGACAAGCTTTTCCCCCGGGTCAGCACCACGAGAAGGAGGCAGTCGGGATGGCAGCAGGGGCGCCCCGCGTCTTCGTCTCGCACCTGACGGGCGTGCCCGTCTTCGACCCGAACGGGGACCAGGTCGGGCGGGTCCGCGACCTCGTCGCCATGATGCGGGTCGGCGGCCGGCCCCCACGGCTGCTCGGCCTGGTCGTCGAGGTGGTCAGCCGGCGGCGGATCTTCCTGCCGATGACCCGGGTGACGGGCGTGGAGTCCGGCCAGGTCATCACCACCGGCGTCGTGAACATGCGCCGCTTCGAGCAGCGCCCCACCGAGCGCCTCGTGCTCGGCGAGCTGCTCGACCGGCGGGTGCGGCTGGTGGACGGCGACGAGGAGGTCACCGTCCTCGACGTGGCCATCGCGCAGCTCCCGGCCCGCCGCGACTGGGAGATCGACAAGGTCTTCGTACGGAAGGGGAAGGCCGGCGCGCTGCGCAGGAAGGGGGAGACCCTGACCGTCGAGTGGTCGGCCGTCACCGGGTTCTCGCTGGAGGAGCACGGGCAGGGCGCCGAGAACCTGATCGCCGCGTACGAGCGGCTGCGGCCCACCGACCTCGCCAACGCCCTGCACCACCTGACCCCCAAGCGCCGCGCCGAGGTGGCCACCGCTCTCGACGACGACCGCCTGGCGGACGTGCTCGAAGAGCTCCCCGAGGACGACTCGATCGAGATCCTCGGCAAGCTCAAGGAGGAGCGGGCCGCCGACGTCCTGGAGGCGATGGACCCGGACGACGCCGCCGACCTGCTGTCCGAGCTGCCGGAGGAGGACCAGGAGCGGCTGCTGATGCTGATGCGGCCCGACGACGCCGCGGACGTACGGCGGCTCCTGTCGTACGAGGAGCGGACGGCCGGCGGTCTGATGACGACCGAGCCGATCGTGCTGCGGCCGGACGCGACGGTCGCCGACGCGCTCGCCCGGGTGCGGCAGCAGGACCTCTCCCCCGCGCTGGCGGCGCAGGTGTACGTGTGCCGGCCGCCGGACGAGACGCCGACCGGCAAGTACCTGGGCACGGTGCACTTCCAGCGGCTGCTGCGGGAACCGCCGGGCACCCTGGTCAGTTCGGTCGTGGAGTCCGATCTGCCGCCGCTGTCGCCCGGCACCTCGCTGCCCGCCGTGACCAGCTATCTCGCCGCGTACAACATGGTCGCGGCGCCCGTGGTGGACGAGGGCGGGTCGCTGCTCGGTGCCGTGACCGTCGACGACGTACTGGACCACCTGCTGCCGGACGACTGGCGGGAGACCGAATTCAATCCGGGGGGTGTCGTCGGTGGCCACTGAGCGGGGTGGTGAGGGCAAGGAGCGCGCGCGGTCCGCGGGCGGCGCGAGCACGGTGACGCGCTCCTCACGCGTGCGTCTGGATCAGCCGAAGGCGCCCCGGGGGCGCCTGCTGCCCGAGTGGGATCCGGAGGCCTTCGGACGGTTTTCGGAGAAAATCGCCCGATTCCTGGGGACGGGGCGGTTCATCGTCTGGATGACCGCGGTGATCATCCTCTGGGTGCTGTGGAACATCTTCGCGCCCAAGTCGCTGCGCTTCGACGAATTCCCCTTCATCTTCCTGACCTTGGCGCTCTCGCTCCAGGCCTCGTACGCCGCCCCGCTGATCCTGCTCGCGCAGAACCGGCAGGACGACCGGGACCGGGTCACCCACGAGCAGGACCGCAAGCAGAACGAACGCTCCATCGCCGACACCGAATACCTCACACGAGAGATCGCGGCGCTGCGGATGGGCCTCGGCGAGGTCGCCACCCGCGACTGGATCCGCTCCGAACTCCAGGACCTGGTCAAGGAGTTGGAGGACCGGCGGGCCGTATTCCCGCCGGAGCCCTCGAACGGGAGTGACGAAGCCGACCGTTGACCGCCCTTCCCGGTCGCCCGCCGTGCCGCCGTAGTATCGGAAGTATGGCTACGGAAGACGCGGTGCGCGAAGCACTGGCGACGGTGAACGACCCCGAGATCCACCGACCGATCACAGAGCTCGGAATGGTCAAATCGGTTGAGATCGGGGCGGACGGCACAGTTGCCGTCGCGGTCTATCTGACCGTCTCCGGCTGCCCGATGCGGGAAACGATCACCAACAACGTGCGCGAGGCGGTCGAGCGCGTCGAGGGCGTCACCCACGTCACCGTCGAGCTCGACGTGATGAGCGACGAGCAGCGCAAGGAGCTCGCGGGCGCCCTGCGCGGCGGCACGGCCGAGCGCGAGGTCCCCTTCGCCCAGCCGGGCTCGCTGACCAGGGTGTACGCGGTGGCGTCCGGCAAGGGCGGCGTCGGCAAGTCCTCGGTGACGGTGAACCTGGCCGCGGCGATGGCGGCGGACGGCCTGAAGGTCGGCGTCGTCGACGCGGACATCTACGGCCACAGCGTGCCCCGCATGCTGGGCGTGGCGGGCAAGCCCACCCAGGTCGAGAACATGATCATGCCGCCGTCGGCGCACGGCGTGAAGGTCATCTCCATCGGCATGTTCACGCCGGGCAACGCCCCTGTCGTGTGGCGCGGCCCGATGCTGCACCGCGCGCTCCAGCAGTTCCTCGCGGACGTGTACTGGGGCGACCTGGACGTCCTCCTCCTGGACCTGCCGCCAGGCACGGGCGACATCGCGATCTCGGTCGCACAGCTGGTCCCGAACGCCGAGATCCTCGTCGTCACCACCCCGCAGCAGGCCGCCGCCGAGGTCGCCGAGCGGGCCGGCTCCATCGCCGTGCAGACGCACCAGAAGATCGTCGGCGTCGTCGAGAACATGTCGGGCATGCCGTGCCCGCACTGCGACGAGATCGTCGACGTCTTCGGTTCGGGCGGCGGCGAGCGCGTCGCCGAGGGACTCACCAAGACGACCGGCGCGACCGTGCCGGTCCTGGGCACCATCCCCATCGACGTACGGCTGCGGGAGGGCGGCGACGACGGGCGTCCCGTCGTGCTGACCGACCCCGAGTCCCCCGCCGGGTCCGCGCTGCGGGCGATCGCCGGGAAGCTGGGCGGCCGGGCGCGCGGGCTGTCCGGGATGTCGCTGGGAATCACGCCGCGCAACAAGTTCTGAGGTTCCGAGAGCGTATGAAGTAAGGGGCGGCCTCCCGGAGGCCGCCCCTTACTTCATGTCGACTTACTTCATGTCGACTTCAATGTCGCGCCTGCTTACGCGTCGTACGTGGTGACGTCCTTGACCACCGAGAAGCCCAGGCCGTACGCGCTCATGCCGCGCCCGTACGCCCCCAGGTGCACACCCGCCGTGGTGGATCCGGCGAGCACCCAGCCGTACTCGGACTCGCGGTAGTGGAACGGGGTCGGCACGCCGTCGACCGGCAGCGAGAGCGCCGACCAGTCGGGGCCGTCCAGGTCGTCGGCCAGCTCGAAGGACACCTCGGTCTGCTGGTCCAGCCAGTTGTCCCGCATCGAGTGGTCGAGCTGCGCGGGCCAGGTCTGCGACAGCAGCCCGGAACCGGCCAGCCAGGCGGCGGAGGACACCGAGGTGGCCTCCAGCGTGCCCGTGCCGTCGCCGCTGCGGCGCACCGGGGAGGCGGCGACGGTCACGACGACCGCGAAGCGCTCCTTGTCCGTGCCGTCGTCGCCCGCGCCGGCTCGTATCGTCGGCTCGTCGCCGTGGCCCATCGCACCGTGCTGCACGGTGCCGTCGGCGGCCGTGCCGACCTGCATCAGCCAGCGCGGCCCAGTGAAGGCCTCGTCCAGTCCGTACCAGGGGAACGGGGCGCGCAGATAGCCGTCGACCGTACGCCGGGCTGCCGGCACCCCTTCCGCGGTGGACCCACCGGGCGCACCGGAATTCCCTTGCGCCCCTACCCGACTCGTCGTCTCCATCTGCCCGGCCGCCTCCTCGATCGTCAGCGCCCGGCGCGGCCCGCCCCCCTCGGGCGTCCTGCAAGCCGGACAGATGGAGGATAGCCAACACCCGCCCGAGCAAGCCTCATGACGCCCCCGCAGCCCCCTTGGGCAGTGGGGCCGGTGGTCGTCGTGCGGGCGCGTCGTGGCTGGTCGCGCAGTTCCCCGCGCCCCTAAAAGCCTGGCCCCGCCCGTCCAAGCCCCCTTGGGCAGCGGGGCCCCCGGGGCTAGTGGGGCCGGTGGTCGTTGTGCGGGCGCGTCGTGGCTGGTCGCGCAGTTCCCCGCGCCCCTGAAAGCCTGGCCCCGCCCGCACACCCTCAGGTCGCGTCAGGATCAAACGCGGGCCGCTCCTCCTTACGGAGGTTCGCCGGCGCCGGCGCCGGCACAGACGCGTCGTCCTTGCTGAGATTCGCACGGGCCCCCGTGCCGGCCCCCGTGGACTCCGGAGCGTCCGAAGGCGTACGGGCCGCAGGCCGGGCCCGCCCGTTCACCACGTCCGTGACCTCGTTGAGCTCACTTCGCAGGTCGAAGCTCTCCCGGATCTCCTTGAGCCCGAGATCGTCCCCACCGTGTTCCGCCAACTGCTTGCGGACGAAGTTCTTCGGGTTGAGGTCCTCGAACTCGAAGTCCTTGAACTCCGGGCCCAGCTCGCTGCGGATGTCATTCTTCGCACTGTCCGAGAACTCACGGACCTTGCGGATGAAGCGCGTGGCGTCCTGGATCAGCTTCGGCAGTTTGTCCGGGCCGAAGACGAGCACCGCGAGGACCGCGAGCGTCAGCAGCTCAAGTCCGCCTATGTCAGTGAACACCTTGCAGCTCCTTGGATTCTCCGGGCTCGTTCCACGGTACCCGCCCCAGCTGTCCGGACGGTACCTTCAGGTGACAGCCATCTGCCGTCCGTGAGACGTCCCGCCGTCACCCGGGCGGGCCGACCCGTAACGCCGGGGTACGCCGGCCCGGTCAGGAGTCCCCGGCCGTACCGAGCTTGAGGGTCACCTTCTGCTCCTTGCCGGCGCGCCGCAGGGTCAGCTCCAGCAGCTCACCCGGACGGCGCGAGCGGATCTTGACGATCAGCTCCTCACCGCTGTGCACCCGCTCGCCGTTGATCCTGGTGATGACGTCGCCCGGCTTGATACCGGCCTTGGCGCCGGGGCCGCCGGGGGTGACCGCCGGGGTGCTGTCCGTGCCCTTGGCGCCGACCTGCGCGCCGTCGCCCGTGAACTTCATGTCGAGCGAGACGCCGATCACGGGGTGGGTGGCCTTCCCGGTGTTGATCAGCTCCTCCGCGACGCGCTTGGCCTGGTTGATGGGGATCGCGAAGCCGAGGCCGATGCTGCCGCCCTGGCCGCCGTCGAGCCCGGAGCCGCTGTCGGGGCCGCGGATGGCGCTGTTGATGCCGATGACGTGGGCCTGCTGGTCGACCAGGGGGCCGCCGGAGTTGCCCGGGTTGATCGGGGCGTCGGTCTGCAGCGCGTCCACGTAACTGATGTCGCTGCCGTCGCCCTTCTCGCCGCCCGCGGTGATGGGCCGCTGCTTGGCGCTGATGATGCCGGCCGTCACGGTGTTCTGGAGGTCGAAGGGGGCGCCGATCGCCACCACCGGGTCGCCGACCCGGACGTTGTCGGAGTTGCCGAGCGGCAGCGGCTTCATGCCGGAGACGCCGACGACCTTCACGACGGCGAGGTCGTACCCGCTGTCCTTGCCGACGAGCGTGGCCCTGGCCGTCTCGCCGCTGCTGAAGGTGAGGGAGATGGTGCCGGAGGTGCCTGCCGGTTCCACCACGTGGTTGTTGGTGAGGATGTGGCCCTTGTCGTCGAGGACGAACCCGGTGCCGGTGCCCTTGGCGCTTTTGCCGCTGACGTGGAAGGTGACGACGCTGGGCAGGGCGCTGGCGGCGATGCCCGCGACGGTGTCGGGGGCGCGGTCCCGGGGGGCCTTGTCGGCCTGCGGGAGCCGGACGGAGCCGCCGGTGATCCCGTTGTTCCGCTCGATGTACGCGCCGACGCCGCCGCCGACTCCCCCGGCCAGCAGTGCGATCACCAGCGCGCCGACGAACAGACCGCCGCGCCGCCGCTTCTTCTGCGGCGCCGCGTCCGGGTACACCAGCGGCTGCTGCGGGGCCGCGCTCCAGGGGTCGTACTGCAGCCACTGCGAGGGCGGGTACTGCTGCTGCCCCTGCGAAGGGTGGGGCTGCGGCGGCTGCCCCTGCGGAGCGTGCGGCAGGGGCTGTACCTGGGGCAGGGGCTGAAGGTGCGGCTGGGCCGGCAGCTGCGGCTGCTGCGGTGGGGCCGGTGGGGCCGGTGGCTGCGGTGCACCGAACTGCGGTGGTACGTGCGTGCCCTGGGCCGGAGTCGGCATCTGCACCGGCGGCGCGGGCGCCCACGGACCGGGCCCGCCGTAGGGCGGTGTGCCGTACGGGTCGGGGTCGTGCAGGGGCTGCGGACGCCCCTGGCCGGGTGCGTCGGCGGAAGGGCAGGGCACGTCGGTACGAGGACCACCCGTCCCGTCCTCGGTAGGAGAACCGCCCGTCCCGCCCGCCGGAACGGGCGGCCCGCTACGGGGGTCGGACGTCTCGGCGCCCCGAAGGGTCCCCGGCACCGCGTCGTGCGGCTCGGCCGCGGGGTCCGTCACACGCGCTGCGGCCGTACCTGTCTCTGTCTCTGTCTCGGTTTCTGCCACTGCCGGTGCGTCCGCAGGTTCGGCCGGGGCCGGGTCCGTTACGGCCCCCGGCCTCCCCGATGCAGGACGGCTCCACCACTTCGCCCGCGGTCCGGCGGGCTTGCCCTCGTCCATGCTCTCCCCGCAACTGCCCTGGCCCGTACCGAATCCGCACAGAAACCCGCACAGAGATCCGGAACGCGACCCGTTTCCGCGCCCACTGGCGGGCACCCCTTCCCTGGATTCAACCAGGTTTGCGAGTGCTCGCGCAGAGTACGGGACGCGGAGTACGGGTCAGCGGGCGCGGGAAACCGAGAGTTCGGACGCGGACGGTGCGGCCGGCCGGTCGGAGGCCGGTGGATTCGACGTGGGCGGTGCCGTCGGCACCGGGGCTATCAGCGGGGACGCGTCCGAACTGTCCAGCAGGGACGCCGGGAAGACCCGCGAGCTGTCCTGCCGCCCGTGCCCCGGGCCCGGGATCCGGCCCCAGCCCTGCCCCTGTCCGTACCCCTGCCCATGCCCATGCCCCTGCCCGTGCCTCTGTTCCTGCCCCCGTCTCTGGGCGAGTGCGAGTGCGAGTGGATACTCCGTCAGTCCCGTGCTGTACGGAACGGGCGGTGCGGAGGCCGTGCCCGCGCGGTCGGTGGCGGCGGAGAGCCTGGTCGTACCGCCGCTCGGAGCGGTCGTGCCCGTGCCGACGCTGCCGGCGCCGCCCTGCCGGCGGCTGCTGTCCGTACCGCCCGCCGGGGTCGCGGCCCTGGTCGGGACGAGCCCGCCCGCCCGCTCGCCCCTGGCCGTGGGGTTGTTCGTCGTCTCCGCCGGGAGGGCCCCGCCCAGGGCGATCGCGGCCAGTGAGACGGCGCTCGCCGCGGCGAAGGCGAACCTGCGCGGCCTGCGCGCACCCGTGCGCTCGGTCTCCGGCCG
Organism: Streptomyces sp. NPDC048442; assembly: GCF_040651475.1. Classification (NCBI taxonomy): domain Bacteria; kingdom Bacillati; phylum Actinomycetota; class Actinomycetes; order Kitasatosporales; family Streptomycetaceae; genus Streptomyces; species Streptomyces sp. NPDC048442. Next base: position 188,027 of record NZ_JBEZKB010000010.1, read on the forward strand.
GCCGACCTCATGGATCCGGAAGCCCGGGTCACGGGAGGCGTCGGGAAGCACTCCCGGGTGGGCTCCGCCCGGCTCGTACCCGATCCGGCCGCCGAACCTCAGGTCGTCGCCGGCCCGGAAGGCCCCGAAGGAACCCTCCCCGAATCTTCTGCGGCCCGGTGGCTCGCCGTCACCCGGCCCGTCCCCGTCGGCACTGCCCCCGGGCAGGCCCTGGAGGCGTGCCAGGAACCCCTCGGAGGGGCCGGGGGGCGCGGAGTGCGCGAAGACGTCCTTGAGCCTGCGCTGGGCGTCGGCCTCGGCCTTGCACTTGGCGCAGGTAGCCAAATGGGCCAGGACGCGCTCGCGCGAGTCGTGGCCCAGTTCGCCGTCCACCAGGGCGGCGAGCCGGTCCCCGAGGTGCTGTTCCGCCGGGGTGGGTCGTGATCCGCTCACCCGAGTCCGCCCTCTCCGGCCGCTGTGGGAACGATCGGCACGCCCGCGCCCACCGAAGCCATCGCGCGCTGCTCGGCGCGGGCCTGGGGGGAACGGTGCTTCAGCGCCTTGCGCAGGTGCGAACGGCCGCGGTGGATGCGGCTGCGCACGGTCCCGAGCTTGACGCCGAGCGTGGCGGCGATCTCCTCGTACGAAAGGCCCTCGATGTCGCACAGCACGACGGCGGCACGGAACTCGGGCGCGAGGGTGTCCAGCGCCTGCTGGACGTCCGCGTCGAAGTGGGTGTCCTGGAACGCCTGCTGGGGCGACGGGTCGCGGCTGGGCAGCCGCTCGGCCGCGTCGTCGCCGAGCGAGTCGAAACGGATGCGCTGCTTGCGGCGCACCATGTCCAGGAAGAGGTTGGTCGTGATCCGGTGCAGCCAGCCCTCGAAGGTGCCGGGCGTGTACGTCGACAGCGAGCGGAAGACCCGGACGAAAACTTCCTGGGTCAGGTCCTCGGCGTCGTGCTGATTGCCCGTCAGGCGGTACGCCAGGCGGTAGACGCGGGTACTGTGCGTGCTGACGATCTCCTCCCAGGTGGGAGGCGTCCACGTGTCCTCCGCGTCCGAGAAGTCAGCGAAGGTCGCCGTGGTGGCGGAGGTGGAACGGTCAGCGGTGTCGGTCACGGATTTCGGCTCGCCCGCAGACCTGAGAAAGCGCCGGAGCACTCCTCCCCGATCACCGGCCGCAGCCGCACCTCCCCTGTCGGCTCTGGTGGTGTCCAGTGGAGCCCCTACCATAACCACCTCGCCCGTTAGCTCCGGATAAGAGTCTTTGCGTGAATTTTGGGCCCGTTGCCGGCCCCGGTCCCCGTGATCCATCGGTCCCCCCTGTCCCTTCACAACGACCGGTCCCATCTGCGAGTTCCCGACGTCAGCGGATACAGTCACCGTTGCGCCAACTACGGGGACAGGAGAGGGTCATTACCGCCAACCGGCAGACGAGCTGGGCGTTCGCCGACGCCTACGTCGCCGAGGACGACACTCTGCACTGGGCCCGTGACCGGGCCCGGGACGCGGGCGTGCCCTCGGTGTCCCCGGGCACCGGCGCCGCGCTGCGGCTGCTGGCCGGGGCGGCGGACGCCAAAGCCGTCGCCGAGATCGGTACGGGCACGGGCGTGTCCGGCATATACCTGCTGCACGGCATGCGGCCGGACGGCGTGCTGACCACCGTCGATCTGGAGCCCGAGCGGCAGACCTTCGCCCGTCAGGCGTTCCGCTCGGCGGGCTTCGCGGGGAACCGGGCCCGCTTCATTCCGGGCCGCGCCCTGGACGTACTCCCCCGCCTCGCGGACGGCGGCTACGACCTCGTCTTCTGCGACGGCGACCGGCTGGAGTCCCTGGACTACCTCGCTGAATCGTTGCGTCTGCTGCGACCGGGCGGCCTGGTCTGCTTCGAGGGAGTCTTCGCGGACGGCCGCACCGTCGACTCCGCCGCCCAGCCCGCCGAGGTGCTGCGCCTGCGCGAACTGCTGCGCACGGTACGGGAGTCGACGGAGCTGGTGTCCTCGCTGCTGCCGGTGGGCGACGGACTGCTGTGCGCGGTGCGAAAGGGCTGAGCGCCCGGCGGACGGAGTCGGCCCGTGCGGAGCCCCTCGTGACGCACCTCCCGTACGCACCTCCCGTACGCACTGCTCGTACGAAGCCGACCCGCGCGGAAAACGCCACTGCCCCGGTTCACGCTTGCGCGTGGCCGGGGCAGTGGAGAGTTAAGAGCGCTATCCGCCTTCAGGCGTTAGCCGACGACCTTCTTCAGGGCGTCGCCGAGTGCATCGGCCTCGTCCGGAGTCAGCTCGACGACAAGTCGACCGCCGCCTTCGAGCGGAACGCGCATGACGATGCCCCGCCCCTCCTTGGTCACCTCGAGCGGGCCGTCGCCCGTCCGCGGCTTCATGGCCGCCATGCTCGTTCCCCTTCCTGAAACCAGCTCACGCAGCCGACAACCCAGGTGTCACCGGCATCGAACACACTGCTTCCAGGCCATTATCCCGCATGGCAGGACCCAATGACCAACATCAGTTGGCATCGCTTGCGCAACGCGCAGCCCCAAAACCACTCAATTCGGCGATCCAGCTGCGATACTTCGCCGCTCTGCACCGCCTCCGGACGTCCTTTTGTTTGACGCAGGTCACATGCGCGGGGTCCCCGATCTCCGCCATGCTGGCCTGTGCATGCCCATTTTTCGCATCTGGAGGGGACCGACGATGTCCGACACCGTGCTCTACGAGGTGACCGACGCTCTCGCGACGATCACGATCAACCGTCCCGATGCCATGAACGCGATGAACACCGACGCCAAGGTCGCGCTGCGGGAAGCGGTGCAGGCAGCGGCGGCGGATTCGGGCGTACGGGCCGTACTGCTGACGGCGACGGGCCGGGCGTTCTGCGTCGGCCAGGACCTCAAGGAGCATGTCTCCTCGCTCACCGCGGACCGGGCCGCAGGCACCGGCAACACGATGAGCACCGTGCGGGAGCACTACAACCCGATCCTGCGGGCGCTGACCGAGATGCCGAAGCCGGTCGTCGCCGGGGTCAACGGGGTCGCCGCGGGGGCGGGCCTCGGTTTCGCGCTCGCCGCCGACTACCGGATCGTCGCGGACTCCGCCACCTTCACCACGTCCTTCGCCGGGGTCGCCCTCACCGCCGACTCGGGCGTGTCCTGGACGCTGCCGCGGCTGATCGGCCACGGCCGGGCCGCCGACCTGCTGCTCTTCCCCCGCTCGGTCTCCGCGCAGGAGGCCCTGGAACTGGGCATGGTCAACCGGGTCGTACCGCCCGCCGCGCTGGCCGCCGAGGCCACGGCCGTGGCGCGGGCACTCGCGGAGGGTCCGACGGTGGCGTACTCCGCGCTGAAGGCGTCCCTGGCGTACGGATCCGACCACAGCCTGGCCGAGACGCTGGAGAAGGAGGACCGACTGCAGACCCTGGCGGGCGCGTCGGAGGACCACGCGATCGCGGTGCAGGCGTTCATCGACAAGGCGAAGCCGAAGTACTTGGGCCGCTGAGCCAGTTCTCTCCCTGCGGCAGGGCCCGGATCTCTACCTGCGGCAGTTCCCGGATCCGCGGTTACGTGCGGCCGCCCCGGGCGACGCAGTCCACGAGGTGGTCGTCGACCAGTCCGCAGGCCTGCATCAGGGCGTACGCGGTGGTGGGGCCGATGAAGCGGATGCCGCGCTTCTTGAGGTCCTTGGCGAGGGCCGTCGACTCCGGGGTCACCGCGGGTACGTCCGCGAGCTTGCGGGGCGCCGGGCGGTCCGCGGGGTCCGGGGCGTACGACCAGACGAGACGGTCCAGTTCGCCCTCGTCCCACTGGCTGAGGACCCGTGCGTTGGCCAGGGTGGCCTCGATCTTGGCGCGGTTGCGGATGATGCCGGGGTCGGCGAGGAGGCGGGCCGCGTCGGCGTCGGTGAAGCCCGCGACCCGGTCGATCGCGAAGCCGGCGAAGGCGGTGCGGAAGCCCTCGCGGCGGCGCAGGATCGTCAGCCAGGACAGCCCCGACTGGAACGCCTCCAGGCACAGCCGCTCGTACAGCGCGTCGTCGCCGTGGACCGGACGGCCCCACTCCGTGTCGTGGTACGCGGTGTAGTCCTCGGTGGCGAGCCCCCAGGGGCAGCGGAGGGCCCCGTCGGGGCCGGGCGAGGAGCCGGTGGCGGCGGTCACGACTGCGGCTCCCCGGGGGCGGAGGGGCGGGTGCCGGCCTCGGGCGCCCGCTCGGCCGCCGGGGCGGGCGCGGGTGCGTCCTCCGGGGCGGGCGCGGGGTCCCCGGCCGGGGTGGGCCCGGCCGGCTTCATGAAGAGGTCCGGGCCGCCGACCGTCGTCGCCTGGGCGCCCGCGAGGGCCGCTTCCAGCTCGGCGATACGGGCGTCCCGCTCGGCCAGTTCGGCGCCGACGCGGCCCAGGACGTCGTCGACGTCCGCCATCCGGTACCCCCGGGGCGCCAGCGGCAGCCGCAGCGCCTCGATGTCCGCGCGGCCGATCGGACGGGTCAGCGGCAGCGGGTCCACCAGGTGGTCGGGCCCGGCCTCCGGAAGAGGACCCTCGTCACCGCCGCCGACGACTGCGAGCGTCACGGCCGCCACGACCACGACCATCGCCAAGAGCAAGAACCAGAACACCAGCGTCTCCCCGGGGCCTACGGAAACCTTCCGGCCCTGATCGTGCCATGCGGGTGTGACAGTCAACGACGTGGTCGACGATGGAGAGCGGATCAGCGAGCGGCGGGAGCCTGCTCGCTGTCGTCGACCACGGCGTAGGGTCGCAGACGGCCTGTCGAGGTCGTCGGGGGTCCGTGACGAGGAGGAATCTGCAGATGCTGCGGCTGGGACGGCGCGTTTTCGAGACGCACGAGCCGGTGATCATGGCGATCGTGAACCGCACCCCGGACTCCTTCTACGACCAGGGGGCGACCTTCCGCGACGAGCCCGCGCTGGCCCGCGTGGAGCAGGCGGTGTCGGAGGGTGCTGCCATCATCGACATCGGCGGGGTCAAGGCCGGCCCCGGCGAGGAGGTGACGGCCGAGGAGGAGGCACGGCGCACGGTCGGCTTCGTGGCCGAGGTGCGGCGCAGGCACCCGGACGTCGTCATCAGCGTGGACACCTGGCGGCACGAGGTCGGCGAAGCGGTCTGCGAGGTGGGCGCGGACCTGCTCAACGACGCGTGGGGCGGGGTCGATCCGTTGCTGGCGGAGGTCGCGGCGCGGTACGACGTGGGGCTGGTGTGTACGCACGCGGGGGGTGCGCAGCCGCGTACCCGGCCGCACCGGATCGAGTACGAGGACGTCATGGCGGACATCCTCGACGTCACGGTGGGACTGGCCGAGCGGGCCGTCGCGCTCGGGGTGCGGCGGGACGCGGTCATGATCGACCCGGGCCACGACTTCGGGAAGAACACGCGGCACAGTCTGGAGGCGACGCGGCGGCTCGGGGAGATGGCGGCGACGGGGTGGCCGGTCTTGGTCTCCTTGTCCAACAAGGACTTCGTCGGGGAGACGCTGGACCGGCCGGTCAAGGAACGGGTGATCGGGACGCTGGCGACGACGGCGGTTTCGGCGTGGCTGGGGGCGCAGGTGTACCGGGTGCATGAGGTGGCGGAGACGCGGCAGGTGCTGGACATGGTGGCGTCGATCGCGGGGCGGCGGGCGCCGGCGGTGGCGAGGCGGGGGCTGGCTTAGGGGGCGGGGCGGCGGCGAGGGCGGGCGGAGGGGGCGGCGTTCAGGGACGCGGGGAACTGCGCGACCAGCCACGACGCACCCACACGACGCCCCCCGGCTCCTACTTGCCCGTTTCCTTGGTTACCAGGGCCACCGCTTCCTCCACGTCGTCCGTGACGTGGAAGAGGAGGAGGTCCCGTTCCGAGGCCTTGCCCTGGGCGATGACCGTGTTGCGGAGCCAGTCCACCAGGCCGCCCCAGTACTCCGTACCGAAGAGGACGATCGGGAAGCGGGTCACTTTCTGGGTCTGGACCAGGGTCAGCGCCTCGAAGAGTTCGTCGAGGGTGCCGAAGCCGCCGGGGAGGACCACGAAGCCTTCCGCGTACTTCACGAACATCGTCTTGCGGACGAAGAAGTAGCGGAAGTTGACCCCGATGTCGACGTGCGGGTTGAGCCCCTGCTCGAAGGGCAGCTCGATGCCGAGGCCGACGGAGACGCCGTTGGCCTCCCGGGCACCCTTGTTCGCGGCCTCCATCGCGCCGGGGCCGCCGCCCGTGATCACCGCGAAGCCCGCCTCGACGAGCGCGCGTCCGATCCGTACGCCCGCGTCGTAGTCCGGCGAGCCGGCCGGTGTGCGCGCCGAGCCGAACACGCTGATCGCGCTGGGGAGTTCGGCCAGCGCGCCGAAGCCCTCCACGAACTCCGACTGGATGCGCATGACCCGCCACGGGTCGGTGTGCACCCACTCCGAGTCGCCCTCCGTGTCCAGCAGACGCTGGTCGGTGGTGCCGGGCTGGATCTGTTCCCGGCGGCGCAGGACCGGACCGAGCCGCTGCTCTTCGGGCGTCCGTCCCTCTTCAGGATGCGTCATGCCGTGCTCCCTTCGCTGCCGTACGTTGTCCGGTCAGAGTAGGTCCCATGAAGTGACGAACGGTGAAATTCAGGCTGTCAGCCAGGCACGGAGTCGTTCCTCCGTGTGGTGGATCTTGTCCACCTCGACGTGCTCGTCGCGCTTGTGGGCGAACAGCGGGTCGCCGGGGCCGTAGTTGACCGCCGGGACGCCGAGCGCGCTGAAGCGGGCGACGTCCGTCCAGCCGAACTTCGGCTTGGCGATGCCGCCGACGGCCGCCATGAAGGTGGCCGCGGCCGGGTGCGACAGACCCGGCATGGCCGCGCCGGAGTGGTCGTCGATGACGAACTCCGCGATGTCGCAGTCGGCGAATACCTCGCGGACGTGTGCGATCGCTTCGGCCTCCGAACGGTCGGGCGCGTAGCGGAAGTTGACCGTCACCTGGGCGGCGTCCGGGATGACGTTGTTGGCGACGCCGCCCTCGATGCGCACCGCGTTGAGCCCCTCGCGGAACTCCAGGCCGTCGATGACCGGACGACGGGGTTCGTACGCGGCGAGCGCGGCCAGGATCGGGGCCGTCTTGTGGATCGCGTTGGAGCCCATCCAGCTGCGCGCGGAGTGGGCGCGCTCGCCGGTCGTACGGAGGTGGACGCGCAGGGTGCCCTGGCAGCCGCCCTCGACCTCGGCGTACGTGCCTTCGAGGAGGACCGCGAAGTCGCCCTCCAGCCAGTCGGGGTGGGCCTCGGCGACGTGCCGGAGTCCGTTGAGGTGGGCGGCGACCTCCTCGTTGTCGTAGAAGACGAAGGTGAGGTCGCGGTTGGACTCGGTGACGGTGGCGGCGATGCGCAGCTGCACCGCGACGCCGGACTTCATGTCGGTGGTGCCGCAGCCCCACAGGACGCCGTTCTCGTCGAGGCGCGAGGGGACGTTGTCGGCGATCGGGACGGTGTCGATGTGCCCGGCGAGGATCACGCGCTCGGAGCGGCCCAGGTTCGTACGGGCGACGACGTTGTTGCCGTGGCGGTCGACGGTGAGGTGCGGGAGGGTCCGCAGCGCCTCCTCGATGGCGTCGGCAAGCGGCTTCTCGTTGCCACTCTCGGAACGGAAGTCGACGAGCCAGGCGGTGAGGGCTGCGGCATCGAGGCTGAGGTCGAGCGGTGCGTCGTTCATGCGTCCGACCCTAATGCGCCCAGGTGGGCAGGCCGGGCGGGGAGACCGGGGTGGGGAGGCCGGGTGGTGAGACCGGGGTGGGGAGGCCGGGTGGCGGACCGGGTGCGGAAACCGGACGGGAGACCAGGCAGGCGGATCCGGCAGGGAGACCGCCGGGGGGAGGCCGGCGGGGGAGACCGGGCGGGCGGACCGGGTACGGAGACCGGCAGGGAGACCAGGCAGGCGGATCCGGCAGGGAGGCCGGCGGGGGGAGACCGGGCGGGCGGACCGGGTGGAGAGACCGGGCAGGCGGACCGAGTACGGAGACCGGCAGGGCGGACCGGGTGCGGAGATCGGCAGGGAGACCAGGCAGGCGGATCCGGCAGGCGGGTCCGGCGGGAGGAGGCCGGCGGCGGGAGGCCGGGTGGGCGGGCTGGTGGGTGGGGCTCAAGTACCTTGGCCCTGTGTCCCAGCTCCCCCTTCTCTCCTCCCTCCACGGTCGTACCCTCCGCCTCGTCATCGGCGCCGTCGTACTGCTCGCGCTGGCCGGATATGTGGCGGTGCAGTACTTCGCCGGCGGCCAGGCCTCCACCCGTTGCACGGTGCGCGGCGGCGACGGTACGCAGGGGAGCGGCGCCAGATTCGAGCTGACCGCCGAGCAGGCCGTCAACGCCGCGACCATTTCCTCCGTCGGTACGTCGCGGGGCATGCCGGAGCGTGCGGTCACCATCGCCCTGGCGACCGCCCTCCAGGAGTCCGCGCTGCGCAACATCCGGCACGGCGACCGCGATTCGCTCGGTCTGTTCCAGCAGCGTCCTTCGCAGGGCTGGGGCACCGGTGAGCAGATCCTCGACCCCGCGTACTCGGCAGCCCGCTTCTACCAGCACCTCACCGAGGTCCCGGGCTATTCGCGGCTGCCGCTGACGGTGGCCGCGCAGCGGGTGCAGAAGAGCGGTTTCCCGCAGGCGTACGCGAAGCACGAGCCGGACGCGGCGCTGCTCGCGTCGGCGCTCACCGGCCGTACGCCCGCGTCTCTTTCGTGTGAGGCGCGCAGGGGCGGCGACGACGGCAAGCAGGGCGATCCGGCGAAGGTACGGGTGGGCCTGACCGGCGCCTTCGGTGCGGGCGTCCTCGCGCGGACCCGGGCGGCGGGTTCCCCCACGGGCGGCTCCAGCGATGCGCGGACCGTCGTGGTGCCCGTCCCGGGGGCGGGGAGGAGCGACCTCGGGGCCGGTGGCTTCGACACCTTCGCCGACCCCGCCCAGCAGCGGGGCTGGCAGCTGGCGCACTGGGCGATGGCGCACTCCGCCGAACTCCGCATCACCCGCATCACGTACGCGGGCCAGGAGTGGAACACCGGGCAGGCGGCGAAGGGCTGGCAACCCGCCCCTGCGAAGTCCGCCGCCGCGAGCGCCTCCGAGGTCCGGATCAGCACCGCTCCGTAGAGCCAATTCAAAGGGCGCGCACCGGACACTCATCGGGCTCCCACCGGACAACTGGCCGATAACGGGCGGATCACTCCCGGGTCAAGAGCAGATCACCGCTCGAAAACCGGTCGGTCACCCGTCCACCGGGTCCCCCGAAGGGGGATGTCCGGCCCCTTCGGGCGGTCGCGCGGCGACGACCGCTCCCACCTCGGCCGACACCGTTCAATTCCCTTGGGAATCAAGGGAAGCGAGGTATTCGACCGGCTTCCCGATGCTACTTGTTTGCCCGTTTTTATCCTCAAAGGATTATGCGTTGCATTGCGAACTCTTTACCTTGTCGCACCGCAACCTCCCCCGCCCTCCGAGCGGTTGTCATGGCGTCCGATCGCTGGACAGACAGCGTCTCAGCAACGTCTTCTTCCGCTAAGGAGCACCATGTCCCTCCCCCTGGCTCGTCGGATTGCCCGTGCCGCCCTGCTCGGCGCCGCAGGCGCGGTTTCCGTGGTCGGTGCGGCCGGTGCCGCCAGTGCGGCCGACCTTCCCGCGGCCCCGAACCTCGGTGGCCTGACCGCACTGGACGGCGCCGGTCTCGGTGAGACCGTCGACGGTGCGTCGCAGAAGGCTTCCAACACGGCGGGCGACACCGGCAGCACTGCCGTCAAGAAGGCCGTCCCGGCCGCCGGCAAGACCGTTGGCAAGGCCGGCAAGACCGCCACCCCCGCCGCCCAGAAGGCCGCCGGTGACGTCGCGGGCAGCGCCGGTGAGGTCCTCGGCGGCACCGCCAAGTCCGCCACCGAAGGTGGCCTGCCCACCAGCGGCCTGCCCACCGACAGCCTCCCGACCGGCGGTGGCCTGCCCGGCGCCGGCAGCCTCGGCGGTCTGCCGATCGGCTAGCCGACCCGCACCACGTATGCGCAGGGGCCCCGGGAGCATGTGCTCCCGGGGCCCCTGCGCATGCGTGCGGGCAAGTGGACTACAGCCGTGCGACCGCCGCCGCCACCCGCTCGTCGGTGGCCGTGAAGGCGACGCGGACGAACTGCTCGCCCGCCACCCCGTAGAAGTCGCCCGGCGCCACCAGGATGCCCAGCGACGCGAGGTGCGCGACCGTCTCCCAGCAGTTCTCGCCGCGGGTGACCCACAGGTAGAGGCTGGCCTCGCTGTGCTCGACGCGGAAGCCGTGCCCGACGAGGGCCTCTCGCAGGGCGGTGCGCCGCGCCGCGTACCTGGCGCGCTGCTCGGCCACGTGCGTGTCGTCGCCGAGGGCTGCGACGGTGGCGGCCTGGACCGGGGCGGCGGTCATCATGCCGCCGTGCTTGCGGATCTGGAGGAGGTCGCCCAGGACCGCCGCGTCACCGGCGGCGAAGGCCGCCCGGTAGCCCGCCAGGTTGGAGCGCTTGGAGAGGGAGTGGACGGCGATGATCCCGTCGTACGTACCGCCGCAGACGTCCTCGTGCAGTACGGAGACCGGCTCGGCCTCCCAGCCCAGCTCCAGGTAGCACTCGTCGGCGACGACCAGCACGCCGTGCTCGCGCGCCCACGCGACGATCCGGGTCAGCTCGTCCTTGCCGAGGACCTTGCCGGTCGGGTTCGAGGGCGAGTTGAGCCAGAGGAGCCTCAGGCGGGCGGGGTCCAGGTCGGTGGTCGGGTCGTCGTAGACGACGGCCTCCGCGCGGGCGAGGCGGGCGCCCACCTCGTACGTCGGGTAGGCGAGGCGCGGGTAGCCGACCTGGTCGCCGGGGCCGAGACCGAGCTGGGTCGGCAGCCAGGCCACCAGCTCCTTGGAGCCGACGACCGGCAGGACGTTGGTGTGCTGGACGTCGCGTGCGCCGAGCCGCCGCTGCACCCACTCCACGAGTGCGTCGCGCAGCGCGACCGTGCCCCACACCGTCGGATAGCCCGGCGAGTCCGCAGCCGCGACGAGGGCCTTCTGGATCAGCTCGGGGACCGGGTCGACGGGGGTGCCGACGGAGAGGTCCACGATGCCGCCGGGGTGGGCGGCCGCCGTCTTCTTGTACGGCTCCAGCTTGTCCCAGGGGAAGGTGGGGAGGCGATCGGTGACAGTGCTCACGAGGCTCTTCGCTCTCTCGTAGGAAAACGCCTCGGTCCCGTACGGCAACGAAAGCCGTACGGGACCGGGGCGATGCTTTTCGGCGTACCGCCTGCTTACTGGTTCTGCGGCGGCAGCGCTGCGATGAAGGCGTGGTCGCGCTCGATCAGACCGAGCTTGGAGGCACCACCGGGCGAGCCGAGCTCGTCGAAGAACTCGACGTTCGCCTTGTAGTAGTCCTTCCACTCCTCCGGGGTGTCGTCCTCGTAGAAGATCGCCTCGACCGGGCAGACCGGCTCACAGGCACCACAGTCGACGCATTCGTCCGGGTGGATGTACAAGGACCGGGAGCCCTCGTAGATGCAGTCGACCGGGCACTCCTCGATGCACGCCTTGTCCTTGACGTCGACACAAGGCTGCGCGATGACGTAGGTCACGCTGTCGTTCCTCCTCGATAGGGCGCGGCGGGCCGAGCTCTCCGGCTCCGTCCACGGGCGCGCGGGAGCGCGGCGTCGTGCGATGCCCGCACCTAGTATCTCCGTTCCCGGGCACGATCCGAACAGGAGGGGTGGAGAGACCTGTGGAATTCACCACCGGCGGACAACTTGAGGTGCGGCTGACACCGGAGGACGTGGGCAAACGGGTATCAGTCCGGCGTCTGACCGGGGACAGTGCACCGGGTGCGCGTTTCGCCGATGTGGTCGGTGTGCTCACATCGTGGGACGGCGGTGTGCTGTCGATCACACGAAGGAGTGGCGAGACGGTACGGGTCGCCGCGTCGTCGCTGGTCGCGGCGAAGGTGGTGCCGGCGGCGCCCGCCAGGCGGCGCGGTCCCGCGGCGAACTTCCCCGAGCTGGCGAAGGTGATGGCGCGGGCCTGGGAACCGGTGGAGAGCGAGCCGCTCGGCGAGTGGACGCTGCGGGCGGCAGACGGGTTCACGCGACGGGCCAACTCTGTTCTGCCGCTGGGGAGTCCCGGACTGCCGCTGGACGAGGCACTGTCGTACGTACGGAAGTGGTACGCGGACCGGGGTCTGCCGCCGTACGTCCAGGTGTCGACCGGCGCCGAGGGCACCCAGGAGGTGCTCGGCGCCGAACTCGCCTGTCGCGGCTGGGAGTTGGAGGTGTCCGCCGAGGTACGGATCGGGGCGCTGGCCCCGGTCGGCGACCTGGACGCGGGCGGGGCGGGCGGCGCGGACGTACGGCTCGCGCGGTCGGCGGACACGGCGTGGATGTCGCGGTACCAGCGCTTCGAGGCGCCCGGGGCGCATGTGGTGAAGGTGCTGGAGAGCGGGCCCTCGGTGTGGTTCGCGACGGTGCCGGGCGAGGACGGCGGGAAGCCGGCCGCGATCGGGCGGTGCGTGGTGGACGGGCGGTGGGCCGGTTTCGCGGCGGTCGAGGTGGATCCGGCGCACCGGCGGCGCGGGCTGGCGACGGCCGTGATGGCCGCACTGGCACGCAGGGCGCTCGACGAGGGCGCGTCGGCGGCGTGGCTCCAGGTGGAGGCCGACAACGAGGGGGCCCGTGGGCTCTACGACGGGATGGGTTTCACGACCCACCACAGCTATCACCACTACCGGTCCGCGCGGACACAATCCGCCTAGGACCTGTCCGGCGGATCAGGCCGCATGGACGCATCCGCACAGACGCGTCCGCCCAGACACAGAGCGGGTACGAAGCTGATATGAGCGAATCCTCCATGGGTCCCGAACTCCCCGACTGGCGGCAGCAGTTCGCCGAGGAGGCGCGGGCCGAGCAGCCCGACCTGGCGATGTTGTGCCTGCTGATCGGGGCGGTGGCCGACCCCGGTCTCGGGCAGGCCGGTCTCGACGAGGCCCAGATCGAACTCGACCGACTGGCCGGGCTGTTGCCGTTCCGGCCCGTCGGCCCCCGGTCGTGGGCGCTTGCACTGTCCGAACTCCTGGGCGGGCACTGCGGGTTCGAGGGTGCGCCGGGCGACTACCAGCGGCTGGAGTCCTCGTTGCTGCCGGAGGTGCTGCTCCGCCGGCGGGGGCTGCCGATCCTGCTGTCGGTGGTGTGGCTGGAGGTCGCGCGGCGGGCCGGAGCGCCGGTGTACGGGGTGGCGCTGCCGGGGCACTTCGTCGTGGGGTTCGGGCGGCCGGGCGGGGGCCCAGAGGAGCAGGTGCTGGCCGATCCGTTCGACGGGGGGCGGCTGCTGACCGGGGCGGACGCGGAGGTGCTGGTGGCCGGGGCCACCGGGGAGCCGCTCGATCCGGCGATGCTGCGTGCTGCGGATCCGCTCGACATCGTGCTGCGGATCCTCAACAACATCCGGGCGTGGGCGGCGGCGCGCCCCGAGCGCAGCGACGTACAGCTGTGGGCGGTGGAACTGTCGCTCCTGCTGCCCGTCCATCCGGCCAGGCTTCGTTACGAGCGCGCCCAACTGCTCGTACAGCGGGGGGACTTCGCGGGTGGCGCGGCGGAGATGGAGGGGTACGCGGACGTGGTGGAGACGGTCGAGCCCGCGACCGCGGAGACGATCAGAGGGCGGGCCAGGGCTGCACGGGCCCGCCTCAACTGATCCCCCGGGACTGACTGGTTACCACTTCGCCCCGGCGATCTGGCGGGTGGTGGCGTTGATGCGGTTGAAGAAGTTCGTCAGGCCGATCCACAGGGTGAGCCCGGCGAGCTGCTTCTCGTCGTAGTGCTTGGCGGCCTCGTTCCAGACGTCGTCCGGCACCGGGTCGCTGCGGTCGGCGAGGCGGGTGGCGCACTCGGCGAGGGCGAGGGCGGCGCGCTCGGCGTCGGTGAAGTACGGGGCCTCGCGCCAGACGGCGACGGAGTCGAGGCGCTCGTCGCTCTCACCGGCCTTGCGGGCGTTGGCCGTGCCCATGACGACGCAGACGCTGCAGCCGTTGATCTGGCTGACGCGCAGGTGCACGAGCTCCAGCGTCGGCTCGGGCACGTTGCCCTTCTTCGCCACCTCGGCGAGACCCAGGATGGCGGGCAGGGCGCCGGGGATGAGGGTGGCGGGGTTGGCGATACGGGCTTCCATGGCGGGCTCCTTCAGCGGTGGAGCGCTGCGTTGCGCTCACATCCCTATGACGGAGCGCGTCTCTGGGATGTGACAGGAACCGGGAACTGATGCGAAAAAACTTCTGCGGCCTCGGAAGAGGCCCCCGCGGAGACAGGCCCGCCCGGAAGAGGCCCTCTCAGAGCCAGCCCTTTTCGCGGGCCACGCGGACCGCCTCGGCGCGGTTGCGGGTGGCCAGCTTCTGGATGGCCATGGAGAGGTAGTTGCGGACGGTGCCCTGGGAGAGCTGGAGGGAGGCGGCGATCTCGGCGTTGGTCGAGCCGTCGGCGGCCACCCGCAGGACGTCGCGCTCGCGGTCGGTGAGCGGGTTGGCGCCCCCGGCGAGGGCGGCCGCCGCGAGGGTGGGGTCGATGACGCGCTCGCCCGCGAGGACCTTGCGGACCGCTGCGGCGAGCTGGGCGGCCGGGGCGTCCTTCACCAGGAACGCGTCGGCGCCCGCCTCCATGGCCGTACGGAGGTAGCCGGGGCGGCCGAAGGTGGTGAGGACCACGATCTTCAGCTCCGGGAACTCGGCGCTGAGCCGGGCGGCCGCTTCGATGCCGGTCAGGCCGGGCATCTCGATGTCCAGGAGGGCCACGTCGACGGGTGTCGCACGGGCCGCGGCCAGCACCTCGTCGCCGCGTGCGACCTGGGCGACCACCTCGAAGTCGGGTTCCAGGCCGAGCAGCGCGGCCAGTGCTTCGCGGACCATCGACTGGTCCTCGGCGAGCAGGAGCCTGATGGTGTGGGGGCTGGTCATGCTGCGGATCCTAGGCGCGCCTTGGCCGTGAGGGTAAAACCGGGGGACCCGGTGGGCCTGGTGGAACCGGTGGACCTGGTGAGGCCCGGGGAGCCGGTGGTGGTGTGCACGGTGCCACCGACGGCGGCGAGGCGTTCCTTCATGCCGTTCAGGCCGTTGCCCGCACCGCGTCCGGCCGGTGCTCCCCCGCCGTCGTCCTCGACGGTGAGCTCCAGGTACGGGCCGTCCAGGGTCTGGATCTCGCGCAGCCGCACCGCGCACCGCCGCGCGCCACTGTGCCGTACGACATTGGTGACGGCCTCGCGCAGCGCCCAGGCCAGCGCCTCCTCCTGCTCCGGCGGTACGCAGGTGAGGCCGTCCGGCGGCCCGGCGGGGACCTCGGCCGTGATGCCCGCGGCAGTCAGCGCGGTGCGGGCGCCCGCGAGTTCGCCCGCGAGGGTGGCCCGGCGGTAGCCGGTGACGGCTTCCCGTACGTCGACCAGGGCCTGCCTGCTCACCTTCTCGATGTCGGCGACCTGCTGGGCGGCCTGCTCGGGGTGGCCGGGCAGCATTCGGCCCGCGAGTTCGCTCTTGAGGGTGATCAGGGAGAGCGAGTGGCCGAGCAGGTCGTGCAGGTCGCGGGCGAGGCGCAGCCGTTCCTCGTTGGCGGCGAGCTGGGCGACGGTGGCACGGGCCTGTCTCAACTCGACGGTGGTGCGCACCAGTTGACGTACGCCGGTCATGGCGAAACCGCCGAGAAGGGCCGGGATGAGCACCCCGCCCACCAGCTGGCCGAGCCCTTCGCAGCCGTGGCCGAGGCCGACCAGCAGCAGCGTCGCGGCCACCCCCGGGATTGCCCAGCGCGACATCCGCATCGGCAGGCACGCGCCTGCCGCCACGGAGACGTACACGAAGAGCGTCAGCCAGGCAGGGCCCAGGGTCGGCGAGAGGACGAGGGCGAGGGCGAACAGGACGCCCAGGGAGGCCCAGACGGTGTGGCGGGCCAGCGCTTTGGAGGTGTGCCGGAACACCAGGGCGAAGTAGACGCCGACGAAGGCGGTCAGCCCCAGCCAGCCGAGTACGACGGCCGGGGTCGCGTGCGCGTCGCCGAGGAGGTCGCCCACCGGGGCGCCCATGAAGGCCAGCCAGATGCCGATCCACAGCAGCTTGCCCACGACCAGGCGGCGGTTGTCGACCGGCCGCCCGATCGGGGCGAAGGTTTCCCCCGCCGTCTCCTCTTTCATGCCTTCAGTGTGTCCTTCCGGTAGAGCCAGGCCGCGCCGCCGGCGAAGAGGAGGAAGTATCCGGCGAGGATGGCGACGTCCTTCGCGTGCGGGGCGCCGCCCAGCTCGATGGCCTGGCCGAGGGCGGCGTACGCGTGTGTGGGCAGCCATTCGGCGATGTTCTGCAGCCACTGGGGGTAGAGGGTCGCGGGCATCCACAGGCCACCCAGGATGGACAGGCCGAAGTAGATGATCATCGTAACGGGGCGTACGGCATCACCGCTGGCGAGGTAGCCCAGGGCGACTCCCAGCGCGGCGAAGACGACGCTGCCCGCCCAGATGAC
Organism: Streptomyces sp. NPDC048442; assembly: GCF_040651475.1. Taxonomy (NCBI): domain Bacteria; kingdom Bacillati; phylum Actinomycetota; class Actinomycetes; order Kitasatosporales; family Streptomycetaceae; genus Streptomyces; species Streptomyces sp. NPDC048442. The sequence continues at coordinate 204,458 of NZ_JBEZKB010000010.1, forward strand.
GGCGGTGAGCGCGATCCACTGCCAGGCGTCGAGGCGTACGTCCTTGGCGGCCGCCGCGACGACGAAGACGATCACGATGGCGGGCAGCGTGACCACTGCCGAGCCCGCGATCTTCGCGAGGACGTAGCCGCGGCCCGGCAGGCTGGTCAGGCGCAGCTGGCGGACCCAGCCCTTCTCGCGCTCCTTGGCGATGCGCTCGCTGTTGCCCATCAGGACCGAGGTCAGGGCACCGAAGGAGGCCATGGCGACCATGACGAACAGGGGCATGGTCAGGCCGGTGCCCGGCACCTTCTCGCTGCCGGAGGCGCCCGAGATCATCAGGAAGAGGGCGCAGGGGTAGACGATGGAGAAGAACATGAACTTCTTGTTCCGCAGGGTGCGGCGGATTTCGAGCGCGATGAGGGTGTTCATGCGGATGCCTCCTCCTTGTTGCTGCTGTTGCCTTCGGCTTCGGTGCTGTCTTCGGCTGCGGTGCTGTCTTCGGCTGCGGTGATCGCCACGAAGGCCTGTTCCAGGCCGAGGCCCGCGACTTCGAGGTTGCGGGGGTAGACGCCGAGTCCGTACAGCGCGTGGACGGTGGCGTCGGCGTCGTGCGACTGCATGCGGACGGTGCGGCCCGAGACCTCGACGGCGGAGAGGAACGGCAGTGCGCCCAGGGCACGTTCGTCGACCGGGCCCTCCAGGTCGAAGGCGATGCGGCGGGCACCGGCCTTCGCCTTGATCTCGGCCGCGGTGCCGTCGGCGAGCAGCCTGCCCTTGTGCAGGACCAGCACCCGGTCGGCGACGGCGTCGGCCTCCTCCAGGTAGTGCGTGGCGAACAGGACGGTACGGCCCTGGTCGGCCTGCTGGCGCATGGTCGCCCAGAAGGCCTGCCGGGAGGTGACGTCCATGCCGGTGGTGGGCTCGTCGAGGACGATCAGGTCGGCCGCGCCTGCGGTCGCGAGGGCGAAGCGGACGCGCTGCTCCTGGCCGCCGGAGAGCTTGTTGACCATGCGGTCGGCGATCTGGGCGACACCGGCCCGGTCCAGTACGTCCTGCACGGGGTACGGCTTGGGATGCAGGTCGCAGGCGAGCTTGACGATCTCGCGGACCCTGACGTCCTCCATCAGGCCGCCGCTCTGCAGCATCGCGCCGACGCGGCCGTCGGCGATGGCCTGCCTCGGCGTCGTACCGAACAGGTGCACCGTGCCGGAGTCGGCGGGGCGCAGGCCGAGGAGGAGGTCGAGGGTGGTGGATTTGCCGGCGCCGTTGGGGCCGAGGAGGGCGACGGTTTCGCCGGGGTGGAGGTCGAGGGAGAGGTTCGACACGGCCCGGACGCGGCCGTACGCCTTGTTCACTCCGCTGAAGTGGACGGCTGTAGTGGTCATGCCTCAAGGGTGTCGATCCGCGGTCGCGCGCGGCAGAGACGACCGTCCGCTCTTGTGCATGACAGATGTCATGGGCCGGGACGTGACAGAGCCCCCCGCCCCGGCGAACGTCACGGAGCCCCCGTCCCGGTGGGGCATGACAGAGCCCCCGTCCCGGTGGGGGCGGGGGCTCCGGCCACGGCCTGTCCGCTACGAGGCCTTCAGCGGGATCGTCTGGGTACGGTCGGCCGCGGTCTTGCCGAGCAGTGCCTTGCTCATCGCGTCGCGGACGTCCGTCATGGCGACCGGGCGCTTCGTGCCGTCCGCGCTGGTGATCATCACCTGGTCGAACGCCCCGTCGCAGAGCTTCTCCATGGCCGCCAGGTCGTAGACCGGCACCAGCTTTCCGCCCTGCGGCTTCATCGAGAGGATCTTCGGCAGCGACTTCGCGGGCCCGAACCGGATCGACTTGCCGCCCGCCAGGATCTTGACCTGGTCGGACATGGCGGGCTCGGCGAACTCCTTCATCGCGCGGTCGAGTTCGGCCTGGATGATCGTCGGCTGCTTGGCGACGACGGGCAGTTCGACCGGAACCGGCTTTCCGCTCTGGACCTGCTCGCGGTAGGCGTCCCGCACCTTCTTCATCGAGGCCTGCACGTCAAGTGCCTTGCCCGGCTTGCCCGGCACGGCGACGGGCTTGCCCGTGGAGAAGTCGACGGACGCGTCGGACGCCGTGCCCGAGGTGCCCGCAAGCGAGGTCAGAGCGACGGTCAGCTTCTCCTCGTCGACGGGGATCACCGGCTCGGCGATGCGCTCGCCGCCGAACAGCGAGCCGACCACCGACACCGGGTTGTAGTCGCTGCCGGACGCGCCGCGCACCGTCTCCTGGCTGTCCAGGGTCAGGCCCGCGTTGCCGGGCGCCAGCTCCGTCTTCTTGCCGTCGACGGTCAGCTGGAGCGGCAGCGCGCCCCGCTTGCCGAGGACCGAGTCGAGCTTGACGACCGCCTCGTCCTTGGTGCTGCCGCCGATGTCGACGCCGAGGACCGTGGTCCCCTTCGGTACGTCGGAGTGGTTGAGCAGCAGCCCTGCGCCGTAGACGCCACCCGCGACCACGACCAGGCCCGCGACCAGCAGGACCAGCTTGGAGCGGCCCTTCTTCGCGGGCGCGGCGGGCTTGGGTGCGGGCGGCGGGGCGGGCTCGTCGTGTACGGGCGCGGCCTTGCCGAAGTCCGCGGCGCCCGGCGGGTCGGGCAGCCGGGGCGTGAGGTTCGGCCCGCTCGGGAACTGGCTGCGCGGCCCGTCCGGCTGGACCACCGGAACACCGCTGGTCAGGGTGTCGCCCGAGACGTACCCGGGCGGCGTCATCGGACCGGGGCCCGGCGCACCGGCACCCGGCACCGCTTCCCATCCGCGGCCCGGCTCCGATCCCGGTCCAGGGCCCCTTCCCGGCTGGTCGTCGCGCGGGTCGGTCTGCGGGGTGAGGACGGCGGTGTCGTCGGTCATGCCGCCGGCGCCGTTCATGCCGGTGAGCGGCTTCGAACCGTACGGAGAGGGGGACGAGGGCCCGGAAGGGGCCGCGCCCGCAGCGGGCTTCGCCGCCGGCCACGGGCTCGAAGCGGAACCAGCACCGGACCCAGTACCGGAACCGGCACCCGCGCCGGAACCAGAGCCGGAACCGGGACCCGCACCGGGAATCTGGTGCCGGCCCGTGGTTTCCGGCCCGACGCCGCTCGCGATCGCACTGAGACCGCTGACCGGCCCGGACGTCGGCCCGGACGGGCCGGCGGGACCGCCGGAACCGGCAGGACCGCCCGCACCGCCGGAGTTGGCCCGTGATCCCCCGTCGGCGCCCGCCCCGTCCGTGAAGTACGGCAGTCCGTCACGCTGTCCGCCGCCCTGGGCGGGGGACGCCGCGGCCGGCGAAGGCGGCGGCGTGACAGGGGCCTTGCGCGGTGCGAACCAGTCGCTCGTCGGCTTGTCGTCACCGGAAGCGGAAGGAGCTGCGGCACCGGAACCGGAACCGTCCGTCCCGTCGGCGCCCTTGTCCCGTACCGTCGCCCCCTGCACACGTGTCGGCAGCGGGGGCTGCCCGGACGCGGTGGGCGCCCCGGCGGCCTGAGCGGTGGCGCCGGACGCGCCCGATGCGGCGGACGGCGCGGCCGACAGCGGCTCCGAGGGCGGCCACACGGTCTCGCCGGTGGTCTCGCTGCTGCGGCGGCCGTCGGCCGACGGACCGTCACCCTCGGCGTCGTTCATGGGCTTGCGCATGACGACGGGCGGGATGGGACGCGATCCGGGGATGTTGATCCGGATACGGGTCGTCAGGGTCGTCTCGGTCCTGGGCTCGTCCGCCTCCGGAGCCTCGACGGGCTCGTCGTACGCGGCTGCGTCGACGCCGTCCTGGCCGTCCGGGTGGAGCGAGGGATACGGGCTGGATCCGTACGGCGGCGTGCCGGAGGGGTAGGCGGCTGATCCGCGCCCCTGCGCGCCGGAGGACGAACTGTCAGTTTCACGACTCAAGGCAGGTTCTCCCGGTTGGCTCCACCGCCCGTTCTCTTGACCATGTGCTGCTGCGGGCGGCTCGGCGGCGCGCACCACCATACTGTCCGCCGCAGGCACACGCCCCGCAGCCGTGGGAAGGGCACTCTCCGAATCCCGGCAGGAAGTGGTACGTCACTTCCCAAGTCGGGCGGCGGAAGAGCCCGGTTGCGGCAATTGCGGCATGGTGGCGCAGATCACAGCCAGCGCGATGCCGCCCAGCAGGAAGACGCTGGCGCCCGTACCGCCACCGAGAAGACTGTCCCCCTCCGTGCGACCCACGGCGCCGAGGAGCACGGCGACGGTCCAGCCGATGCCGGGGGCGAGGGCGCCGCTCCGGGTGCCCAGTGCGTACGTACCGCCGTAGAAGAGTCCGCCGGCGGCGAGCAGCGAGAGCAGCAGGCCGAGGGGGAGGAGTACGCCGGAGACGAGGGCGCCTGCGAGGCCGGTGGCGGCGCCGACAAGGAAGAGGAGGGCGTAGAGGGGAGCCCGCGCCCAATTGCGCCCCGCGACCCGCACGGTCGCATCCGTCGCCCCTGCTCCTGCGCCTGCGCCTGCGCCTGCCCCTGCGCCTGCCCCGGCCCCCGTCTTCGCCTTCGGCTGTGTCGTGGCCTTGGCCCTCGGGGCGGTCATGCGCCCACCCCGGCGAAGAGGTCGGTCTCGGCCTCGTCCGTGTGGTCGTCCTCGTCACCGCGCGGCGGGAGCACCCGCTCGTAGTACTCGGTGGTGAAGACCGGCTGGGCGAGCTCGTTGGAGAGCAGGAACCACGGTTCGTGGACGGTGATCTGGGTGGCGTGCGCGCGCATCGCGGCCGCCTTCGCGGCGCCGTACGCGGAGCCGTCGATCTCGGTGGTGATGTGCTCGTCGCCCACCACACCGGGGACGTCGTCGACCGGTGCGATGCCGGGGAAGCCGGGGTCCTCCGCACGGAGGCGGGCGAAGGCGGCCTCCGCGACGGGGCGCGGCACGCGGTTCCAGTACACCTTCTCGACGGCGTACGGAACGCCGAAATCCGGCCGGTAGGTGGGCTCCGCCGCAAGCTCGGCGGCGCGCATGGCGACGCGGTGCGCCTGGATGTGGTCGGGGTGCCCGTAACCGCCGTCCGGGTCGTACGTGACCAGCACCTGAGGGCGCACCTCACGGATCACCGCGACGAGGTACGAGGCCGCGGCGTCGGCCTCCGCGTGCCAGAAGGCGTTCTCGCGGTGGTTCTGCGGGGCGCCCATCATTCCGGAGTCACGGAAGCGGCCGGCCCCGCCGAGGAAGCGGTGGTCGGCGACCCCGAGCTCCTTCATGGCGGCGGCCAGCTCGCCTGCCCGGTAAGGACCGAGCGTGTCGTCGCGGTCGGCGGCGAGGTGGGCGAGGGAGGGCGGAATGATCTCGCCCTCCTCGCCCTGGGTGCAGGTCACCAGGGTGACCTGGGCACCCTCGGCCGCATACCTGGCCATGGTGGCGCCGTTGTTGATCGACTCATCGTCGGGGTGTGCGTGCACCAGGAGCAGGCGACGGGTGGGGAGCTCGGTCATGAGGACAGCCTACGAGGCTCCGGCGCTGCTCAGAAGTGGAAGCCTCCCAGCACCCCGGCCACGTTCGTGGTGACGTCCTTGATCGTGGGCGCGATGGACGAGCTGGCCAGATAGAACCCCAGCAGCATGCAGACCACCGCGTGTCCGGCCTTCAGTCCGGCTTTCCGGACCAGCAGGAAGACGACGATCGCCAGCAGCACCACCGCCGAAATCGAGAGTGCCACGGCGGTTCACCTCCACTTGAGTACGGTCGGGACGACGGGACGGGAACGGGCAGCACAACAGGTGCCAGCAGGTCTATACCCACCTAGCGCTACGGATCATAACTATCCGCATCTACGCATTGATCGGTGCACGGCAGCACGAGGGGCGCACGGGGGGCGGGCAGTTGGGGAGCGTGGCTGGAAATCGCCGGTGAGGGGAGGGGAGTTGGGGGGCGGCCCCGCTGCCCAAGAGGGCTCGCGGGCGAGGGGCAGGCAGTTAGGGGCGCGGGGCTGTGTTGATATGCGGCTCCGCCGCGTGGGCGCGATCAGCCACGACGGACCCGCACGATGCCCACCGCCCTACCAGCCCGGCGGCCGCGCCGAAGGCGGCGGCGGGCTGACGCCGGAGCCGGGCCCTGGACCGGGCCCATGACCGGGCCCGGAGCCGGGCCCAGGACCGGGCCCAGACACACCCCCGTACCCGTCGTAGACATTCGCTGCGAGCCGCCGCCCACCCCCCACCCCCACTCCCCCACGCCCCAGCACAAGCACCAGCACCACCCCCGCCACCAGGGAGAACACCCACCAGGCCACCATGAGTTGCTCGACCAGGTCGAGAGCGCCGAGTCCCGCGAACAGGTTCGCGCGGACCGCCACCGACACCCCCGCCGCCCCGCTCACCCCGACCAGCGCCGCGCCCACCAGCCCCAGTGGCCGGGAGTGCACCGCGCCCGCGAGCGCCCCGCACGCGCCGGTGAGCGTGACGGCCACGACGACCAAGGAGGCCCAGCCCGCCGGCATGCCCAGGAGCTGCAGCGCCGCGCCCCCGCCCGTGAAGCGGTCCGCGTACAGCGACAGCGGTCCTGGGTTCTGGAGGTACCAGTGGACCTCCCAGGCCGCCGCGCCCGCCCCGGCCGCCCCCAGGAGCAGGAACGCGGTGATGCCCGCGCCCCGGCCCGGCCTCGTCGGCGCGGTGCCACGGCCGTACGAACGCAGCGGCCTGCGCCCCGCCACGACCACGATCAGCAGCGCCGCCGCCAGTCCGAGCGCCACGAAGGTGCTGAGCATGGCCCGCATCCTGAGCCCGTTCGGATACACCTCCGCGAATCCGTCGGCCCACAGTGCGGGGGCGCGTACGGCGAGGGTGACGAGGCCGGTCACGGCGAGGGAGGAGGCAGCGACGGGCGAGCGGAACGCGCCGATCGCCACGACGACGTACACACACAGCAGTACCAAGTCGTAGAGCGTGGTCGCCGTGAGGAAGCGGTCGGGGCCGCTGCCCGCCCATGCCCACCACAGCCTGGCCGGATCGTCGACGAGGCGCAGATCGCGGTTGATCCAGAGCGCGGTCAGGACGGCGAGCAGCAGGCACACCCCGCTGCCCGTGAACCGTGCGCCGCGTACGAGTGACTGAGGCTCCCCCGTCGGTCCCATGGGTGAATGGTCCCCCGTGGTACGGGAGTTGAACAAGAGGCAGGCGTTCGCTTTCGTAACGCACTTGAGCAAACAGCACCTGTGCAAACGGCGACCGGCCGGGGCGACATGGCGCACCCCGGCCGGTCCACGGCACCCGCACGGCCGTACGTTCCTCAGCCTGACGGCTGTGCGTATCGCGGGCGTTGCCCGCGTGTTAACAGGCCCCGCACCTCAGCGCGGCACCACCACCCGCTCCTCCGCGAAGTGGCACGCCGAGTCGTGGACCGCCGGGCTGTCCGCGTCCCGGAAGACCGCCGGTACCGCCAGCAGGGGGACCTCCTGTGCGCACCGCTCCTGCGCCTTCCAGCAGCGGGTGCGGAAGCGGCAGCCCGACGGCGGGTTGGCGGGCGAGGGCACGTCGCCGCTGAGGATGATGCGCTCGCGATGGTCGCGGGCGGTCGGGTCGGGGACGGGGACGGCGGAGAGCAGCGCCTGGGTGTAGGGGTGGGTGGGGTGCTCGTAGATCTCGGCGTCGCTGCCGATCTCGACGATCCGTCCCAGGTACATGACGCCGACGCGGTCGGAGATGTGCCGGACGATCGAGAGGTCGTGCGCGATGAAGAGGTAGGAGAGGTTGAACTCCTGCTGGAGCCGGTCCAGCAGGTTGATGACCTGGGCCTGGACGGACACGTCGAGGGCCGAGACCGGTTCGTCGGCGACGATGATCTCGGGGTTGAGGGCGAGGCCGCGGGCGATGCCGATGCGCTGGCGCTGGCCGCCGGAGAACTGGTGCGGGTAGCGGTTGATGTACTCGGGGTTGAGGCCGACGACGTCCAGGAGGTCCTGGACCTTGCGCCGCCGGTTGCCCTTGGGAGCCACCTCGGGGTGGATCTCGTACGGTTCGCCGATGATGTCGCCGACCGTCATCCGGGGGTTCAGGGAGGTGTACGGGTCCTGGAAGACCATCTGGATGTTCCGGCGGACGGCCTTGAGGGCCTTGCCTGACAGCTTGGTGATGTCCTCGCCCTTGTAGCGGATGGCCCCGGACGTGGGCTGTTCCAGCTGGACGAGCAGCTTGGCGACGGTCGACTTGCCGCAGCCGGACTCGCCGACGATGCCGAGGGTCTCGCCCGCGCCGAGGTCGAAGGAGACGCCGTCGACGGCCTTGACCGCGCCGACCACCTTCTTGCGGACGATGCCCTGGGTGAGCGGGTAGTGCTTGACCAGGCCGCGTACTTCCAGGATGGGTTCGGACCCGTCGACGGGCGGGTCGACGTGCCCGTCCGCGGGCCGGTCGGCGGGTGCGTCGGCCCCGGTACCGAACGTCACGAGCTCAGCCATCGAGCGTCTCCTTCCAGAAGTAGCAGGCGCTCTGGCGGCCCTCGGCCACGTCGAACAGCGGCGGTACGTCGGTCCGGCAGATGTCCTGGGCCATCGGGCAGCGCGGGTTGAAGGCGCAGCCCGGCGGGATGTGCAGCAGGTTGGGCGGCAGGCCCTTGATCGCGTACAGCTCCTGGCCCTTCTGGTCCAGGCGCGGGATCGATTCGAGGAGGCCCTTGGTGTACGGGTGGGCGGGGTTCTTGTAGATCTCGTGGACGGGGGCGTTCTCGACGATCCGGCCCGCGTACATGACGGCGATCTTGTCGGCGACGTCCGCGACCACGCCGAGGTCGTGGGTGATCAGGATGAGCCCCATGTTCAGCTCGCGCTGCAACTCCGCGAGCAGGTCCATGACCTGGGCCTGTACGGTCACGTCGAGCGCGGTCGTCGGCTCGTCGGCGATGATCAGTTTCGGTTCCAGGGCGAGCGCCATCGCGATCATGATGCGCTGGCGCATGCCGCCGGAGAACTGGTGCGGGTACTGCCCCACCCGTTCCTTGGCGGCCGGGATGCGTACCCGGTCCATCAGCTCGACGGCCTTCGCCCGGGACTGCTTCTTCGACATTCCCCGGTGCACGACGAACATCTCGCCGAGCTGGTCGCCGACGGAGAGCACCGGGTTCAGGGACGACAGCGCGTCCTGGAAGATCATGGCCATTCCGGCGCCGCGGATCTTGCGCCGCTGCTCCTCCTTGTACTTCAGGATGTCCTGGCCCTCGAAGAGGATCTCGCCCTGGGGGATGCGCCCCGGCGGCATGTCGAGGATGCCCATGACGGCCTGTGCGGTCACCGACTTGCCGGAGCCCGACTCGCCGAGCACGGCGAGGGTCTCGCCCTCGTCGACGCTGTAGTTGACCCCGTTGACGGCCTTGACCACACCGTCGCGGGTCTTGAACTCCACGTGCAGGTCTCGTACTTCGAGCAGCATGTCAGCAGCACCCTCTATCGCAGCTTGGGGTCGAGGGCGTCGCGCACCGCGTCGCCGAGCATGATGAACGCGAGGACCGTGATCGCGAGCGCTCCGGCCGGCCAGAGCAGCATGTGGGGCGCGTTGCGGACGTACGCCGAAGCGGACGAGATGTCGATGCCCCACGAGACGGTCGGCGCCTTCAGGCCGACGCCCAGGTAGGAGAGCGTCGCTTCGAGGGCGATGTACGTGCCCAGTGCGATGGTCGCGACGACGATGACCGGCGCGATCGCGTTCGGGGCGATGTGCCGCAGCAGCATCCGGGAGTTGCCCGCGCCCAGGGCCCGTGCGGCCTGTACGTAGTCGTTCTGCTTGGCGGTGATGACCGAGCCGCGGGCGATCCGGGCGAGCTGCGGCCAGCCGAGCAGCACGATGAAGGTGATCACCGGCCAGACGGTGGTGCCGGGGACGACGGACAGGAAGACCAGGCCGCCGAGGACGACGGGGATCGCGAAGAAGACGTCCGTGATGCGGGAGAGCACCGAGTCGAACCAGCCGCCGAAGAAGCCCGCGAGCCCGCCGAGGACGCTGCCGAGCAGGGCGACGCCGATGGTGGCGCAGACGCCGACGGTGACCGAGGCCCTGGCCCCGTACACCGTACGGGTGTAGACGTCGCAGCCCTGGCCGTTGAAGCCGAAGGGGTGGCCCGGCTGGGAGCTCTGCTGGGCCTTGCCGAGGTCGCAGGCGAGGGGGTCGCCGGAGGCGATGACCGAGGGCCACAGCGAGATGAACACCAGGAACGCGATGATCAGGGCGGAGACGAGGAAGACCGGGTTGCGGCGCAGGTCGTGCCAGGCGTCGGACCACAGGCTGCGTGCCTTGTCGCCGCCGCCCTGCCCGGAGCTCGGGGGCTTCTCCAGGCTGGCGCCCTCGGCGACCGCGAGGTCCATCGCACCGCCTGAGCCGCCGAGTGAGGAGATCGCGCCCTCGTCGTTCGGGTTCGGCCACTGCGGGCCCCGCGGGTCCTGCGGGTTCTGGGGGTTCTTGGGCTCAGGCATACCGGATCCTCGGGTCGAGAACGGCGTACAAGAGGTCGACGATCAGGTTCGCCACCAGGAAGACCAGCACCAGGACGGTCACGAAGCCGACGACGGTCTGCGAGCTCTGCCGGACGATGCCCTGGTAGAGCTGGTAGCCGACGCCGTGGATGTTGAAGATGCGCTCGGTGACGATCGCGCCGCCCATCAGGGCACCGATGTCGGTGCCGACGAAGGTGACCACCGGGATCAGGGAGTTGCGCAGCAGGTGCCGGCTGATGATCCGGCGGCGCGGCAGGCCCTTGGCGACGGCGGTACGGACATAGTCGGCGCGGGCGTTCTCGGCGACCGAGGTACGGGTGAGGCGGGTGACGTACGCGAGGGAGACCGAGGCCAGCACGAGGCCGGGGATGAGGAGTTCGTCGATCGTGGCGGCCGGGGAGACGGCCGGTTTGATCAGGCCCCACTTCACGCCGAGCAGCAGCTGGAGCAGCAGTCCCGTGACGAAGGTGGGGATGGAGATGACGACGAGGGTCAGGATCAGCACCCCGGTGTCGATCGGGCGGCCCCGGCGGAGCCCGGTGAGTACGCCGAGGCTGATGCCGATGACGATCTCGAAGACGATCGCCACCACGGTGAGGCGGGCGGTGACCGGGAAGGCGGTCCCCATCAGCTCGGTGACCTTCTGGCCGTTGAAGGCCTTGCCGAAGTCACCGGTGAACAGGTTCCCCATGTAGGTCAGGTATTGCTGCCAGACCGGCTTGTCGAGGCCGAAGTCGGCCTTGAGCTGTGCGGCGGTCGCCGGATCGCACTTGCGGTCGCCGCACAGCCCCGCGACGGGGTCGCCCATCACGTTGACCATCAGGAAGATCAGCAGCGTGGCACCGAAGAAGACCGGGATCATCTGGAGCAGACGCCGGATCACATAACGTCCCATGAAGGGCTCCCGTGGTCGTCGTGACGGATCAACTGGGCTGCTGGGGCAGTCAGCTGACCTTCAGCTCGTTGTAGACCGGGATGCTGAACGGGTTCAGCGCGACGCCCGAGGTGCGCTCGGAGTACGCGGCGGAGCCGTTCTGGTACCAGAGCGGGATGGCGGCCATCTGGTCGGCGACGACCTTCTCGGCCTCCTGGAACTTGGTGATGGCCTTCTTGGTGTCGGTCTCCGCGTTGGCCTCCTTGAGGAGGCGGTCGAAGTCCTTGTCGGACCACTTGCCGTCGTTGGAGGAGGCGCCCGTCGCGTACAGCGGCTCCAGGAAGTTCTGGATCAGCGGGTAGTCCATCTGCCAGCCGGCCCGGAAGGGGCCGGTGAGCTTCTGGGTGCTGGCCTGGGCGCGGAAGTCGGCGAAGGTGCCGATCGGGTTGCCGACGCACGCCTTGTTGTTGCCCAGCGCGTTGTTGATGCTGTTGCAGACGGCGTCCACCCACTCCTTGTGGGAGCCGGTGTCCGCGTTGTACGAGATGGACATCTGGCCGCCCGGGATGCCGCCGCCCTCGGCGACGAGCTTCTTGGCCTCGGCCGCGTTGTACTCGCAGGAGGCGCCGCACAGCCCGGCCTTGTAGCCGCCGGCCGCGCCGAGCACCGGGGAGGTCCAGTCGGTGGCGGGGGTGCGGGTCTTCTGGAAGATCGTGTCGGTGATCTGGGCCCGGTTGATGGCCATCGACAGGCCCTTGCGGAGCTTCTCGGAGCCCGGCTTGTTCCACTTCGCGTCGTAGAACGGGAAGGAGAGCGTCTGGATGATGCCGGCCGGGGTGTTGAGGTAGCGGCCGCCGAGGTCGTTCTTGACGTTCTTGAGCTGGGCGGCGGGCACGTCGTCGAGCAGGTCGAGGTTGCCGGCCGTCAGGTCGGTGTAGGCGGTGCCGTAGTCGCTGTAGACCTTGAGGTCCACGCCCTCGTTCTTCGCCTTGTCGGTGCCCGGGTAGTCGGCCCACTTGCGCAGGCTCATCACCGAGCCCTTGTCGTAACTCTTGACGGTGTACGGGCCGTTGCCGACCGGCGTCTTGAGGAAGCTGTCGTGGTCGTCGAAGAAGACCTTGGGCAGCGGGGCGAACGCGGCGTAGCCGAGCGTCTCGGGCCAGGTGGAGAACTTCTGGGTGAGCTTGACCGTGAAGGTGTTCTCGCCTGTGACCTTGAGTCCCGACAGGGTCTCGGCGGTGGCCGCGCCCTTCTCGGGGTGGACCTTGTCGTACCCCTCGATGTAGCCGAAGAAGGGGGCGTTCTTCTGCTTGTTCTTGAGGTGCGCGGCGTAGTTCCAGGCGTCCACGAAGGACTTGGCGGTCACTTTCTCGCCATTGCTGAACTTCCAGCCGTTCTTGACCGTGACGGTGAAGTTCTGCGAGTCGGTGGTCTCGAACTTCTCGGCGAGCATGTCCTCGGCCGCGCCGGTCTTCGGGTTGTACCGCTTGAGGCCCCGGAAGAGCATCTCCAGAACCTTGCCGCCCTGCACCTCGTTGGTGTTGGCGGGCTCCAGGGGGTTCTGCGGGTCACCCCACGACGCGCTGACCACGCCCGCCTCGCCGCCGCCGCTTCCTCCGCCGCCGCAGGCGGTCGCCGCGAGGGCGACCGCTGCCGCGCATGCGGCCCACTTGGCGTGCCTGGCTCCGCGCATGGAGTTCCTCCTAGAGTCCCAATGACGACTTAGGGACTCATATCACCCCATTTGGTGCGCTGACGCATCTTCATGGCGGCCATCTGCACACCCCGCCCGGTCAGCCGATCGACGGCACGGAGTCGGTCGCGAGGCGGGCGTGGACATGCATGTCGACGTACACCCCCGGTGCGGGCGCGGGCAGGCCGCCCCGGGCCACGCCCTCCGCCATGTACCCGGTGCGCAGCGCCACCCGGCAGGACTGCTCGTTGCCCACGGCGTGGCCCAGCTCGATCCGGTGCAGAGCGACCTCCGCGAAGCTCCAGCGGGTGCACAGCTCCACGGCCCGGGTGACCACGCCCCTCCCCCGCGCCCCGGGCATCAGCCAGTACCCGATGCCGGCGCAGCCGCGCACCGGCTCGATCTGGTGCAGGCCGACGGAGCCGAGCACCTCGCCCGTCGCCGCGTCCGTGATGCAGTACTGGGCGAGGTCGCCGCGCGCCCAGCCCTCGGCCCGGGAGCGGATCTGCCGCAACGCCCCGGCCTCGTCCAGCGGCCCGTCCGTCATGCCGTCCCAGCGGCGGTACTCGGGGTCGTTCATCCCCTCCCGCAACGCCGCCGTGTCCGTCTCCCGCCACTCCCGCAGCCGCAGGCCGAATCCGGTCAGCTCGGTAAAGGTCAGGGTCATGAGCGTTGCTCCTTCTCGTACGTACGGGAAAACCTGCCGCCGGCCGCCCGGAAACGACGCCGCCCCCGCCCCGAGCGGACTCGGGGCGGGGGCGGCGGTGAAAAGGGCGGAGCGTACGGGTGCGGAGGGTCAGGCCGCGCCCACCACGTCCTTCTCCTCGGCGAAGTGGCACGCCGATTCGTGGGCCGCCGGAGTGTCCTGACCCGTGAACCGGGTCGGGATCGCCAGCAGCGGCTCCTCCTTGGCGCACTTGTCCTCTGCCTTCCAGCAGCGGGTGCGGAAGCGGCAGCCCGACGGCGGGTTGGCCGGCGAGGGCACGTCGCCGCTGAGGATGATCCGCTCGCGGTGCTCACGGGCGGACGGGTCCGGCACCGGAACGGCCGACAGCAGCGCCTGGGTGTAGGGGTGCGTCGGGTGCTCGTAGATCGCCGCGTCGCTGCCGATCTCGGCCATCTTGCCCAGGTACATCACGCCGACCCGGTCGGAGATGTGCCGGACGATGGACAGGTCGTGCGCGATGAAGAGGTAGGAGAGGTTGAACTCGTCCTGGAGCTTCTCCATCAGGTTGATGACCTGCGCCTGGACGGAGACGTCCAGGGCCGAGACGGGCTCGTCGCAGATGATGATCTCCGGGTTGAGCGCGAGGCCGCGGGCGATGCCGATGCGCTGGCGCTGACCGCCGGAGAACTGGTGCGGGTAGCGGTTGATGTACTCCGGGTTCAGACCGACGACGTCCAGAAGGTCCTGGACCTTGCGCCGCCGGTCGCCCTTCGGGGCCACCTCGGGGTGGATCTCGAAGGGCTCCCCGATGATGTCGCCGACCGTCATGCGCGGGTTCAGCGAGGTGTACGGGTCCTGGAACACCATCTGGATGTTCCGGCGGACGGCCTTGAGGGCCTTGCCGGTCAGCTTGGTGATGTCCTGGCCCTTGTAGAAGACCTCGCCCGCGGTCGCCGTCTCCAGCGTCATCAGGAGCCTGGCGACCGTGGACTTGCCACAGCCGGACTCGCCGACGATGCCCAGGGTCTCGCCCTGGTACAGGTCGAAGGAGATGCCGTCGACGGCCTTGACCGCGCCGACCTGCTTCTTGATCAGGACGCCCTGGGTGAGCGGGAAGTGCTTCACCAGGTTGCGGACCTGGAGGATCGGCTCGCCGCGCTCGACGGGCTTCTCCAGGGCTGCGACGGCCTGCGTCTCGGACGCCACGTCGACGACCTCGACCTCGGAGACGTTCGGGGTGGCGTCCACCGGCTCGTTCTTGGTGGGCTCAGCCATGGATCGTCTCCTTCCAGAAGTGGCACGCGCTGCCGCGACCGGTCAGGTCGCCGCCGTCCCGCTCGGTCACCTGGACCAGCGGCGGCACGTCCGTGCGGCAGATGTCCTGCGCCTTGGGGCAGCGCGGGTTGAACGCGCAACCGCTCGGGATCTTCAGCAGGTTGGGCGGCAGGCCCTTGATCGCGTACAGCTCCTGGCCCTTCTGGTCCAGGCGCGGAATCGATTCGAGGAGACCCTTGGTGTACGGGTGCGCCGGGCGCTTGTAGATCTCGTGGACCGGAGCGGTCTCGACGATCCGGCCCGCGTACATCACCGCGATCTTGTCCGCGACGTCGGCGACGACGCCGAGGTCGTGGGTGATCAGGATCAGACCCATGTTGTACTCGCGCTGCAACTCCGCGAGCAGGTCCATGACCTGGGCCTGAACGGTCACGTCGAGGGCCGTGGTCGGCTCGTCCGCGATGATCAGGTCCGGCTCCAGGGCGAGCGCCATCGCGATCATGATGCGCTGGCGCATACCGCCGGAGAACTGGTGCGGGTAGTCGTTGACCCGCTCCCTGGCCGCCGGGATCTTGACCTTGTCCATCAGCTCGATGGCCTTGGCCTTGGCGTCCTTGCGGCTGAGGCCCTCGTGCACCCGGTACATCTCGCCGAGCTGGTAGCCCACCGAGAGAACGGGGTTGAGGGAGGACAGCGCGTCCTGGAAGATCATCGCGATCTTTCGGCCGCGGATCTTCCGGCGCTCCTCGTTGGACATCTTGAGCATGTCCTGGCCGCGGAAGAGGATCTCGCCCTGCGGGATCTTGCCGGGCGGCATGTCGAGGATGCCCATGATCGCCTGGGCGGTCACCGACTTGCCGGAGCCCGACTCGCCGAGCACGGCGAGGGTCTCGCCGGCCTCGACCGAGTAGTTGACACCGTTGACGGCCTTGGCCACGCCCTCGCGGGTGTGGAACTCGACGTGCAGGTCGCGCACATCGAGCAGGGGGCCGTTGTTCTCGCCGTCGGAGGAGAGGACGGGCAC
The DNA here is from genome assembly GCF_040651475.1 of Streptomyces sp. NPDC048442. Classification (NCBI taxonomy): domain Bacteria; kingdom Bacillati; phylum Actinomycetota; class Actinomycetes; order Kitasatosporales; family Streptomycetaceae; genus Streptomyces; species Streptomyces sp. NPDC048442. Next base: position 220,386 of record NZ_JBEZKB010000010.1, read on the forward strand.
GTTCGCTGGTTTGTCCATGATGGTCACGTACGCCTCCCTCAGCGCAGCTTCGGGTCGAGGGCTTCGCGCACGGCGTCACCCATCATGATGAACGCCAGGACGGTCAGGCTGAGCAGACCGGCCGGGAAGATCAGGGTGTGCGGGTTGTTGCGGATGTCCTGTGTGGCGTCGGCGATGTCGCCGCCCCACGAGATGGAGTCACCGCCCAGGCCCAGGCCCAGGAACGACAGCGTCGACTCGGCGACGATGTACGTGCCGAGGGCGATGGTCGCGACGACGATCACCGGCGCGATCGCGTTCGGCAGGATGTGCCGGACCAGGATCCGCTTGGTGTCCGCGCCGAGTGCCTTGGCCGCCACCACGTAGTCCGCGTGCTTGGTCGTGATGACCGCACCGCGCATCACGCGGGCGATCTGCGTCCAGCCGAGGAAGGCCAGGGCGCCCGTGACGACCAAGACCGTGCGGTCGGTGAAGGCGTTCAGGACGACCATCGCGCCGAGCAGGAACGGGATGCCGAAGAAGACGTCGGTGAGACGCGAGATCAGGCTGTCCCAGAAGCCGCCGAAGTAGCCGGCCAGCATGCCGAACAGGCCGCCGAAGACGGTGACCAGGATCGTGACGCCGAGGCCGACCATGATGGAGTTCCGGGCGCCGTAGAGCGTACGGGAGTAGATGCTGCGTCCCGTGCGGTCGTAGCCGAACCAGTCCTCCTGGAAGAAGTGCCCGAGTTCGGGCTTGCCCAGGAAGTGGTTGGCCTGGTCGCCGATGGAGGGGCTGGCGCTGGTGAACAGGCCGGGGAAGGCCGCCACCACGAGCATCAGCAGGATCAGTGCCGACGAGATCACGAACAGCGGGTTGCGCCGCAGGTCGCGCCAGGCGTCGGCGCCGAGACTGCGCGCCTTCTCCGCAGCGGGTCCGGCGTCCGTGGTGATCGGCTCGCCCGCGACCACGTGGGCGGCGGCATCCTTGGCGTCGGTCCCAGTCTTTGTGAGGTCAGGCATAACGGATCCTCGGGTCCAGGACCGCGTAAAGCAGGTCGACGAGCAGGCTGGCGAGGAGGTACACGAGCACCAGGACGGTGACGACACCGACGATGATCGTGCCCTCACGGCGGGCGATCGCCTGGAAGAGGAGGTTGCCGATGCCCGTGACGTTGAAGATGCCCTCGGTGATGACCGCGCCGCCCATCAGGCTGCCGATGTCCGTGCCCAGGTAAGTGACCACGGGAATCAGCGAGTTGCGCAGCAGGTGCCGGGTGACGATGCGCTGCCGGGGCAGGCCCTTGGCGACGGCGGTACGTATGTAGTCCGCCGACTTGTTCTCGGCGATCGAGGTACGCGTGAGCCGTGCCACGTACGCCAGGCCGACCAGGCCCAGTACGAGTGCCGGAACCATGAGCTGGCTGAAGCTCTCGGAGTCCTGCACGGTCGGGGTGATCCAGCCCAGCTCGTTGCCGAAGTACAGCTGGAAGCCGAGACCCACGACGAAGATCGGAACGGAGATCACCAGCAGCGTGAACAGCGTCACGCCGGTGTCGATGACCTTCCCGCGGCGGATGCCCGCAAGCACGCCGAGGGTGATGCCGACGACAAGCTCGAAGCCCCACGCCATGGAGGCGAGACGGATCGAGACCGGGAAGGCCTGTGCGATGTCGTCGAGCACGGGCCTGCCACCCGCGATGGTCCTACCGAAGTCTCCCTTGAACAGCCCGCCCATGTAGTGCAGGTACTGCTGCCACAGCGGGAGGTCCAGACCTCGGTCGTGCCGGATCTGCGCGACCTGCGCCGGGTCCGGCGGCTTGTCCCCCCACAGCGCCGCAACCGGGTCGCCGGGGAGCACATTGACCATGAGGAAAATAAGCAGGGTTGTCCCGATGAAAACCGGGATCATCTGGAGCAGTCGCCTAGCGACGTAGCGCCCCATTGGTGCCTCCGTCCATTGCGGAGCCGCCCGAAGCGACGCCCGGGATCGCCGGGCGTCGCTTCGGGAACGGATCTCCGGCGACTACTTCTTGAAGACCTCGACCTCAGAGAGGATCGGGTCGCCCGCCTGGTCGAACTCAACGCTCTTCACGTTGTTCGAGTGGGCGGAGTTGATCTGGTTGTAGAAGAGCGGGATGCCCGGCATCGTGTTGACCAGCTGCTTCTCAGCCTCCTGGTACAGCTTCGCCGACTCGTCGATCGTCTTGGCCTGGTCGGCCTTCTTGGAGAGCTCGTCGAACTTCTTGTCCGAGAAGCCGCCCTTGTTGCCGTCGACGCCCGTGCCGTACAGGTCGGCCAGGAAGTTGCCGTTGAACGGGTAGTCCAGGGTCCAGCCGGAGCGGTAGAAGGACTTGACCTTCTTCTTGTCCCGGATCTCGGTGTCGGCCTGGAAGTCCGTCACCGGGTCGCCCGTGCACTTCACACCGGTGTTCTTGGTGATGTCGTTGCAGACGGCCGTGACCCAGCCCTTGTGCGGCTGGTCGGCGTTGTACTGGATGGTCATCGCCTTACCGGGGACACCACCACCGGCCTCGATGAGCTTCTTGGCCTTCTCCGGGTTGAACGTGCAGACCTCGCCGCAGGCGTTCTCCTGGTAGCCCTTGACGCCCGGGGCGACCCAGCCGGTGGCCGGCTTGCGGTTGCCGTAGAACGTGGTCTTGGCGATCGTGGCGCGGTCAATGGCCATCGACAGGCCCTGCAGGACCCGGACGTCGATGTTCTTCCACTGGTCCGTGTAGAACGCCGGGTTCATCGTGTTGATCGCCGAGAACTCGGACGTGATCGCACGCTTGCCGAAGTCCTGCTTGTAGTTGGCGAGTTCGCTGTCCGGAGCCAGCGGCATCGTGTCCACGTTGTCCGAGCGCAGGTCGTTGTAGGCCGCGGTCGGCGTCGTGTACGCCTTGAAGTCGACGCCACCGTTCTTCGGCTTCTTGGCGCCCTTGTAGTCGGCCCAGGCGGCAACCTTGATCGACTTCTTGCGCTGCCAGGACGTGAACTTGTAGGGACCGTTGCCGACCGGCTTCTCGCCGTACGTCTTCGGGTCCTTCAGCGCTGCGGCGGGCAGCGGGTAGAACGGCGAGTACACCAGCTTGTAGGCGTAGTACGGGATGCCGTTGGTCAGCGTGATGGTGAAGGTGTTCTCGTCGACGACCTTCAGGCCGGACATCGTCGTGCCGGTGCCCTTGCCCTTCGCCGGGTGCACGGCCTCGTAGCCGACGATGTCGCGGTACCAGGCGCTGTTCTGCTGGCCGTTGGCCGGGTTGGCGGCCCAGTTCCAGGCGTCGACGTACGACTTGGCCGTGACGGCGTCGCCGTTGTGGAACTTCCAGCCGGCCTTCAGCTTGACCGTCCACACCTTGTTGTTCGCGTCAGGCGTGACCGACTCGGCGTTCTCGTTCACGATGTTGCCGGCCTTGTCATAGCTGACCAGACCCGTGAAGAGGGAGTTGATGACGACGCTGCCGTACGCCTCCATGGTGTTGGCCGGCTGCAGAGGGTTCTGCGGCTCACCATTGGCGTAGCTGACGATCCCCTTGGGGTCGACTGTCTTGTTGGCGTTGTCGCTGCCACTGTCCTTGCCGCCACCACAAGCTGTCGCTGCGAGCGCGACCACACCTGCCATGGCGACCCACTTGGCGCTCTTGGCACCACGCATGGGTTTCCTCCTCATGAGTCCACTTGTTAACTGCAAGAGAGGGCACAGGTGCACTCGCCGACACCCCTGACGGCGAGAAGATTCTGGTGCCCCAGTGTGCTCGTGAGTCGGCGCTCCCCACAGCGCGTGACCCATTGACCCGAGCTCAATGGAGCCAACTATTAAGTACGCCCGGACCGTAAACCACACTTAAAGGGTCTCGTTTTGACAACATCACTTACCCCTCAGTGCCCGAAATCCGGACAAACCGATCACAGACAGACACACCCGAAACGGACTGTTAACGCAACTTCCGGAGAACCTAGATCGATATCCGGACACTCACCCCAAGAAATTGACTTGACCGGTCAGTATGAAAACGTCAATTGGATCTTGGCCGGAGTTTGTATCCGAACATGCCGATGGCCCGGCACCCCGCATGATCACGAGAAACCGGGCCACCAGGAGGCCCCGCCAGGGGCGCGGGGAACTGCGCGACCGGCCCCCACCGGCCGACGCAGATCCCAACTACCAACTAATACCTAGCGCTTCGCACGCGAGGCGGAGCGTCCCCGCTCCTTCGCGTCCAGGACGACCTTACGGATACGCACCGTCTCCGGGGTCACCTCGATGCACTCGTCCTCGCGGCAGAACTCCAGCGACTGCTCCAGCGACAGCTTGCGCGCCGGAACCACGTTCTCCGTGGTGTCCGCGGAAGCCGCACGCATGTTGGTGAGCTTCTTCTCCTTGGTGATGTTCACGTCCATGTCGTCGGCGCGCGAGTTCTCACCGATGATCATGCCCTCGTACACCTCGGTGCCGGCCTCGGTGAAGATGACACCGCGCTCCTGGAGGTTGACCATCGCGAACGGCGTGACCGTGCCCGAACGGTCCGCGACCAGCGAACCGTTGTGACGGGTGCGCAGGTCGCCGAACCACGGCTCGTGACCCTCGAAGATCGAGTGCGCGATGCCGGTGCCGCGGGTCTGCGTCAGGAACTCCGTACGGAAGCCGATGAGGCCACGAGAAGGAACGATCCACTCCATGCGGACCCAGCCCGAACCGTGGTTCGTCATGGTCTCCATGCGGCCCTTGCGGGTCGCCATGAGCTGCGTGATGGCGCCCAGGTGCTCCTCGGGGGAGTCGACCGTCATGCGCTCGATCGGCTCGTACTTCTTGCCGTCGATCTGCTTGGTGACGACCTCGGGCTTGCCGACGGTCAGCTCGAAGCCCTCGCGGCGCATCTGCTCGACCAGGATGGCCAGCGCCAGCTCACCGCGGCCCTGCACCTCCCAGGCGTCGGGGCGCTCGGTGTCCAGGACGCGCAGCGAGACGTTACCGACCAGCTCGCGGTCGAGGCGGTCCTTGATCTGGCGCGCGGTGACCTTGTGGCCCTTGCCGCCCTTGCCGACCAGCGGCGAGGTGTTGGCACCGATGGTCATCGAGATCGCGGGCTCGTCGACCGTGATCAGCGGCAGCGCGATCGGGTTCTCGGGGTCGGCCAGGGTCTCGCCGATCATGATGTCCGGGATACCGGCGATGGCGCAGATGTCGCCGGGGCCGGCCTTCTCGGCGGGCAGACGGGTGAGGGCCTCGGTCATCATCAGCTCGGTGATGCGGACGTTGGACATCGTGCCGTCACGCTTGATCCACGCGACGGTCTGGCCCTTGCGCAGCTCGCCCTGCTCGACACGGCAGAGCGCGATACGGCCGAGGAAGTTGTCGGCGTCGAGGTTGGTGACGTGCGCCTGAAGGGGGGCGGCCTCGTCGTACTCGGGTGCCGGGACGTGCTGGAGGATCGTGGAGAAGAACGGCTCCAGGCTGTCGCTGTCCGGCGGGACGGTGCCGTCCTCCGGCTTGGTCAGCGAGGCGACGCCGTCACGCGCACAGGCGTAGACGATCGGGAACTCGATCTGGTCCTCGTCCGCGTCCAGGTCCAGGAACAGGTCGTACGTCTCGTCGACGACCTCGGCGATCCGGGAGTCGGGACGGTCGGTCTTGTTGATGCAGAGGATGACCGGCATCTTCGCCGAGAGCGCCTTGCGGAGCACGAAGCGGGTCTGCGGCAGCGGGCCCTCGGACGCGTCGACCAGCAGGACGACGGCGTCGACCATCGACAGGCCGCGCTCGACCTCACCACCGAAGTCGGCGTGGCCGGGGGTGTCGATGATGTTGATGGTGATGACGTCGCCGCCATCCTTCGGGTGGTACTTCACCGCGGTGTTCTTGGCCAGGATCGTGATGCCCTTCTCACGCTCCAGGTCGTTGCTGTCCATCATGCGGTCGTCGAGCGACTCAGCGGCGTGCGCGGCGAAGGCGCCCGCCTGCTTGAGCATGGCGTCGACCAGGGTGGTCTTGCCGTGGTCGACGTGGGCGACGATGGCAACGTTACGGATGTCGTGGCGCGTGGGCATAGGTGGCTTAACGCTTCTCTCGATCGGGGGATGCGGCGTCTCGTTCCTCGTACGCCCACCGGGCGGACGCGCCACGGCTTACCCCATGGTACGGGGCAGACGACTGGCGGGCTTCCCGGGCCGATCGGGAGGGGGTGCTTCAGGGGTGGGGGGATACCGCGCTCTGGGTCAAGGAGTCCCGCACGACCTTGCCCGCCGGAGGCCCGGCGGGCAAGGAAATTGAGCCTAAACTGAGCTGATTCTCAGATCCCGAGATGGGTGCTGACCTGCGGCGGAGCCCTTATTTCCGATTACTTGCGGGCATCCTTGGCCGAATCGGGCTTCTTGAATCCGATGTCCTGGTAGCGGGGTGCGGAGAAACCGAAGGCACCCGCGTTGGCCAGCTGCGGCTTCACCGCGACCAGCTCCGGACGCTGGTAGAGCGGGATGGATCCGGCGGCCGCCCAGATCCGTGCGTCGGCCTGCCGCACCAGGTCACGGGCGGTTTCGTCGTCGAGTTCGGCGGCGGCCCGCTCGAAGAGCTGGTCGATGTGGTCGGTGCCGACCCGGGTGTAGTTCTGCTCGACGAGCAGTGAACCGTCGGCGGCGGGCTCGGGCTTGGCGAAGATCGGCCGGCCGTCGGTGGCGGGGTAGGCGGTGCCGGGCCAGGAGTAGAGCGCCAGGTCGTAGTCGCCCGAGGCGATGTGGTCCTTGAAGTAGCTCTGGTCGTCGACCTTGGTGACCTCGGTGCGTACGCCGATGGTCTGGAGCATCTTCGAGATCTTCTCGCCGACGGTGCGCAGGGCTGCCGAACCGGGGTCGGAGGGGAGCACGAAGCGCAGGGTCAGCGGCTTGCCGTCCTTGCCGACCAGCTGGGGGGCGTTCGCCGCCGCCGCGGCGCGGGCGGCCGGGGCTGCGGTGCCGCGCGGGGCGTAGGCACCGGCCATGCCGCCCTTCTTCTTCTCCTGGGCCTCGGTCTTGCTGTCGGTCTTGCTGTCGGCCTTGCCGTCGGAGTTCTGCCTGAGGTCGCGGGGGCCCACGGCGGGGGCGAGGACGTAGATCCCGGACTCGGTGCGGAAGGCGTTGTTGCCGTTGTCGCCGGGCTTGTTGTCGCGGGGCTTGCTGTCGCGGGGCTTGTTCTCGCCGGGCTTGATCTCGCCGGGCTTGTTGTCGTCGCCGACGATGTACATGCCGTCGTTCGAGGGCTCCTCCTCGCTGCTCTCCTTGCTCGCCTTCTTCTTGGCCTGCTCGCGCTTCTTCTTCTCCGCGTCGGACTTGCTCCCCGCCGTACGACTGCCCGCCCCGCCGGGCGTGAAGCCCGCGTCGGCGAGCAGGGCCTGTGCGGCCTGGGTGTCCTGGCTGCCGAGGGCGTCGCTGCCGTCGGCGTACGTCTGCTGCCCGGCGAGGGCGAGGTGGCTGCCGAGCGGGGCGGCGGGCAGGCCGAGCGGGGCGAGCACGGACTCGGCGAGCTCCTGCCGGTTCAGGGCGCGGGCCACCGCGCGGCGCACCCGCTCGTCGGAGAGCGGCCCCGAGGCGCCGTTCAGGGCGAGCTGGGTGTACGCGGGCTCCAGGGACTTGCGGACGGTGAAGCGGCCCAGGCCGCGCTGCTCGGTAGCGTACTTCCGGGCCGCCTCCCTGGCCTTCTCGCGGGCCGCCTGCTCGGCCTCGGCCTGCTCCTCGTCGTCGGCGGCGCCGTGCGCCCGCGCCCAGGAGCGGAGCGCGTCGGCGGGGGTGGTGGTGGAGCCGGGGCCGTGCGCGACGGGCGGCTTGCCCGCGTCCTTGACGGCGAGGGCGATGCGTTCGGCGGCGGACCTGTCGATCTCGGCGAGGTCGACCCTGCCCTCGGCCAGCGCGGTGGCCCGCTGGCCTCGCGGCACCGCGCGCAGCACCAGCTTGTCGAGCTTGGTGGGCTGCCCCCACCAGCGCGGATTGCGCTCCAGGACGACCGAGCCGTCCGCACGGTCCACCTTCGTCGGGCGGAAGGGTCCGGCCGTCTGCTTCAGCTTCGTACGGGCGCCGTCGTTGAAGGCGTCGGGGGTGCCCATCACCTCCTTGGGGTACAGCGGGGTGAAGAGCGAGCGCCAGTCGGCGTACGGCTTGGCGTAAGTGACCTTCACCTCAAGGTTGTTGGCGCCCCTCTCGATCTTCTCGATGCGCTCGTAACCGGCATTGCGGGCGGTCCAGTAGGCGGACTCCTTGCCGCGCAGCGCCCGCCACTGGGCGACGAAGTCGGCGGCACCGATCTCCCGGCCGTCGCCCCACACGGCCTGCTGGTTGATCTTGTAGAGGACGACCTGCTTGGGCTCGCGCTCGACGATCGAGGCGTCCTCCAGGAAGTCCGGATTGCGCTGCGGCTTTCCGGCCTCGTCGAGTACGAAGAGGGAGGGGAGCACCGCGCCCGCGATGCGCGCCGTGGTGGCGTCGGCGTCGGCCTGGAAGGCGTTGAAGGTGGCGGGCACCGAGTCGACCGCCCAGTTCAGCGTGCCCCCGTCGGCGACCTGCTCGCGGTTGGTGGAGGCGAGGTCGGCGGCGACGGCCGTCGCTCCCGCTGCTCCCTCGTCGTCAGCGCCGCCGCCGCAGCCGGTCAGGGCGGGGAGTGCGAGTACGCCGGAGGTGAGGAGCGCCACACCGCGAAGGGGGCGGGGGGATCTGCGGCCGATGTCGGACATGGCTGGTTACCTCCAGGCTGACCCGGCCCCTCCGTACCGGATTGGGCCGTTAAATTCACATTCGGTGGCTTATTGCGGTGATCACACTTGTTGTCCTGCCGACCCACTGAAAGGGGTCTCGCGCGGGAGGTGGCGCCGACACGTCGGGCATCCGGGGAAGCCCACCCGTGCGGCCCAATCGGCGGTCCGCACCGGTCCGTGCGGGGGCGCGCGGGGCGGGCGCACTTCGCGTACCGCTGTACGCACCCTTCACAACAGGGGATGTGACGCGCGACACTCCAAGGCGCAGACGCGTCTCCTACCGCACCGCGGAAGTGAGGGCAATTGATGTCCCTGCAAGAAGAGTTGACGGATCTTCAGAACTGCCTGGACCGGCTGGACGAGTCGGTGCTCCGGCTGACCGGGCACCTCGGGGAGAGCCACGGCCTGGACGTTCGCCGGGTCCGCACGGACGCGGCGCATCTGCGCGAGAGCGTGGCCATGCTGGGGGCGCTCGCGTCCGCGGCCGGGGCCGCCGCGCAGGCGCCGCCGCGACCTGAGCTGATCACGATCCCGGACGCGCCGTACGACAGCGCGCTGTGGACGGACTCGGACGACGAGGGGCTGGGGGCCCGGGACCGCCATGCACCGTGAGGGTGCGCGTGGGGGGTGGGTGCGGCCGGTGGGCGTCGTGCGAGTGCGGCCGGTGGGCGTCGTGCGGGTGCGTCGTGGCTGGTCGCGCAGTTCCCCGCGCCCCTAACTGCTTGCCCCTTACCCCCCAGCCCTCTTGGGCAGCGGGGCCGCACCCCGGGGGCGGGACGGGTGGGCAAGGGGGCGGCCCCCACGCGGAGCACGCCCTCACGACCGCACGCGCTCGCCACCGCCCCCCCCCGACCCCAGGAGCCCCCCTTGGCCACCGGCACCGACCCCTCAGCCCGTACGCCACGTACCACGCATGCGTCCGGCGTTCACAGCCCCACCCGCGCCGCAATCCCCGCCCGCCACCTCCGCACCGACCGCTGGTGGCTGGCCCCCGCTCTCACCGCCGCAGGGCTGCTCGCCTTCGTCGTCTATTCGACCTGGCGGGCCTTCGCCAACAGCTACTACTACTCCGCCCCCTACGTCTCGCCCTTCTACTCCCCCTGCCTGGCGGACAACTGCATCCCCATGAAGGGCGGCCCCAACTGGGAGATCTTCGGCAGCTGGTGGGGGCTCTCCCCCGCCCTGCTCGTCCTGATCTTCCCGCTCGGCTTCCGGCTGACCTGCTACTACTACCGCAAGGCCTATTACCGGGGCTTCTGGGCCTCGCCCCCGGCCTGCGCGGTCGCCGAGCCGCACAAGAAGTACTCGGGCGAGACCCGTTTCCCGCTCGTGCTGCAGAACATCCACCGGTATTTCTTCTACGCGGCGGTGCCGGTCGCCGGAATCCTCACGTACGACACCGTGCTCACCTTCCGCGACGAGAAATACGAGTGGGGCCACATGGGCCTCGGCACGCTCGTCTTCCTACTCAACATCGTGCTGATCTGGGCGTACACCTTCTCCTGCCACTCCTGCCGGCACATCATCGGCGGCCGGCTGAAGCACTTCTCCAAACACCCGGTGCGGTACCGGATGTGGGGCTGGGTGGGGAAGCTGAATGACCGTCATATGTTGCTGGCCTGGGCCTCGTTGATCAGTGTGGCGCTCGCCGATTTCTATGTGTATCTCGTCGCTTCCGGCGCCTTCGAGGATCCGCGCTTCTTCTAACAAATGGAGCTTTTGGGCAATGACTCAACTGGAGCGGCAGGAATGGGACGTCGTCGTGGTCGGGGCGGGCGGCGCCGGGCTGCGGGCCGCGATCGAGGCGCGTGAGCAGGGCGCCCGTACCGCGGTGATCTGCAAGTCCCTGTTCGGCAAGGCGCACACGGTGATGGCCGAGGGCGGCATCGCCGCGTCCATGGGCAATGTGAATTCCGGGGACAACTGGCAGGTGCACTTCCGCGACACGATGCGCGGCGGGAAGTTCCTGAACCAGTGGCGGATGGCGGAGCTGCACGCACGTGAAGCGCCGGACCGGGTATGGGAGTTGGAGACCTGGGGGGCGCTTTTCGACCGTACTGCGGACGGGCGGATATCGCAGCGCAATTTCGGTGGGCACGAATATCCGAGGCTTGCGCACGTCGGTGACCGTACGGGGCTCGAACTGATCCGCACCCTCCAGCAGAAGATCGTGGCACTCCAGCAGGAGGACTTCCGGGAGACCGGGGACTATGAGTCCCGGCTGAAAGTCTTTCAGGAGTGCACCGTGACACGGGTGTTGAAGGACGGGGAGAGAGTCGCCGGGACCTTCTGTTACGAGCGCGAGTCGGGGCGCTTCTTCGTGCTCGGGGCGCCGAGCGTGATCCTGGCGACCGGCGGCATCGGCAAGTCCTTCAAGGTGACGTCGAACTCGTGGGAGTACACGGGCGACGGGCATGCGCTGGCCCTGCTCGCGGGGGCGCCGCTGCTGAACATGGAGTTCGTGCAGTTCCACCCCACGGGGATGGTCTGGCCGCCGTCCGTGAAGGGGATCCTGGTCACCGAATCGGTGCGCGGCGACGGCGGCGTACTGCGGAACTCCGAAGGCAAGCGGTTCATGTTCGACTACATCCCGGACGTCTTCAAGGAGAAGTACGCGAAGTCCGAGGCGGAGGGCGACCGCTGGTACGAGGACCCGGACAACAACCGGCGTCCGCCCGAGCTGCTCCCCCGCGACGAGGTCGCCCGTGCCATCAACTCCGAGGTCAAGGCGGGGCGGGGCACCCCGCACGGGGGCGTCTATCTGGACGTGTCCACGCGGATGCCCGCCGAGGCGATCCGGCGCCGACTGCCGTCCATGTACCACCAGTTCAAGGAGCTGGCGGACGTGGACATCACGGCCGAGGCGATGGAGGTGGGGCCGACCTGCCACTACGTGATGGGCGGCATCGCCGTCGACTCCGACACCGCAGCCACCCGCGGTGTACCCGGCCTGTACGCGGCCGGGGAGGTGGCGGGCGGCATGCACGGGTCCAATCGGCTCGGCGGCAATTCGCTGTCCGACCTGCTCGTCTTCGGCCGCCGGGCCGGGCTGCACGCGGCGCAGCACGCCTTGGAGCACACGGGCGGGGGCCGCCCGCAGGTGGACGAGGAGCAGGTGGACGCGGCGGCGGCCGAGGCGCTGCGGCCGTTCAGCGCGGAGGGGCCCGAGTCCGGGGCCACGGCCGGGACCGCCGCCGAGCCCGGCAGGCCGGCGGAGAATCCGTACACCCTCCACCAGGAGCTCCAGCAGACCATGAACGACCTGGTCGGCATCATCCGGCGGGAGGCCGAGATGACGCAGGCCCTCGACAAGCTGGCCGAGCTGAGGGTGCGGGCCCGGCGGGCCGGGGTCGAGGGGCACCGCCAGTTCAACCCGGGCTGGCACCTGGCCCTGGACCTGCGCAACATGCTGCTGGTCAGCGAGTGCATCGCACGCGCCGCCCTGGAGCGCACCGAGAGCCGCGGCGGCCACACCCGCGAGGACTTCCCGGCCATGGAGCGCTCCTGGCGGCCGGTGAATCTGCTGTGCCGCCCCGCCGACCCGACGGGCGGGCTGGCGGCGACCGACCCGGTGCACGGCCAGATCGAGCTCGCAGCGACGACGACCGAGCCCATCCGCCCGGACCTGCTCGCTCTCTTCGAGAAGGAGGAGCTGGTCAAGTACCTCGCCGAAGAGGAGCTGTTCGAGTGACCACGACTCCGTCCACCGGGCCCGCGTCCGCGTCCGGGCCCGCGTCCGCATCCGGGTCCGCGTCCGCCAAATATGTGGCGAACTTCCGTGTCTGGCGCGGCAATGCGGAAGGCGGCGGCCTGGCGGACTTCAAGGTCGCCGTGAACGAGGGCGAGGTCGTCCTCGACATCATCCACCGTCTCCAGGCCACCCAGGCGCCCGATCTCGCGGTGCGCTGGAACTGCAAGGCGGGCAAGTGCGGTTCGTGCAGCGCGGAGATCAACGGGCGGCCCCGGCTGCTGTGCATGACCCGGATGTCGACCTTCACACCGTCCGACACGATCACCGTGACGCCGCTGCGCGCCTTTCCCGTCGTACGGGATCTGGTGACGGACGTGTCGTTCAACTACACGAAGGCGCGGGAGGTGCCGGCGTTCGTACCGCCGGAGGGCGTGGCGGCGGGCGAGTACCGGATGCAGCAGGTGGACGTGGAGCGGTCGCAGGAGTTCCGCAAGTGCATCGAGTGCTTCCTGTGCCAGGACACCTGTCATGTGGTGCGCGACCACGAGGAGAACAAGACGTCCTTCGCCGGGCCGCGCTTCCTGATGCGGGTCGCCGAGCTGGACATGCACCCGCTGGACGCGGCACAGGAGGCCGGTCTGGACCGGAAGAGGAGCGCGCAGGAGGAGCACGGGCTCGGCCTCTGCAACATCACCAAGTGCTGTACGGAGGTGTGCCCCGAGCACATCCGGATCACGGACAACGCCCTGATTCCGCTGAAGGAGCGGGCAGTGGACCGGAAGTACGATCCGCTGGTCTGGCTCGGCAACAAGATCCGCAGGCGGACTGAATAGCTCCGGAACAGCTACGGAATAGGTACGGAATAGCTTCGGGCTCGCAGCTGCTGCACCGGTCATGTGGAACAGCGACTCATTCGACCTCGACGCCTATCTGACCAGGATCTCCTACGGAGGGGACCGCGCACCCACCCTGGCGACCCTCCACGCCCTGCACCGCGGCCACGTCCTGAACCTGCGGTGGAGCACCATCGACCCGGTGCTCCACCAGGATGCGCCGCTCGACCTGGAGACCCTCCAGGCCAAGATGGTGACCGGCGGCCGCGGGGGCTACTGCTTCGAGCACGCCACGCTCTTCGCGGCGGCCCTCGAAGCCCTCGGCTACGACTTCTTCGCCGTGCAGGGCCGGGTCGTGATGGGCGGCGACAAGATGCTGCCGACCACCCACGCGATGCTGGTGGTGGAGCTCGACGGGCGGCGCTGGCTGTGCGACGTGGGCTTCGGGGCGAGCCAGCTGGAGCCGATCGAGATGATCGCGGGCGAGGCGGGCAACGAGGTGACGCAGGACGCGTGGCGGTACTGGCTGCGCGAGCAGGAGGTCACGCCGGGGGCACACGGTTGGGCGCTGCACCAGCCCGCCATGGGCCCCGGAACGGACCCGGACGGCGACGGCTGGATGGTGCGGCACACCTTCACTGTGACGCCCCAGTACCCGGTCGACTTCCGCATGTCGAACTACTTCGTCGCCACGAACCCCCACTCCCCCTTCAGTCGCCGCCTGTTCGTCCAGCGCGTGCTGCCGGACCGGACGCACATCCTGGATGAACTGAAGCTGACGACTGTCAGGCCGGGCAGTCACCTTCCGCCCGAGACGCGGGAATTGGAACCTGCGGAAGTGCCGAAGGTGCTTTCGGAGGTCTTCGGGATCGAGCAGGACGAGGAGGAGGCGGGGCTGCTGGTGCGGAAGCTGAGCGGATGATCGGGGGGCTAGGGGGGCGTCGTGCGGGTGCGTTGTGGCTGGTCGCGCAGTTCCCCGCGCCCCTAAATGCTTGCCCCTTAGCCCCTGGCCCCTTGGGCAGCGGGACACCCCCACGCGGAGCCCCGCCCCCCACTCAGTACATGCTCAGCAGCTGGTCCACGCTCAGTTCCGCCGGGGCCTGCGGCTCCCCGTCCGGCAGGGCGAGTTCGAACCACACCGTCTTGCCCCGGGGGGTGCGCCGCGCACCCCACGCCGCGCTGAGCAGTCCGACCAGCTGGAGGCCGCGGCCGCCCTCGTCGGTGTCGCGGGCGCGTCGCCTTCTGGGCTGGACCAGGCCCGCGTCCCACACCTCGCACACCAGCGTGCGGTCGAGGAGCAGCCGGAGGCGGACTTCGCCCTCGCCGTACCGCAGTGCGTTCGTGACCAGTTCGCTGACCAGCAGTTCGGTGGTGTCGACGAGGTCTTCGAGGTTCCAGGACTGGAGCTGGGCCCGTGCCAGTTCGCGGGCCCGGCCCACCGAGCGCGGTTCGCGCGGCAGCCGCCAGTCGCCGACCGAAGCCGCCGGGAGGCCCTGGATGCGGGCCATGAGGAGGGCGATGTCGTCCTCGCCGTGCCGGGTGTCGAGGGTGTTCAGGACGTGGTCGCAGACGTCCTCCAGCGGGCGGACGGGCCCGCTCATCGCCGTACGGAAGTCGCGCAGTCCCTCGTCGAGCGGGTGCTCTCGGGACTCGACGAGGCCGTCCGTGTAGAGGGCCAGGAGTGACCCCTCGGGCAGCTCCACCTCGACCTCCTCGAAGGGCTCGCCACCCACGCCGAGCGGCATGCCCGGCGGTACGTCGAGGAGCAAAGGCTCCTCCCCCGGCTCGACCACGACCGGCGGCAGGTGGCCCGCGTTGGCGAACGTACACCGGCGGGTGACCGGGTCGTAGACCGCGTACACGCAGGTCGCGAGGTACACCTCGGACAGGTCGGCCTCGCGGGACTTGTGCGCGGCGCGGGACGCCTGCTGGGTGCCACCGGGGGTGCCGAGTCCGCGGGCGATCTCGTCCAGTGCGGAGAGGACTTCGGCCGGCTCCAGGTCCAGCAGCGCCAAGGTGCGTACGGCGGTGCGGAGTTCACCCATGGCGACGGCGGCCCGCAGGCCCCGCCCCATGACGTCTCCCACCACCAGCGCCGTCCGGTGCCCCGGCAGTTCGATGACGTCGAACCAGTCCCCGCCGACCTCGGTGGCGGTGTTGCCGGGGAGGTAGCGGCAGGCGATGTCGAGTCCGGCGGCCTCCGGGTCGCCGGGCGGCAGCAGACTGCGCTGGAGGATCAGCGCGCGCTCGTGCTCCCTGCGGTAGAGGCGGGCGTTGTCCATGCAGACGGCGGCGCGGGAGGCGAGCTCGGTGGCCAGCGCCCGGTCCCGTTCGCCGAAGGGCTCGCTGCCCTTCGTACGGGAGAACTGGACGAGCCCGATGACCGTGTCGTGCGCGACCATCGGCACGGCGAGCGTGGAGTGCACGAGGTCGCCGTCCGCGCCGTGCACCGCACGGGCCCGCCCGGTGCGCAGCGCCTTCGCGCACGGCGTGCCGAACGGGTAGCGGTGCAGGGACCCGACGGTGATCTCGGCAGGGTCCTCGCCAGGACCCACGCACCCGGGCGCGGCCAGCGGTGCGTCCGACACCGCGCTGGCGAAGGCGACCCGGCGCAGCTCGGCACTGCCGTCGGTGACGTCGGTGACGCCCGGCGGGGCCTCGTCGCCGCTCAGCAGCCCCTGGTAGAGGTCGACGGATGCGAGGTCGCAGAAGCCGGGGACGGCGACGTCGAGGAGTTCGCGGGCGGTGGTCTCCAGGTCGAGCGAATTCCCTATGCGGGCGCCCGCCTCGTTGAGAAGGGCGAGATTGCGCCGGGCGTCGGCGGCCTCGCGGGCGGCCCGGTGGCGGCGGGTGACGTCGGTGGCCAGGCCCGCGACGCCGACGGGGCGGCCGGAGCCGCTGTGCACCCGGTAGAGGTTGACCGACCACTGGCGGCGCTCGGTGCTGCCCGGCTCCGTGCCGGTGATCTGGATGTCGGTCATGGAGTCGCCGCTCTCCAGGACCCGTTTCAGGGCTGCGGACATCCGGTCCGCCTCGGGCGGGGCGAGGTAGTCGTGCACCGTGCGGCCGCGGTGGTCGTCGGCGGCGCCGCCGAACACGGCGGCGAAGCGGCGGTTGGTGCGCTGCACCGTGAGATCCGTACCGAACAGCAGGAAACCGAAGGGAGATTGACCGAAAATGGCCTGTGATGCGGCGAGGTCGGTTTCGATCCGGCGCAATGCCCGTACGTCCACGACGAGGCAGAGCGCACCGCGCTCGCCGGTCGGTGTCTCGCTGGGCATCACATAGATCTCGGCGACCCCCTCCGCCCCGGCGGCACCGGTGGCGGATGCGGGCATCCGGAACGGGACGAGGCCCGTCCACTCCTTGCCGTCGAGGATCTCGGCCACCTCGCGGTGCCCGAGTCCGCGGTGCTCCTCGGGCATGAAGACCTCGACCGGGTCGCGGCCCACGACGTCGCGCGCGGCGACCCCGAAGAGCTCTTCGGCGCGGTTGCTCCACTGCTCGACGCAGCCGTCGGCGCCCAGCGAGAAGGACGCCACCCTGATGTAGTCGTAGATCGAACCCGGCGGGCTGCTCTGCCACAGGGCGCCGCCCGCGGCCCCCGCAGCTGTTGCGCCCCCCGCAACGCCCGCAACGCCCTCAGCGCCCGTACGTGCGTCGGCGCCTGCGTCAGCGCTTGCGTCAGCACCCGTCCCGGCCGGCCCGGACGCGCCGGACACACCGTACGTACCGGACGCGCTTGAAGCGCCGGACGTGCCTGAAGCACCGGACGCACCGGACGCACCCGGCTCGCCGGAAACACCGCCCGCGCCCGCGCCGGACTGCTGCGCCTTCGCTGGTATCTCGTTCACACGACCGTCCCCTCCAGCTCACCTCACCGGAACCGGCCTTGACCGCAGTATTCAGCACCACGGCCCCAGTCGGCACGGCGTTCACGATCGCGACGTCCTCCCGGCCTTCCCCCGGCCCTTTTCGGCCGTAGTTCGCCGCCCGCCCGAAGTGCGGCGACGCCCTTCCGGGTGCCGTCGTGATCGTTCAAGTCCCTTCACACTTCTAACCGGGCAGAGCCAGCTCGAACCACACCGTCTTGCCGCTCTTTCCCCGCCGGGTGCCCCAGCGATGCGCGGAGCACGCCACCAGCTGGATTCCGCGCCCTCCCTCGTCGTCGGGGCCCGCGGCCCGCTCGCGGGGCGGATCCGGAAGCGGATCCGAGACCTCCACCCGCAGGACGGCGTGAGCGGTCCCGGCGGTTCCGGCGAGGGGGCCGGGGGTGTCGAGCCTCACCAAACGCACACCGATGGGCCCGGACGCGTGCCTGAGGGCATTGGTCACCAGCTCGCTGACCAGCAGCACACTCACATCGCTGACCTCGTCGAGGCCCCAGGCGCGCAGGGTGTCACGGACGGCATGCCGCGCGGTGCGGACCGCGTGGGGCCGGGCGGGGAAGGTCCACTCGGCGCAGGCGCCTTCGGTGTCGAGCACGCCGACCACATCCCTGAACAGCAGCAGCGGACCCCAAAGAGGGAGCGTCCTTTTTCGGGGGGTTAATCAGCACATACCCGATATCGGACTCCGGCTATCCCGGGAATGGGCGCACTGTGGCACGAACGGCGTACGAGGTCGCCCGTGCGCTGGGTCCCGTTGCCCCGTTCAGACCCTTGCGGACCAGCCGCGTTAGCCCGTACGAAGAGATCACCGCGCGGTCGTACGAATCCGGCGCGCGCCCCCGTCCCGGGAATCCGCGCCCCCGCCTCGGGAATCCGCGCCCCCGTCCCGGGAATCCGCGCGCCCGTCTTTCCGAAAGTTCACGCGCCGGTCCGGGAATGCGCGTGCCTTTCTAGGACTCCGCGCGCAGCCGGCGCACTGCCTCCGCGACCGCCGGGCGGTCCAGGTCGAGCCAGTCCACCGTGTCGCTCTCGTCCGGGCCGAGCCAGCGCAGCTCGTCGTGATCCTCCAGCGGGCGGGGCTCGCCGGACAGCAGCCGGGCGGTCCACACCTGGAGGACGTATCCGCGCGGCAGCTGCCACTCACCGGGGATCCGCTCGACGGGCTCGGCCTCCACGCCGAGCTCCTCGCGCAGCTCGCGCACGAGGGCCTGCTCGGGCGTCTCGCCCGGCTCCAGTTTGCCGCCGGGCAGCTCCCAGCGGCCGGCCAGCTCCGGCGGGGCGCTGCGGCGCGCGGCCAGCAGCCGTCCGTCATGGCAGAGGGCTCCGCCCACCACAAGTCGATTCGTCATGGGCGGAGCCTAGGACCTGGCCGGCGGGCAGATCCAATGGGTTCACGTGGTCCGGCGGACCCGGCGGGCCCGGTTCACTACTGCCGGGTGGCGGCCTGTTCGATCAGATAGAGCTGCTTGTGTCCGCGGCGGTCGAGCTGGTCGGCCTTCTGCTCGGCCTCCGCCCGCGTGGCGTACGCGCCGACGCGATAGCGGTTGCCGTTGCCGTCCTGCCGCACCACCAGCCACGGAAGCTGTGCACCAGCGTCATTCATCGCGCGCCTCCGTCCGCCGGCCCGCACGCCGTCAGGGATCCCCAGGAAACCTCAGTACGCATATGCCCGACCCTACGCCTGACCTTTACTCACCGGATATGACTTTTTACAAAGAGACACCGATCTGGCCAAGAAACACCGGGGAGTTGACGAAGCCCTCGGGGGCGCATCCGGCTGGATGCGCCCCCGAGGGCTTCAACTGAGCTGTGTACGTAGGGGAGTTGGGGCCGCTCTCACTTCACGGGGAGGTGGTAGGAAACCCGGTATCTGTCGGCGGGAACCACCAGGTCCGCGGTCTCCACCGCCCGTCCGGACGCGTAGTAGGTCCGCTCGATGACCAGCACCACATGTCCCGGTACGCCCCCCAACTCGGCCAGCTCGTCGGCCAGTCCCGGCCGGGCGCCGACCTCCTCCGCCACGTTGTCCACGACGACGTCGATGGCTGCCATCCGCTCGACGACCCCGCAGCCGCCCAGCGGCCCCTCCTCGGGCAGCATCACCGGCGTGCGGCCGGTCACCGCGAGGGGCTCCCAGGACGTGGAGATCATCATCGGCTCCCCGGCGTCCCGGAAGACGTACCGGGTCTCCATCACCCGCTCGCCAGGCTCGATGCCGAGCCGTCCCGCGACCTCCTCCGACGCCCGCGTCTGCTCGCTGCGCGACTCCCAGGTGCCGCGCGCACCGTCGGCCGCCTGCTCCTGCCGGAAGGGCGTGGAGGAGCCTCCACCCCGGTAGGCGGAGCGGGCCACGCTGCGCGGCACCGGCCGCTCCCGTACGTACGTCCCCGAACCCGAGCGGCCCTCGACGAGGCCCTCCGCCATCAGCACCTTGCGGGCCTCCAGGGCGACGGTGTCCGAGACGCCGTAGACCTCCCTGATGCGGGCCTGCGAGGGGAGCCGGGTGTGCGGCGGCAGCTTCCCTTCGGCGATCTGCTGCCGGAGATCCTTCGCCACGCGCAGATAGGCCGGCTGCTCACCGAATGTCACTGGCCACTCCCATCAGGTTGACAGACAGCAACAGCCTGGCAACCTACGGTTGTTGAGCACAAGCAAAGGCCAGGGTTTCACTCGATGTGATGATTCGGCTTTAGGCAGGCATGTTCCCGCGGGTAATGGGCCCGCAGGCTTACACCTCTTCGCCCACACCGCTTCCGGTGCTCCCACTGTCCCCAGTACTCCCGGTGTCCCCGGTGCCACCACTGCTCCCACTGCCCCCGCTGCCCCCGGTGCCCCCGGTGCTGCTCCCGTCGTCCCCGCCCGCCCCGGGGTTGAGGAGCGATCCGGTGAGCTTCTCGCCGGACTCATTGCCGAAGACACAGGTGACGCCCCGGTCGCCGAGCCGCCAGCCGCGCGCGTCCGGCATCAGGTAGTACGAGTCGGCGTCGACGCTGCCGCCACCGGTGTACGCCTTCTCGGCGGTCGCGCACTTCTTGTCTGCGATCGTGCTGATCTTCGCGTCGCCGGGGTACTCGCCTGACTCGGTCAGGTCGAAGGTGCCGAACACCTCGGCGTCGTGCGCCTTCTCGCAGTCGAGGAGCGTCACGTTGTACGTGGTGCCCTCCAGGGAGCCGTCCGGGGTGTCGAAGCACTGCCCGGTCCGCAGGTCCTCGACGGCGTGCGAGTTCTCCCGCATGCCCTCCTCGAAACCCTCCTTGAAGTTGGACAGGGCGCCGGTGAGGGCGCCGACCAGTACGAGAACGACGCTGAGCGACGACAGCACGATGCCCGCGACCGCCATGCCCTTCCCGGAGTCGCCCCGCTTCCTGATCTGCGACAGGGCGATCAGACCGAGGATCAGACCGAGCACCGGGATGCAGCAGACGATGCCGGTGACGAGGGAGGCGATGGCCAGCCCGTTGGTCCTGGGCGGCGCGGGAGGCATCCCGTAGGGCTGCGAACCGCCGTAGGACTGCGGGCCGCCGTAGGGCTGCGCACCGTACGGGGACGGGGCCGGCGGGTAGGGCGTGCCGTAGGCCTGGTGCGGGGGCGGGACCGGTTGCTGCGGGGGTCCGCCGGGCTGCTGCGGCTGGTTCCAGGGCTGTTCCGGGGGCGGCGGCGGTATCGCCATCAGTACGGTGCTCCTCGTCGGGCGGTGCAGGGGGTGCCGCGCGCATCGTACGTGGCGGCTCGGACAGGGGCTCCCGACCGGTCAAACCGGACAGCCGGCAGGCAGCCGGTGGGCAGCCGGCAGACATCACGGCCCCGGTGTCGGAAATTCGCCAGACCGTGCCGCCGGAACCTGGTGAACTGCTCCCATGACGACGACGCAGCACGAAAAGGCGACCCTCCTCCGCTCCCTGCACACCACCCCGAAGGCCCCGCTCCTGCTCCCCAATGCCTGGGACGTGGCGAGCGCGCTGCTGGTCGAGGAGGCGGGGGCCGCCGCCGTCGCCACGACCAGTGCCGGGGTCGCCTGGAGCCTGGGCTCGCCGGACGGCGACGCGCTCGACCGGGACCGGGCGATCGACCTGATCGCCCGGGTCGCCGCGGCGGTGAAGGTACCGGTCACCGCGGACATCGAGGGCGGCTTCGCGGACACCGCCGAGGGCGTGGGCGAAACCGTCGCCGCGGTCATCGCCGCCGGTGCGGTCGGGGTGAACCTGGAGGACGGCAACCGCAGCCCGGCGGAGCACACGGGCCGGATCGCCGCCGCGCGGGCCGCCGCCGACAAGAGCGGTGTGCCGCTCTACATCAACGCCCGTATCGACACCTACCTGTTCGGCCTCGGCGAGGAGTCCGGGCGCCTGGCGGAGACGGTCGGGCGGATGCACGCGTACGTGGGCGCGGGCGCCGACGGCGTCTTCGTGCCCGGCGTCACCGACCCGGAGACGATCGCGGCGCTGATCGCGGCCGTCGACGTACCGCTGAACATCCTGGTGCACCCCGGCTCGCCCACCAC
Source organism: Streptomyces sp. NPDC048442 (assembly GCF_040651475.1). Taxonomy (NCBI): domain Bacteria; kingdom Bacillati; phylum Actinomycetota; class Actinomycetes; order Kitasatosporales; family Streptomycetaceae; genus Streptomyces; species Streptomyces sp. NPDC048442. The sequence continues at coordinate 241,999 of NZ_JBEZKB010000010.1, forward strand.
CGCCGAGCTGGCGGAGCTGGGCGTGGCGCGGGTCAGCCTGGGCGGGGCGGTCGCGGGCGCCGCGTACGCGGCGGTGCGCCGCGCCACCCGGGAGCTGCTGACCTCGGGGACGTACGACTCGGTGGCGGACGCGGTGCCGCACGGCGAGCTCAACGCCCTTTTCGACAACTGACGTTGAGCCCCTTGGGACACCCCGCGCCTACCTGGCGCCGAACACCTGCGTCCAGTGGATGCCGCGCGAGCTGTCCTTGATGCCGATGCCGACCTCCTTGAACGAGCAGTTGAGGATGTTGGCCCGGTGGCCAGGACTGTTCATCCAGGTCTCCATCACCGCGGCGGGGGTGGACTGGCCGTAGGCGATGTTCTCCCCGTACGTACTCCACTTGTACCCGGCGGCGGTGACGCGTTCGCCGGGTCCGTCGCCGTCCGGGTTGGAGTGGTCGAAGAAGTTGCGCGCGACCATGTCCGCGGAGTGTCCCTGGGCGGCGTTGTCCAGCAGTCCGTTGCGGCTCAGCGGCCCGCAGCCCGCCTTCTGCCGCTCGGTGTTGAGGATGTTCACCACCTCCTGGGCGGGCCCGGCGGGAGGTGCGGGCGGCCGGGTGGCCCTGGTGGGGGCGGCGGTCCGGCTCGGCTTCGGGGCGGGCGGCGGCTTCGGCTTCGAGGTGGTCCGGGTGGGGGTGGCGGTCTTGCTGGGCCTGGCCTTGGTGGGGGTCGCGGAGGCGGTGGGCTTCGTCGCGCTCGGCGTGGGAACCGCCGCGGCGCTGCTGCCCGCACTCGGCAGCACGCGCCCGCCCGGCTGCCCGGCCTCGGCGACCACCGTACTGGCCGCGCCGTCCGTCCCGCCGGAGAAGATCCGGAGCACCCCGAACCCGCCCCCGACGAGAGCCAACAGGGCTGCCGCGCCGATCACTTGACGCCGCCGCCGGGTCCGCTGCTGACGACGGGCGGCGCGGGCGCCCGTACCCGTACCTGTGCCTGTGCCTGTGCCTGTGCCTGTGCCTGTGCCTGTGCCTGTGCCCGTGCTCGTGGCGGAGCCGGTATGCGGGTACGCCGGGTCCGCGTGCGGGAGCGAGGTCTCGCCATGGGCCGTCTCGCCGTGGGCCGCGTACGCGACCGGCTGCGTGTGGGCCACCGATCCGGCGGCGCCCATCGACTGCCCCGGCGCCGCGTTCCGTATCGCCAGACCCACCAGTCCCACCAGCGCTCCCGTCACCGGCACCAGCCCGAACCCGGCCAACAGACCCTCCGCGGGCATCAGGCCGCTGCGGTGGCCCGAACACACCGCGCACTCCTTCGCGTGCTTCGATATTCGCTTCCGCCACAGCGCGGACGGTGCCCCGTCCCACGGCCCGAGCACCTCACGCAGCTGCCCGCACAGCGGCACCGCCGCCAGTGCCCGCACGACCACCCGGGCCGCTTCCAGCTGCGCCTTCACGCGCTGTACGCGTACGGCGGTGTGCTCCGGCGACAGTTCGAGCGCGGTCGCCACCTCGGCCCGGGTCAGCTCGCCTGCGGCCTCCAGCCACCACAGGGACAGCAGCCCGCGGTCGTCGCCGTCCAGCCAGCGGGTCGCCTCGACGGTCTCCTTGCGCTGCCCGGAGAGCCCCATCCTGACGAGGGTGAGACCGACGAAGTCGGCCCCCGGGTCGACGGGCTCGCGGTCGCCGGGGGCAAGGGCGGCCGTCGGCTGCTCGCGCTGCCAGTGGCGCCGTACCTCGTTCATGGCGATGGCCACCAGCCACGACCGGAAGCTCTCCGGGATGCGGAGGGTGCCGAGGCCGTCGAGGGCCCGCAGCATGGTCTCCTGCACGACGTCGTCGACGTCGGCGTGGCCACCCAGGGCCCGGCCGACGATGTTGTAGACGAGCGGCAGGTACGCGGCGACGAGTTCGTCCTGCGCCTGCGGATCGCCGCTCTGCGCCGCCACGATTCTCGCGACTCCGTGTTCCCTGTTCACGGTTGCCCGCCCCTCTTCGTCCGGTCGGCCGCCTGGGCCCGTACGCACACACTTCTTTGCTCCGACACCTGGGAGACCTCGGGCCGGACGGCGGATAACAGAAATCGGCCCGCAATTTCCTCCCGAGCCCGAGCCGGGACCCGAACCCAGACCCGGCCGGGCGGCACGCAGCCGTGGGGCACGATGCTCGCACGGCGGGTTCCGGGCCGCCCGGCGGATGTGACCGGAGACACTGGGGCCCTTGTGGCACCGGGACCCTGGGACACTGGGCGGGTGACCCTTCAGGAGTTTTTCCGGTGGACCGAGGCCGACGGCACCGCGGCGCAGAACCGTTGGCGGTCGGAGAACGGTGCTCCGGCACCCAAGCGGGTCGTCGTCGCCGACGACCGGACGACCGCGGACGCCGCGTTCAAGCTCGTCTGCGAGGGCACGGCGCTGCTGTGGCGCGGCGACTTCCACAACGCGCGGCAGCTGCTGACGGCGCTGGCCCGACGGGTCGACCGCAAGGGCGCCAAGCCCGGCCAGACCCCGGCCGAAAGCTTCCATCTCCACCGCCAGGCCCAGTCCCGGCGCACCCGGATCCTCGGCATGCTGGTGGTGCAGGTCGAGCCGGGACACCGGGTTCCGCTCCGCCGGGCGCCGGAGGTCGCGGACGCCTGCACGGGTGCGTACGGCCCTGCCGACGAGCCGTACACGGTCTCGCTGCGTGAGCTGCTCGGGGTGGTCGGCGCGCACGAGTGGCGCAAGAACGGCGTGCAGGTGCCCGCCCTCGGCGGCGACCGCATCCACCCGCACTACGGGGTGTTCTCACCGGCCCGCGGCGAGTACGTCGACCTGGTCGCCGACGCTCCGCTGCCCGCGCTGACGACCGCGTTCGACATCGGTACGGGTACGGGCGTGCTGTCCGCGGTGCTGGCCAGGCGCGGGGTGCAGCGAGTGATCGCCACCGACCAGGACCCGCGGGCGCTGGAGTGCGCACGGGAGAACCTCGAACTGCTCGGGGTCGGCGACGCGGTGGAGGTCGTCCAGGCCGATCTCTTCCCGCCCGGCCGGGCTCCCCTGATCGTCTGCAATCCGCCGTGGGTGCCCGCCCGGCCTCGCACCCCGGTCGAGTACGCGGTCTACGACCCGGACAGCCAGATGCTGCAGGGCTTCCTGGACGGGCTGCCCGCGCACCTGGAGCCGGGCGGCGAAGGCTGGCTGATCCTCTCGGACCTGGCCGAACACCTCGGCCTGCGGACCCGCGCGGAACTCCTGGCCCGCTTCGAGGAGTCCGGCCTGCGGGTCCTGGACCGCCTGGACATCGCCCCGCGCCACCCCCGGGCCAGGGACACCACGGACCCGCTGTACGAGGCGCGGAGCGCGGAAGTGACGTCGCTTTGGCGCTTGGCGACGCGCTGAGGGCGCTGCGGCACCTGGCGGCGTACTGAGGGTCGCTGTGGCGCTTGGCGACGTACTGAGGGCGCTGTGGGTGCCTGGCGACGCACTGAGGGGCGCTGTGGCGTCCGGCGACGCGCTGAGGGTCGCTTTGGCGCCCGGCGACGTACTGAGGGTCGCTGCGGCGCCCGGCGACGCGCTGACTCCGGCCCCTGGCCGTCGGGGGCGGGCGCGGGCTCAGCCCTGCCCGGCGGCGGCCTCTCCCGGTTCGGCGAGGGCCGCGTTCAGCCGCGCGCGGGCGCCGTCCAGCCAGCGGCGGCACACCTTCGCCAGTTCCTCGCCCCGCTCCCACAGGGCGAGGGACTCCTCCAGGGTCGTGCCGCCCGCTTCGAGGCGGCGTACGACCTCGATGAGCTCGTCGCGCGCCTGCTCGTAGCCGACCTCGGCTTCATCCGTCTTGGCCATGCGTTCCACCCTATGTGCGAGGTCCGACAGCAGCAGTACAGCCGTGGCTACGGTTCGGGCTACAGCTCGGGGACCCTCACCACGAACTCCCCCTCCGACACACGTGCCCGCAGCTCGTCGCCGGCGGACACGTCCTCCGGGGACCGCACCACCGCGCCGTCGGCGCGCTGCAGCACCGCGTACCCCCGTTCCATGGTCGCGGCGGGTGACAGGGCGACCACCCGGGCGCGGGTGTGCGACAGCTCGGAGTCGGCGCGGTCGAGGAGGTGCCCGAGCGTCCGCCGACTGCGCGCGACGAGCGCGTCGACCTCCGCCTCCCGCTCCTCGACCATCCTTTGGGGCCGCTCCATCACGGGCCGGGCCAGGGCGGAAGACAGCCCGCGTTCCTCCCGGTCGAGCATGCCCCGCACCGTACGCAGCGCACGGTCGCGCAGCCCTTGGACGCGGTCGAGCTCCTCACCCACGTCCGGTACGACCTTCTTCGCGGCGTCCGTGGGCGTGGAGGCCCGCAGGTCGGCCACCAGGTCGAGCAGCGGCGAGTCCGGCTCGTGCCCGATCGCGGAGACGACGGGGGTACGAGCGGCGGCCACGGCCCGCACCAGCTGCTCGTCCGAGAAGGGGAGGAGGTCCTCCACGCTTCCCCCACCCCGCGCCACGATGATCACGTCCACGTCCGGCAGGGCGTCCAGCTCCTCGACCGCCTGGACGACCTGAGTGACGGCGTGGACGCCCTGCACCGCGACGTTCCGCACTTCGAAGCGGACGGCGGGCCAGCGGTGCCTGGCGTTCTCCAGTACGTCCCGCTCGGCGGCGGAGGCGCGGCCGGTGACGAGGCCGATCAGCTGCGGAAGGAAGGGCAGCGACCGCTTCCGGTCGAGCGCGAAGAGCCCTTCGGCAGCGAGGGACTTCTTCAACTGCTCCAGCCGGGCGAGGAGTTCACCGATCCCGACGGGCTTGATCTCACTGGCCCGCAGCGAGAGCTGACCGCGCGGCGCGTACCACTCGGGCTTCGCGTGGACGACGACGCGGGCACCTTCGGAGACGACGTCGGCGACCGCGTCGAAGACCTGCCGGTAGCAGGTCACGGCCACGGAGATGTCGCTCGACGGGTCCCGGAGCGTAAGAAAGACGACGCCTGCGCCGGGTCGGCGGGAGAGCTGGGTGATCTGTCCTTCGACCCATACGGCACCGAGACGATCGATCCAGCCACCGATGAGGCGGGAGACTTCGCCTACGGGGAGGGGGGCGTCGGCGGAGGTGTGGAGAGCCATGGGGTGAGGCTAGCGGGGATCGTCGGCGGGGTTGGTGCGCGAGGCCGCGCAATCTCCGCCCTTCCGGGCACCTTCGGCCCGGTCCGGCCACTTCAGCCTGGTCCGGCCATTTCAGCCCGTCCGGCGTTTGAGGACGCGCGGCGCAGCCGTGCACCGGGCGCAGCCCGGGACGCCCGCCCCCACCGGCGCGAGCGGTGCTGCCTTTTCCGCCCCGCGGCGAGCGGTTTAGGTGAAGGGGTGGGGAGGGGCCGAATCCGCGAAGCGGCCCACCGGGCCGCACGGGGTGCGGTGGCGGAGCGGATGCGGTCGCGGAGGAGGGTGTGCTCCGCGTGGGGGCCGCCCCCTTGCCCACCCGTCCCGCCCCCGGGGGGCGGCCCCGCTGCCCAAGGAGGCTAGGGGTCGGAGGGCGGAGGGGCGGCCCCGCTGCCGGGCGGCCCCGCTGCCCAAGAGGGCTGGGGGTCGCAGGGCGGAGGGGCGGCCCCGCTGCCGGGCGGCCCCGCTGCCCAAGAGGCTAGGGGGCGGAGGGCGGAGGGGTGGAGGGGCGCCCCCGCTGCGCGACCAGTACCCCAAGTCCCACCACCAGCCACACCGCCCCCACCACCTGTGCCGTCCTGCTCGCCTCCACGATGACCGCCACCGCGATCGCCGCGCCGATCACCGGGGCCAGGACGTGGCGCCACCACACCGGCGGCCCCTCCTCCCGCCGTACCGCGAACCAGCCCACCACCGATGCGTGCAGCAGCACGAAAGCCGTCAGGGCGCCGATGTCGACCACCGACACCAGGTGGTCCATGCCGTCTCCGCGCCGCGCCGCCCACACCGCCGCCACCAGCGTCACCACTGCCGCGAGCCCCAGTGCCACCCTCGGCACGCCGGACTTCGCGTCCACCCGTGCCAGGAGCTTCGGCAGCCTCCGTTCCCGTGCCATCGCGAACAGCAGCCGTCCCGCCGCCGCCTGCCCGGCCAGCGCCGCGAACGCCGCCCCGATGGCCTTGCTGACCGCCACCAGGTCGTGCAGCCACGACCCGACCGCCCCGTCCACCGCGTCGTAGAAGGCCGTCCCCTGCTTCTCCGGGTCGGCGGCCAGCTCGGCCGCCTGGACCGGCGAGAGCAGCGCGACCAGATACGTCTGTACGACGAAGAGCACGCCGGCCAGCGCCAGACAGAGCAGCACGGCCCTGGCGACCCGCGCCGAGCCCCCCGTCACTTCCTCCGCGAAGGAGGCGATGGCGTCGAATCCCAGGTAGGACAGGACGGCGACGGACACCGCTCCCACCACCGCCGCCAGCGAGAACGACCCCATCGACCCGTCCCCGGTGAGCGGCGACAGCCAGTCCCGCTGCGCCCCGTCCTGTACGAGCACGACCACCGCGGCCACCACGAACACCAGCAGTACGGCGATCTCCAGCGCGAGCACCGCGAAGCCCACGCGGGCGGCGGCGCGTACGCCCCACATGTTGAGCGCGGTGGTCACGACCACCGCGATCGCCGTCCACACCCACTGCGAAACCGACGGGATCAGCGCGTGCATCGCGATCCCGGAGAAGAGGTAGGCCACGGCGGGGATCAGCAGATAGTCGAGCATCGCCATCCACCCGGCGACGAAGCCGGGCCCCTCCCCCAGCGCGGCGCGCGCGTACGCGAAGACGGAGCCCGCCCGCGGCACCACCCGTACCATCTGCGCGTAGCTGAAGGCGGTGAACGCCATCGCCACCGTCGCGACGAGATAGACGAGCGCGACGGCGCCGTGCGACTTGGCGTCGAGGGTGCCGAATACGCCGACCGGGGCCATGGGCGCGATGAACAGCAGCCCGTAGACGACCAGATCCCGAAACCCGAGACTCCGCTTCAGCCCTGGCGCCCCGGAACTGGTCGCCCCGGAACTGGTCGCTCCGGTACTGCTCTCCCCTGCGCTGCTCGCTCCGGCCGCTCCTGCTGTCCCGGCCGGCCCTGTTGCCCCTGCTGCTCCGTCAGGACTCCCCGCCATCGTTCCTCCGTACGTACGTGCGCACCTTCGGCCGTCAGGCCCAGTGTTGCCCCGTACGCGATCTTTGGCCTCCCGGGCACGGCCTTACGATGGACGCATGACTTCCTCCCCCGCCCGCCGTGTCCTGCTTGCCGCCCCCCGTGGCTACTGCGCGGGCGTGGACCGCGCCGTGATCGCCGTCGAGAAGGCGCTCGAGCAGTACGGTGCGCCGGTCTACGTCCGTCACGAGATCGTCCACAACAAGTACGTCGTGCAGACCCTGGAGAAGAAGGGCGCGGTCTTCGTCGAGCAGACCGCGGAGGTCCCCGAGGGCTCCATCGTGATGTTCTCCGCGCACGGCGTCGCCCCGACCGTCCACGCGGAGGCCGCCGAGCGGAAGCTCGCCACGATCGACGCGACCTGCCCGCTGGTCACCAAGGTCCACAAGGAAGCCGTCCGGTACGCGAAGGACGACTACGACATCCTCCTGATCGGCCACGAGGGCCACGAGGAGGTCATCGGCACGTCCGGCGAGGCCCCCGACCACATCACGCTGGTCGACGGCCCCGAGGACGTCGCGAACGTCACCGTCCGCGACGAGTCGAAGGTCGTCTGGCTCTCCCAGACCACCCTCTCCGTCGACGAGACGATGGAGACGGTCGACGCCCTGAAGTCGAAGTTCCCCAACCTCCTCTCGCCGCCCAGCGACGACATCTGCTACGCCACCCAGAACCGCCAGATCGCGGTGAAGAAGCTCGCCGAGGACGCCGAGCTCGTCATCGTCGTGGGCTCCAAGAACTCCTCGAACTCGATCCGGATGGTCGAGGTCGCCCTGGACGCCGGCGCCGGCGCCGCGCACCTGGTGGACTTCGCGAGCGAGATCGACGAGGCGTGGCTGGAGGGCGTGACGACGGTCGGCCTGACCTCGGGTGCCTCCGTCCCCGACGTACTGGTGGACGGCGTCCTGGAGTGGCTGTCCGAGCGCGGGTACGGCGACGTGGAGACCGTCAAGACGGCCGACGAGTCGATCACCTTCTCGCTCCCCAAGGAGCTCCGCCGCGACCTGCGCGCGGAGGCGGCGGCCCTCGGCAGCAAGTAGCACTTCGCCCTACCCGTGCCGGTGGTGCGTCGTAACGTGGTGTCCATGAACGTGTTCGGAGTGGACATCGGCGGTTCGGGCATCAAGGGCGCTCCCGTGGATCTGGAGCGGGGCGACCTTGCCGAGCCCCGGCACAAAGTACTGACCCCGCACCCGGCCACGCCGGACGGCGTGATCGAGGGCGTCAAGGAAGTCGTCGATCACTTCGGCTGGTCGGGCCCGGTCGGCATCACCTTCCCCGGCGTCGTCACGGACGGCATCACCCGCACGGCCGCCAACGTCGACAAGGGCTGGGTGGACCTGGACGCCCAGACCCTGCTCGGCGAGCGCCTCGGCCTCCCGGTCACCGTCCTGAACGACGCGGACGCGGCGGGCGTCGCGGAAATGACCTTCGGCGCGGGCGCAGGCCGCAAGGGCACGGTTTTCCTGCTCACCTTCGGTACGGGCATCGGCAGCGCCCTCTTCCTCGACGGGAAGCTCGTGCCGAACACCGAGCTGGGCCACCTGGAGCTGCACGGCCACGACGCCGAGAAGCACGCCTCCACGAAGGCCAAGGAGGACGAGGACCTGAGCTGGGAGCACTGGGCGAAGCGCGTCACCAAATACCTGGCGCACGTCGAGATGCTCTTCTCCCCTTCCCTCTTCATCATCGGCGGCGGCGTCAGCCGCAAGGCCGAGAAGTTCATCCCCCTGATCGAGGGCATCCGCGCGGAAATCGTCCCGGCGCAGCTGCAGAACAACGCGGGAATCGTGGGGGCGGCCATGGCGGCGGCGAAGCGCTGAGCGCGTGGCGCTTGGCGCGTGGCTGGGGGTGCCGGGCTGGGGGGCCAGGAGGTGCCGGTGGTCATCTGCGGGTCGTTCGGGGCTGGTCGCGCAGTTCCCCGCGCCCCTGAAGGGCGCTCCTGAAGGGGCGCCCCTGGGTGCGCCTCTTTACGGGGCGCTGCGGGGGCGGGAGCGTCGTACGGGTGCCGGGGCGGCTGCCCGTTGGGCTGCCTGGCGGCGTCCCATCTGGCGGATCTTGCGCACGCTGGCGATCAGGCCGGCGATCAGCGTCCCGCCGTACAGCCAGCCCGCGTGCACGGCGAGCGCGGTGACGACGGCCATCAGCCGGCTGCCGAAACCGTCCGAGCCGCCCGCGATGGGCAGCAGCCCGCAGGCGAAGGCGATCGGCACGCTGATCGGCGCGGTGACCAGGTCGGCGGGCCGCACCCACAGCGCGGTCACCAGGCTGACCGGCAGGAACAGCACTCCGTACACGACGGGCGACCCGTCGAACAGCAGCAGGTCCAGGAACGCCAGCGCCAGCATCGTCAGCGAGGCGAACAGCCCGCCGCCGAGCCCGGTCAGCCGCGGATTGGGCAGCCGCCGCAGCGCCAGCACCACCGGTGCCACGGGCCGCGCTGACCGCCCCGCGCCCCGGTAGACGGTCGCGGTCTCGGCGGTGATCTCCCGCGCGGCGATGTGGTGCGGTCGGCGCGGGGAGGGGCGGGGACGGGTCCTGGGTTGCTCCACCGGACCAACGTAGGTCGCCGGACTGGCGGATTCCGAGCTGGGACACGCCTTTTGGACGAGCTTGGCGTTGAGTTCGACGGCGTACGCCCGGCGGGCCGGGCAGCGCACGCGCCGAAGGCCCGGCAGCGTACCGGGGCGGGCGGTGCTCCTCCCCGTACGACACCCCCACCCCCCGCCCGTAAACTGGGGGATCGGTCGGCCCACCCCCGGGCCCGCACCAGCTCCTCATCTCTCCGCTACGGGAAGTCGCCAACGTGTCGCTCACGATCGGAATCGTCGGTCTGCCGAATGTCGGCAAGTCGACCCTGTTCAACGCCCTGACCAAGAACGACGTGCTGGCGGCCAACTACCCGTTCGCCACCATCGAGCCGAACGTCGGTGTCGTCGGCGTCCCGGACCCCCGCCTCGCCGTCCTCGCGGGCATCTTCAACTCGCAGAAGATCCTCCCCGCCACCGTCGACTTCGTCGACATCGCGGGCATCGTGCGCGGCGCGTCCGAGGGTGAGGGCCTGGGCAACAAGTTCCTCGCGAACATCCGCGAGTCCGACGCGATCTGCCAGGTCATCCGCGCCTTCAAGGACGAGAACGTCGTCCACGTCGACGGCAAGGTGTCCCCCAAGGACGACATCGAGACGATCAACACCGAGCTGATCCTCGCCGACCTGCAGTCCGTCGAGAAGGCGGTGCCCCGCCTCACCAAGGAGGCCCGCCTCCAGAAGGAAAAGGTCCTGGTCCTCGCCGCCGTCGAGAAGGCCCAGAAGATCCTGGAAGCCGGCGAGACCCTCTTCTCCGCGGGCATCACCAAGGGCACCGAGCAGGGCGACCTCCTGCACGAGCTGCACCTCCTCACCACCAAGCCCTTCCTCTACGCGTTCAACGTCGACGAGGACGAGCTGGTCGACGAGGACTTCAAGAACGAGCAGCGCGCCCTGGTGGCCCCCGCCGAGGCCATCTTCCTCAACGCCAAGATCGAGTCCGAGCTCATCGAGCTGGACGACGAGGAAGCCCTCGAACTCCTCCAGTCCATGGGCCAGGAAGAGCCCGGCCTGGCCACCCTCGGCCGCGTCGGCTTCGACACCCTCGGCCTCCAGACCTACCTCACGGCAGGCCCCAAGGAGACCCGCGCCTGGACGATCCCCAAGGGCGCCACGGCCCCCGAGGCGGCCGGTGTCATCCACACCGACTTCCAGAAGGGCTTCATTAAGGCCGAGGTCATCTCCTTCGCCGACCTGGTCGAGACCGGCTCGGTCACCGAGGCCCGCGCCAAGGGCAAGGCCCGCATGGAGGGCAAGGAGTACGTCATGCAGGACGGCGACGTGGTGGAGTTCCGCTTCAACGTGTAATCGTGCCGTTACTGCACGCTAGGCGATTCGTCAAGTGTGCAGGTCGGAAGGGGCCGACTCCTGATGGAGTCGGCCCCTTCGCCGTCAGCGTGCTGGATGGGTGCTGGATATTCTGACGCTGGATCAGGCGGTCGCCGAAGCGCGGCGAGGAGACGGTCGCGGGCGGCGGGGTGGTCCGGGTGGTCGTCGAGGTAGCCGGCGTTAAAGGCCTGAGGGTGGAAGCCGGCCAGGGCGTCGTGCCAGGACGGCCGGGCCGCAGAGGTAGTGGGTGCCGCCCGCGTTGGAGCCGGCGACGGGCTCCACCGGGAGACTGTTGGGCAGGGCGATCGACTCGATCGGGTCGGTACGGGCCAAGTCGAACTCGCCGTCGCAGGACAGGTACGAGGCGACCTCGGGATGTGCCGCGATTCTGTGGAGCAGTGCGCTGTCCGAGAGGACGGCCGGGTTGAGGGCCCGGACGATCGCTGGGGTGAGGGGGCGTCCGGCGAGGACGTGGCGGATGGCATCGAGGGGGGACGGGGCGCTCGTAGTAGTCCTCGAAGTGGGCCTGGACGGCCTCGGGGGTCGGATGGGGTCCGGCTTCTCGGAGTCGGACCCCCTGGCGTTTTCCCGTGCGAGGCACGAGACGCGGTCACTTCGGGATCAGCGGCTCTGCAGGAGCCAAACAATCCAGGCGACAGCCCCGGTACCCGCGGCGGTACCGGCCCCCGTAACAAAGCTGTACAGCATCGCTGCACGCAGACTGCGGACCGTGTCCCGCGCTGTGGTGGGCTCTATCGATTCCATGACCACTCCCGGCTCCTCGTACGGTGCGCTGCTCCGTCAATGAGCGGGCGCTGATAAGAGGTTGGGCCCACTGCACACGGGAATACTGTTGAACCGGGCACGACGGGCAGAAGTCTCAAATTCTCCTCGTCGCAGGCGTGCCCGCAGTGCCCGTCGAGGGCAGCGGACACGGCGGTCAGCGCGGCCACGAGGACCGTCATTGCCTTGGGGGAACCCAATGGACCAGCGCGCGCGTGCGTTCTACGAGGAATTACGGGCCCTGGAGAACCGTGCCAGGGCGGCGAAGCGTGCGGCAGGCCGGGGCTACTCTCGGCGGGAAGTCGGCCGCGCCGTCAAAAGGTACGGCGCAGAGGTAAGCGCACAACGGGTCAGCGACTGGCTGTCGGACACCGCGGGGCGGGCGAAGGTTCCCAGCCCAGGCAGCAGCGAGCAGGTCTGGGCTCTGGTCCGGCTGTGGAGCCACTGGGCCGGCGAGGTTCCCAACGAACGTTACTGGCGGACGTTGCTGGACCATGCTCAGCCCGTGGAACGGGGACGTGCGACAGCGCCGGCCGCAGCCCGGTTCTCCCGTCAGGGCGAGGGAGGGGTCGTGGCGTCGTCCGATGTCTCCTCGCTGCGTAGGCTTCCCCGGGACGTGGCGGCGTTCACGGGACGCGTTCATGAGCTGGAGCAGCTTGTTGCGACGGGCGGCTCGACCGGCGGGGTGACCGTACGCACTGTGGACGGGATGCCTGGTGTGGGGAAGACCGCGCTGGTCACCCGTGCCGCGCATCTGCTCGCCGACCGCTTTCCCGACGGTCAGATCTTCATCCGGCTGCATGCCCACACCCCTGGGCAGCGGCCGGCCGAGCCTGCCGAAGTGCTTGCCGGCCTGCTCGCCGGAGTCGTCGGGGCCGCCCAGCAGATACCGGTCGACCTGGACAGCAGGGCGGCCCTGTGGCGTGGTCATCTGGCCGGCCGCCGGATGCTGCTGGTCCTCGACGACGCGGTCGATCACGCACAGGTCGAACCCCTGCTCCCGGCCATCGGCGACTGTCTGGTCCTTGTCACCAGCCGCCGTCGCCTGGTCGCAATGGAGGGCGCCGCACCTCTGTCGCTGGAGGTACTTCCGCAACGCCAGGCCGCCGAACTGTTCACTCGCCTCATTCACCGCGCAGCCACCGACAGCAGCACCGATGCCGAAATGGTCGACGAGATGGTGCGGCTGTGCGGCTGTCTGCCGCTGGCCATCTCGTTGCTCGCGGGGCGGCTGGCGCATCATCCTGCCTGGAGCATCGCCCAGTTGGCGGCAGACTTCATCGCGACACGGGACCGGCTCGACGAACTGCACGCGGGTGACCGCACCGTGGCAGCCGCCTTCGAGCTGTCCTACCGAGACCTGCCTGCCGACCGCCAGCGGCTGTTCCGCCGGATCGGCCTGCATCCCGGGCCCGACATCGACGCGCGCGCCGCCGCCGCGCTCGACGACATTCCCCTGGCTCGGGCACGCCGTGAGCTGGATGCCCTGTACACCGACCACTTGATCGACGAGCAGGCACCAGGCCGCTATCGCCCACACGACCTTGTACGCGACTATGCCCGCACCCTGGTCAGCCGCGACCCGGCAGAGGACCGCGAGCGTGCTGTCACGCGTCTTCTGGACCACTACCAGAACCTTGCGGAAGCAGCCGACCGCCACCTCTCGCTCGCCCCGCGGCCCGTCGGCGGCGCCGCCCTCGACACGGAACTGGGCTCCCGGGAAGAAGCGTTGGTCTGGATGCATGCCGAGCGTGCCAACCTGTTCGCCTGCGCCGACCATGCTGCGGCCACCGGCGAGCACGCCCGGGTCGTTCGGCTGGCAGCGGCGATGACCGCGTTCCTCTACCAAGAAGGCCCCTGGCAGCAAGCCGCCGCTCTGCAGGACCGTGCGGTGGCCGCCGCGGCCCGCAGCGGTGACCGGCATGGCCAGGCCAGTGCTCTGACGGCACTGGGGCATGTACGTCTCCTGACCAACGACTACGCGGCGGCAGTCGTGCTGGAGGAGCGGGCACTGGCCCTTTATGGGGAGCTCGGTGACCGGCACGGCCAGGCTCAGGCTCTGACCGAACTGGGCCGCGTGCTCCGGCTGGTCAACGACTACCCGGCAGCGACCGAACGGCAACGGCAGGCGCTCGCCCTGCAGAGGAACCTGGGCGACCGGCACGGCGAGGCCGAGGCCCTGACCGAACTGGGTTTCGTTCGGTACCGCACCAATGACTACGCGGAAGCCGCCGAGCTGCAGGAGCAGGCGCTCACCCTCTACTGGGACCTCCGTGATCGCCATGGCGAGGCCGGCGCCCTCAGCAGGCTGGGATTCGTGCGATTCCGGACCGGGGACTATCCGGCCGCTGCGACGCTCCAGGACCGGGCTCGGCTCATTTACTGGGAGTTGGGTGCCCGCCAAGGCGAGGCCAACGTGCTGACCGAGTTGGGCCACATCGAAATCGTCACCGGCCGGCACGGCCGCGCGGTCGAGCCACTGGAGCGCGCGCTCACGCTGTACCGGGACCTCGGTGACCGGCACGGCGAGGCGGACGCGCTGACGGAACTGGGACGGGGGCAGACCTCGGCCGGAAACTTCGCACAGGCCACCGCACTCCTGGAGCAGACCCTCGAATTGTTGCGACAGCTGGGCGATCACCTGCACGAGGCTTACGTCCTTACGTGTCTGGGCAGGGTTCGCACCATCACCGGTCAGCACGCGGAGGCGGCCGAACTGCTGCTGCGGTCGCTCGCTCTGCGCCAGGAACTGGGTGATGCCCGGGGGGAGGCCGAGGCGTTGAACGCCCTGGGTGACCTACTCGTCGAGTCTGCGGGGACCGACCAGGCACGCGCCCGTTACGAGCAGGCGCTGAGGCTCACAGCCGTGGTACCGAATCCGCTGGAGGAGGGACGGGCACTCGAAGGCATCAGCCGGTGCAAGGAACTCGACGGTGCGCTCTCCGACGCACTGGCCGATATCAGGGGGGCGGTCGGAATCTACCGTCGTCTCGGGGCAGCCGAGGCGGAACCGGCCGCGATGCGACTGGCCCGTCTGGCTGGTGCCGTCCGGTCGGCTGATTCGAATCACCCGCCCGTCGAATCACCGGCCCGCGATGATCCGGCCTGTAGCTGAGCGTCTTCACCGGGGATCCATCATCGCGCAGCCGAGACATATCCCGTTACGGGAAAGGAATCGCATGGATTCGACGCGGTCAGACCCGCAGGACGTCAGGGTCGCGGTGGTGAGCCCTGTGGATGTCCCCGAAGACCCCCGGGAACAGTGGTTCATCGAGGCCGCCGCCATCGCCCGTCACCCACTGTCCCACTGGGAGCTCTTCACTCACCGGAGCGGGACCGACGACGCCGTGTCCGTCGCTGAGGAGGTGGTGGCCGACGGGGGGTTCGCAGCAGTCATCGCAGGCCTGCGGGAAGAGGAGTCCGAGGCGGCTTTGCGGCTCTACCGGAAAGCGGGCCTGCCGGTGCTGCTGCCCCTGGTGACCGGTCCCGCCGCCGGTGCGGAGAGGGACGACACCGTACTGCGGATGTACCCCAGCGACTCCGACCAGGCCGCAGCGATCGACCGCGTCTGCGAGGAACGCGGCGTACGGAGGCTTGCCGTCCTGCATGACGGCAGCGCACGAGGACGGCAAGTGGGACAGCGGCTGAGCCGACGGACTGCCACGGCAGACGGCACCGGACCGATTGCCGAGGTACACCAGGAGTGGCCCGGCAGCCAATGGCTGGGAGCGGTCGTCCTCTGCGGAACGGCCTCCGGCGTGGCCGACCTGCTGCGCCGCAGCCCCTCTACTGCCGGACAGTTGGTCATACTTACCGACGACTGCGTCCTCCCGGACGCCGGCCAGGGGGATCTCCGGCCGGCAGGCCGCACCATAGTGGTGACCCGGCCGGTCGGGGGCGGAGCCACTCGGGTAGCGGCGGCGTTCGCTGCGCTGGGCGGAGCCCTGGCCAAACACCCGGAGCGGCGAGGAGCAGCGCTTCTGGACACAGTGCGCGGGGAACTGGCTGAGCCCATCGGCCCACAGGATGACACTCCGGACCACGGTTGGCAGGTCCGGACGCAGCGACCGACTCCCCGGCCGTCGGAGCGGGCGGCTGAGCAGCACCACGAGATCGCTGTTCTCGGCGGCGGCATGGTGGGCAGGGCAGCGGCCGCCGAACTCGCCGAGGCCGGTGCCTCGGTGGTACTTGTGGACGACGGCGCCCCGGGATCGTCGGCCAGTACGGTGTCCGGCGGACTGATCCGGGCCTTCGAACTGGACAAGGGGGAGCGAATTCTCGCCTGTGAGGCGTTCCTGGCGCTGTGGGGGCGGCCCGAACTCGCTACTGCGTACGGGTTCCGCCGCACAGGAGCCCTGGTACTCCTCGGGCCGGCGGACCTGGAGAAGGCCGCTGCGGCGGTCACTGAACTGCACAAGCTGAACATTCCGGCCGAGTTGGTCTCCGTGTCCGGGCTGAACAGGCGCTGGCCGGACCTGCGGACAGCCGGGATCGCGGGTGCAGTCTGGGAGCCGGGAGCGGGCTATGCACGCGGCACTGTGGCCATGGCTGCGCTGCTGGACCGCGCCCGGCTGGCAGGCGTACGGGTCCTTTCCCAACACCGGGTCGACTCCCTCACCGCCGGTCCGGACGGCACCGCCGTGCTGACCTGTTCCGGGGCCCGGGGAAGTGACCCGGCCCGCAGGCAATTGCGCGCCGACATCGCCGTAGTTGCCGCAGGCTGCGCCACCCCCGCCCTGCTCGGGGACCGCTGGCCGGCTGACCGGCCTGCCGCGAGCAAGCTCATCCGCTACGGAATCTTCGAGTCGGGCGGCCGGCGCCTGCCCACCATCGTCGATGCCGTCACCGGCGCCTGGGCGCGCCCGGACGGAAGCGACGGGCTCTTGGCCGGCTACCCCCTCGACGGCTGGAATGCCCCCGCCGCCCCGGCGACGATCCCCAACGACCAGCAGGTGCGATGGATACGGCACGGGCTCTCCTCTCGATTGCCCTTCCTCGGCGAGGCAAAGCTGCTCACCGGATCAAGCGGCACTGACCTGTTCATCGACGGCGGACTACCCGCACTGGGCCCGCTGCCCGGCCTGCCGCCCACTGTGGTAGCCGCTGGGTGGTCGGGAGCGGGCTTCAAAACCTCTCCTGCGGCAGCCCGACGAGCCGCAGCTGCCGCCCTGCAACTGCTGGAAGGGCAAAGGAAGCGCCGCACGTCTTAGCCTCGAGCATTGGCATCCACGCGAGGGGGGCGAGTGCATGCGAGGGAGGTGATCTCCAGTCAGATCCGGTTCTGTGCGGCGTCGTAAGGGGCAGGTTGCGCAGGCCGGTGTCGCGGGCGTTTCGGATGCGGTCCTCGCAGCGGGCTTCTGCGGTGGCGCAGTTCGAGGTCGGCGGGCTGGCCGCCTGTGGTGTTGGTCGCGAAGCAGGTCAGTCGCAGTCCGTCGAAGTCGGTGAAGCGCAACTGGGCACCGGGGTGGGGGCGCTCCTTGCGGACGATCAGCCGCATGTCCTTGGGCCAGGTGCTCAGGTCGGGCACCTCGCCGAGCACGCGGTGCCCGCAGCAGGGGCAGGGGTAGCGGTCGCTCACCTGGGCAGTCTCCTTGCCGGTCCCACCGGTGCGCCATGGATTTCTCGGCCTCCGCCCGCCCGACCAGTCCGCAGCCAGTCCGCGGGACACTCGTAAACGGCCGTCGAGAGCCAACGCATGCCAACGAGGAAACCCCAGGTCAGAGCCCTGGAAGGGGCTCCGCCGCAGGTCAGGATCAGTCCACAGACGTTCCGCTTCAACGTCTGACGGTTTCCGTCACAGGGGCCGACTCCTTCGGGGGTCGGCCCCTCGCTGTTTCCGGTGTCTCGGCCGAGGACTGCGCGGTACTCCGAGAGGCGTACGAGAACGCCCTGGGCAACATCAATGTGCAGGAGCGCGAGCTGATTGGTCCGGATGTGGCGGAGATCGTGATCCTGGCAGCTCGCTACCGCTACTGAGTCCGCTGTGTCCTCGGTGAGTAGTTGACCGGAAGCCGGCCGACTGCCCGCTCCCGCTGCTCGCGCCGGGCCGGCCGGCGCGGCAGCGGAGGAGCGGAGGCGCCTCAGGCGACGGCGGTTCCCTCAAGTTCGACCAGTTGGCCGGGGATTGCCAGTCGCGCCACCCCGAGCATCGTGGTGGTCGGTGCGACCTGGGCGGCGCCCAGCCGTCCCGCCAGCAGGCCGTAGTGCTGGAAGAGCAGGTCGACGTCGGTCGTGTAGACGTTGAGCCGGACGAGGTGGGCGAGGGTCATGCCCGCCTCGCTCAGCACGGCCTCCAGGTTGGCGATGCTCAGCCCCAGCTGCGCCGCCATGTCACCGTCGTGCTCGGGCTTGCCTTCACCGCTCATCGCGGTCTGTCCCGAGATGTACAGGGTCCGTGTGTGCCCAGAGACGACCTCGCCCTGGTTGAAGCCCATCTCCACCGACCACGTCACCGGGTTGACCGCAGTTCGTTCCATTGTCGAAGTAGCTCCGTTCGGTTCGTTGAGAGTACGAACGTCCATCGGCTCGGTAGCCGCCACGCTCTGACGCCGTGTCAACGAGGCTCTCAACCAATCACGACACCCTTAGTCATGTATTCCGTTAAAGTTCCCGCATGCGCGCCGACCGGTTGGTCTCCCTGGTGCTCCTGTTGCGCCGGCACGGTCGGTTGACTGCGGACACCCTGGCCCGCGAGCTGGAGGTTTCCACCCGCACGGTGCTGCGCGACATAGAGGCACTGTCCGTGGCCGGCGTCCCGGTCTACGCCGAGCGCGGCAGGCACGGCGGTTTCGCGTTGCTGCCCGACTTCCAGACGGTGCTCACCGGGCTGAAGCACGACGAGGCGCTCGCCCTGCTGATCGCCGGATCGCGGCGTGGCGCGCAGCTGTTCGGCCTCGGCTCGGCGCTCGCCTCGGCCATGCTCAAGGTGGTCGACGCACTGCCCGAAGCCCTTCGGGACTCCGCGGCCGGGGCGGCGCAGCGACTGCTCGTCGACCCGGAGACCGACCTCCTCTCGCGCCGCGTGGCCGGCGAGGAGCTGCCCGACGCCCTCGTGAGCGAGGTCCGGCGCGCGGTGTTCGCCGGACACAAGCTGCGCATCCACTACGCGGCCGTGGACCAGGCCCCCAAGTGGCGCACGGTGGACCCGATCGGCCTGGTGACCGTACGGGAGCACGGCTATCTGCTGGCCACGAGGTCCGGCACGGACCGCACCTACCGGCTGTCGAGGGTGCTGGCCGCCGAGGAACTCGACGAACCCGCGCAGCGGCCGGACCGAGTCGATCTGGACCGGGCCTGGCAGGAACGCACCACCCGGTTCCGGGCCGGCGACGACCAGGTCGCCGTGCTGTTACGGGTGGACCCGGCGCGGCGGGAGGAACTGGTGGGCACCGCACTGGCCGTCCGCACCGAAGAAGCCGACGCGGACGGCTGGCTGCGGATGAACGTGACCTTCCAGGATTCGAGGCACGCGGAATGGGCACTGTGGCAGCTCGCCACGAACGCGGAGGCGCTGGCCCCGCAATGGCTGCGCACCTCCCTGCACAACCGCGCCGCCGCGCTCGTCACCCGCTACGGAGTGCCCTCCTGAGCCAGGCCCTGGCCACGGCGTTGCCCCGCTCCTCTCACGGTGCGGATGTGACCCCTGCCACGATCACCCACCGTTAGTTGAAATTTAACCTAAAGCCGCTCTACGGTGGTGGCATCGCTTGATTCTCCGCACGTCTGGAAGGCACGACGCATGTCCCTCGTTCTTGACCCCGCCGCCCAGGACCTCCTCTTCCGCGAGGCCCGCACCGCCAACACGTTCACCGACGAGCCGGTGACCGAGGAGCAGGTCCAGGCGATCTACGACCTGGTCAAGTACGGCCCGACCGCGTTCAACCAGTCGCCGCTGCGCGTCACCCTGGTCCGCTCCCCCGAGGCCCGTGAGCGCCTCGTCGGTCTGATGGCCGAGGGCAACCAGCCGAAGACCGCCAAGGCCCCGCTGGTCGCGATCCTGTCCGCCGACAACGAGTTCCACGAGGAGCTCCCGGCGCTGTTCCCGCACTTCCCGCAGGCCAAGGACGCCTTCTTCTCCGAGCGCCCGGTCCGCGAGCAGGCCGCCCTGATCAACGGCACCCTGCAGGCCGGTTACTTCCTGGTCGGCGTCCGCGCCGCCGGTCTGGCCGCCGGCCCGATGACGGGCTTCGACTTCGCCGCCGTCCAGAAGGAGTTCCTGGACGACGACCACACCCCGCTGATGATCGTCAACATCGGCAAGCCGGGCGAGGACGCCTGGTTCCCGCGCTCCCCGCGACTGGCCTACGACGACGTCATCACCACCGTCTGAGCCATGCACAAGTGAGCAAGTGAGCAGGGGCCGCCGCACCGATCGGGTGCGGCGGCCCCTTCCGCGTACCTACGACTGTCCGCGTACCTACGACTGCTTCGGCTACTTCGGCTACTTCGGCTACTTCGGCTACTTCGGCTGCGGAGTCTGGGGAGCCTGCGGCGTCTGCGGCTGCTGCGGCTGCTTCGTCTTCAGTGCCGCCGCCATCTCCGCGAGGCGCTCGTCGATGGCCGTGCCCATCACGACGGTGGTGGCGCCCTTGTCGGTGCGGACCAGGGCGTCGTACTTCTCGCCCTTCCAGACCTGCCAGGTGCGGCCGCCGGCCTCCTGCGTCTTCCCGGTGTCCTTCGCGGAGAGCGTGACCTTCGGGACGTACTTCGCGGGGTCGTTCGTCGACTGCTCGACCGCGACGTACTCCTTCTGCGGGTCGAGGAAGCCCAGGTGCCAGGCCTTGCCCTCGTCGCCGCGGTACGTCACCGAGGTCGCCCGCCACTCCTTCGGCAGGCCCTGCGGGGCGAGCACCGGGTAGGGCGCGGACCGCTGGGCCGTGCTGAGCTCGACCCGGTAGTCGACCGTCTTGAGGGGGTCGGCGTTCTCGTCGTGCGGGATGACCGTGTAGATGCCGGCGACGACGGCCCCGATGACCACCATCGAGAGCACCATGTCCCGGATCTTCTGATTGCCACGCTTCGCTGCTGCCACGTCCTCCATGGTCCCCCATGCGGGTCTCCCGCCCCGCTCCAGGGGGCGGACGTAACCGATATGCCGCTCATACGTGCACCCCCTCTGCTCATTTTGTCGATGTACGGATAGAGTTCGGAGTACCGTCCCCTTCCCGGTTTCCGGGTTTCCCGGTACCTCCTCTCCCGGCCGTCGCCGCCGTAGCCGTACAGAAAGGTCCGCACCCGATGACCGAGCACCAGCTCCCGTCGCCGCTCGAAGTTCCTGCCGAGGCCCCCGACCGCAACCTGGCCCTCGAGCTCGTTCGCGTCACGGAGGCCGCTGCCATGGCCGCCGGCCGCTGGGTCGGCCGCGGCGACAAGAACGGCGCCGACGGCGCGGCGGTCAACGCCATGCGCACCCTCGTCTCGACCGTGTCGATGAACGGCGTCGTCGTCATCGGCGAGGGCGAGAAGGACGAAGCCCCGATGCTCTACAACGGGGAGCGGATCGGCGACGGCACCGGCGCCGAGGTCGACATCGCGGTCGACCCGATCGACGGCACCACGCTGAACGCGAAGGGCATGCCCAACGCGATCGCGGTGCTCGCGGCCGCCGACCGCGGGACGATGTTCGACCCGTCGGCCGTCTTCTACATGGACAAGCTGGTGACCGGCCCCGAGGCCGCCGACTTCGTCGACATCAACGCCCCGGTCTCGGTGAACATCCGCCGGGTCGCCAAGGCGAAGAACTCCACCCCCGAGGACGTCACGGTGATGATCCTCGACCGTCCCCGCCACGAGGGGATAGTGAAGGAGATCCGGGAGACCGGCGCCCGCATCAGGTTCATCTCGGACGGCGACGTCGCCGGTTCGGTCATGGCCGTACGCGAAGGCACCGGCGTCGACCTGCTGATGGGCATCGGTGGCACCCCCGAGGGCATCATCAGCGCCTGCGCGATCAAGTGCCTGGGCGGCACCATCCAGGGCAAGCTCTGGCCCAAGGACGAGGCGGAACGTCAGCGCGCCATCGACGCCGGGCACGACCTGGACCGCGTCCTGCACACCAACGACCTGGTCAGCGGCGAGAACGTGTTCTTCGTCGCCACCGGCATCACCGACGGCGAGCTGCTGCGCGGCGTCCGCTACCGCTCGGCGACCGCCACCACGCAGTCCCTGGTGATGCGCTCGAAGTCGGGTACGATCCGCCAGATCGACTCCACGCACCGCCTGTCGAAGCTGCGCGCTTACAGCGCGATCGACTTCGACCGCGCGAAGTAGCACACGCGGCGAGAAGAAGTAGCACACGCGGCGAGAAGCTGCGAGCGCGACTGAGGGGCGGCCACCCGGTGACAGGTGGCCGCCCCTCACTCGTACGCACGCGATGCACTCGTACGTCCGCGATGCACTCGTACGCACGCGATACACCCGTACGTACGCGACGCGCGCTCAGCCCGCGATGCGGTGGTCCCCCGTTCCCGGCGCCGCCTGCAGTTCTATCTCGCGCCGGCGCCGCCTGGCCAGGACCACCCGGCGCTCGGCGGCGGTGAGGCCGCCCCAGACGCCGTACGGCTCGGGCTGCAGCAGTGCGTGCTCGCGGCAGGCGATCATCACGGGGCAGCGGGCGCAGACCCGCTTCGCGGCCTCCTCGCGGGACAGCCGGGAGGCGGTCGGCTCCTTCGACGGGGCGAAGAACAGCCCGGCTTCGTCCCGGCGGCACACCGCCTCCGTGTGCCATGGGCCGGCCTGGTCCCGCTGATCACGGACCGGTACCGGCGCACGCTGCGCGGGCACGGTGGCGACCTGCAAGGACTGATGCGGCGGTTGCAGCACGGTCTACTCCTGACGACGGCTTCGCGAGCGAGCGACGATGCGCAGTCCCTACCCGCTGTGCCGACGCCTATGCACAGGGTTTCGAACCATGTCCAGTACGCCCAGGGCGTGTTGGGGCTTCGGAAGCCCACATTCCGCCGTATTCCACCCGCAGTCCGGTCAGTGGCCGAGGTGTTTGCGCAGGCGGTCGTGCAGGTCGGCGATGAGCTTGCCGCGCTTGGGCTTCGCCTCGATGTTGCCGAACACCGAGAGACCGTTGACGACCACGACCGGGGCCTCGGGGTCGGCGGCCTCCAGGGTGCGGACCTCGAAGTTGCCGAAGATCCCGTTGCCGTTGCCGCGCAGGGTGATGTTCTCCGGGACGCGGATCTCGACGTTGCCGAAGACGGAGGTCGCGTTGATGGTGGTGAGCCGCTGCGCGAACAGGGCCTCGGTCAGGTCGATCTCGATGTTCCCGAAGAGCGCGAAGGCCTTGGTGCGCGGGGCGATGCGCCAGCGGCCCTTGCGGGTGGAACTGCTGAAGACGGCGACGAGGCTGTCCTCCACCTGGGCGCCCTGACCTGCCGCGTACGGGTCGTACGCGGCCGAGGGCGCGGGAGCCGGGGCCCGGCCGCTGCTGCCGCCGGGCGCGGGCAGGTCGCTCACCAGGGGCTCAAGCTCGGCCTGGGTCTTGGCGCGGTAGACGGCGTCGATGCGCTCGCCGTGCTCCTCGGCGTCGAGCCGGCCCTCGGCCATGGCCTCCCGCAGAATGTCCGCGACCCGGTCGCGGTCCGCGTCGGAGGCGCGGAGCGAAGTCTGCTGCGCCACCGGGGCGGGCGGCTGCGGCGGCTGCGGCGGCTTTCGAAGGGACGGCTGAGGCTTCTTTTCGAGGTCCACCCGACCACCGTACCGAAACGCGATAGATCGCGACAGGGGGCCACAGGGGGCGACTGAGCCTTACCTCACTGACGCGGGAGCCCGCGGCCGTTCTACGCTGGTGGGCGCGCCGTACCAATGGAGGTACGACGACGCTGTCTGCCCGCCTAGTGAGGAACGGCCGAAATGCCAGAGTTTGCGTACTCCGATCTGCTCCCGCTGGGAGAGGACTCCACGCCGTACCGGCTGGTGACCGCCGAGGGTGTCTCCACCTTCGAGGCCGACGGGCGTACGTTCCTCAAGGTGGAGCCGGAGGCGCTGCGCAAGCTCGCCGCCGAGGCGATGCACGACATCTCGCACTACCTGCGCCCGGCCCACCTGGCGCAGCTGCGGCGCATCATCGACGACCCGGAGGCGTCAGGCAACGACAAGTTCGTCGCCCTGGACCTCCTGAAGAACGCGAACATCGCGGCGGCGGGTGTCCTGCCCATGTGCCAGGACACCGGCACGGCGATCGTCATGGGCAAGCGCGGGCAGAACGTGCTGACGGAGGGCGAGGACGAGAAGGCCCTCTCCCACGGCATCTTCGACGCCTACACCAAGCTCAATCTGCGGTACTCGCAGATGGCCCCGCTGAACATGTGGGACGAGAAGAACACCGGCTCCAACCTCCCCGCCCAGATCGAGCTGTACGCGACCGACGGCGGCGCCTACAAGTTCCTCTTCATGGCGAAAGGCGGCGGCTCGGCCAACAAGTCGTTCCTCTACCAGGAGACGAAGGCGGTCCTCAACGAGGACTCCATGATGAAGTTCCTGGAGGAGAAGATCCGCTCGCTGGGGACGGCGGCCTGCCCGCCGTACCACCTGGCGATCGTGGTCGGCGGTACGAGTGCGGAATTCGCGCTGAAGACCGCCAAGTACGCCTCCGCGCACTACCTGGACGAGCTGCCGTCCGAGGGCTCGCCGACCGGGCACGGCTTCCGGGACCAGGAGCTGGAGCAGAAGGTCTTCGAGCTGACGCAGAAGATCGGGATCGGCGCGCAGTTCGGCGGCAAGTACTTCTGCCACGACGTGCGGGTGGTGCGCCTCCCGCGCCACGGTGCGTCGCTGCCGGTGGCCATCGCGGTGTCCTGCTCGGCGGACCGCCAGGCGACCGCGAAGATCACGGCCGATGGCGTCTTCCTGGAGGAGCTGGAGAAGGACCCGGCGCGGTTCCTGCCGGACACGACGGACGAGCACCTGGACGCCGATGAGGATGTCGTACGGATCGACCTCAACCGGCCGATGGACGAGATCCTCGCCGAGCTGACCAAGTACCCCGTCAAGACCCGGCTCTCGCTGACCGGCCCGCTGGTCGTCGCCCGTGACATCGCGCACGCGAAGATCAAGGAGCGGCTGGACGCGGGCGAGGACATGCCGCAGTACCTGAAGGACCACCCGGTGTACTACGCGGGCCCGGCCAAGACCCCCGAGGGTTACGCGTCCGGCTCCTTCGGCCCGACCACCGCCGGCCGGATGGACTCCTACGTCGAGCAGTTCCAGGCGGCGGGTGGCTCCAAGGTCATGCTGGCCAAGGGCAACCGCTCCCGGCAGGTCACGGACGCGTGCGGCGCGCACGGCGGCTTCTACCTGGGCTCGATCGGCGGGCCGGCGGCGCGGCTCGCCCAGGACTGCATCAAGAAGGTCGAGGTCGTCGAGTACGAGGAGCTCGGCATGGAGGCGGTCTGGAGGATCGAGGTCGAGGACTTCCCGGCCTTCGTCGTCGTCGACGACAAGGGCAACGACTTCTTCACCGCCCCCGCCGCCCCACCACTCCTCACCCACATCCCGGTCCGAGGCCCCGGCCTCCCCTAACCTCCGGGGTACACGGCCCCGCCGCCCCCCAGCCTCCTTGGGGGGCGGCGGGGCCGGTGGTCGTCGTGCGGGTGCGTCGTGGCTGATCGCGCAGTTCCCCGCGCCCCCAAAA
>NZ_JBEZKB010000011.1:0-229450 GCF_040651475.1 Streptomyces sp. NPDC048442
GCGCGCCCCTTCGGCCTGCGCCACCTGCTGCGCGGATTTCTGCCGCCCCTCGCCCTCGGCCCGCGACCCACGCCCCCGGCGCTCCGTCCTGGACGCATCACTCACGTCCGGTACGGCTTTCGCTCTCGCGCCGGGTGGGCAAGGCCCACCCGGCACAGGTGTCGGCCCAGTCGTGTCACCGCAGCCCGGCCGACCGCTCCCGCGACACCCGCACCCACGGCCGAAACGGACCACCCCACACCCCTCTCGAGGATGGATTAGGTTAGGCTTACCTAAGTTGCCTGCTCCGGTGATTCGCCGCTGCCCCCATGGAGATTCAGCATGCGCCTGCCCCGCACCCGCGCCCCGCAGCCGACCAGCGCCGAACGCGTGCGCTCCGTACTGGCCGCCGCCCACTCGATGACGGTCGTCAGCGACGGCGTGCACACGGAGGTGCGGAGGCTCGACGGTGCGGGAGTCATGAGCCGCATCCACCTCCACGAGCCGGTCGCGGTGACCGCCGACGCCCAGCCCTCCCCCGGGCACCCCGACTCCCCCGGTCACGAACGCATCCCCGTCCGGCTGGAGTTCACCGACATCGCGCCCACTCCGGTACGGGACCGGGTGCGCGCACGCGTCACGCTCACCGGCCTCCTCGCCGCCCCGTACGACACGTCGGCGACCGACGAGAGCACCTGCATGGAGTTCGGGCAGGCGGTCATCGAGGACGCCCACGGGCGGATGTACGTCACCCTCGACGCGCTGGAGCGCACCTCGCCCGACCCGCTCGTCCCCTGCGAGGCCGAGATGCTGACCCATCTCCTGGACTCGCACGCGGAGTTGATTCCCCTGCTGCTGCGGCTGGCGCCCGCTCCCCGGACCGCCGAGCTGACCCGCGCACTGCCGCAGGCGATGGACCGGTACGGTCTCACGCTGCGGCTGGAGTACCCGCACACGCACACCGACGTACGGCTGCCGTTCCCCACCCCCGTGACCGGAGTCGAGCAGGCGGGCCCGCAGATCCAGGGGCTGCTGCGGGCGGCCCGCCGGATGTCCCACCCCAACCGGCTGCCGGCCTGAGCGACGGCCTGCACGACGACCGGTGCGGTTCGGAGCGCGGGAACTCGGGGCGCGGACTAGGGGGTCAGAGACCGCAGATGTCGCACCCGGCTGCGACGACTGCCGCGACAGCCGGGGTGGTACGTACGCGCATCATGGTGGCGCCTTCCTCGGCCGACAGAACGGCGGCGGCCCAGAACTGCCGGTGCAGGCCCCATGGTTCCAGCTTCCGTCGACCCCGTGGTCCCCGCTCCGTCGAGCCGGGTGGCCTTCAACGGGTCGCAGGGACAACGAGGCCACAGCGGTCACGCCCGCTGCCCCTGCATCTTCACCAGTCGGTGAAGCGTCTGAGGATCCCACGCCGGGTTCGCTGCGGCCGCGTGGGCCAGTTCCTCGTCGTCGAGGAGTTCCGTCAGCCGGGGCTGCGGAAGCGCGGACCTCGGGGTCCTGGTGGTCGGCGAAGGCGGCCAGGCCGGTGGTGGGGAAGTTCGGCCGGGTGGTGAGGTGCGCACGCTCGAGGCCGTTGTATTCGAGGAAGCTGCGCAGCAGGACTGACGCCGGGGCGTCCGGATGGTTCTGGGCCAGCAGTACACGCACGCCGAGATCGTCGTCGGCGGCCAGGCGTTCTACAAGGTCGGGCGGCAGGGTGTGGTCCGTGGCCGCCCTCCGGCGCAGCAGCGGGTGGCCGGAACTCGCGTCTCGGCGGACGTCTTGGGGGTCCCGGGGCACGTGGGGCTCGGGCTGCGAGTCGAAGCAGCCGTTCACGGGGATGTGGTAGTCGATCTCGGCTCGTTCCTCCTCGCTCAGTTCGGGGTGCACAGACAGGGCCAGCCGCACCTCGGGGTCGGGGTCGACGGCCAGCATGCGGCGCTCGGCCGGTCCGAGGTCGGGGCGGAGGGCGATCCTCTCGCGCACCGCCGGGTCGGGATCGCCGGCCAGGAGGACCACCACGTCGGCGGGCAGGCTGGGGTTGCCGGCGATCGCCGCCCGCTCTCCCTCGGCGACCGGAGCGGTGAGGACGCTGTCCACGACGGTTCGGCTGAGGGCCCGATGCATCAGTATGTCCCAGCGTCCGTGGCTCGGCCGGGCAGGCAGTTCGCGCTCCACCCAGGCCGGATCCCGGTCTCGCACATGCCTCCGTGCACTTTCCCGGACGTCCTCGTCAGGATCTGCCAGCAGCGCGGCCCGGGTGTCGGCGGGCAGCAGATCCCACATGCCGACGCCCCAACGGCGGACCTTCGCGACCGGATGAGTGGGCATGCACCGGCGCAGTCCGGTGGAGAACTGCCGGTAGATCGTGCCCTGGAGGAGGTCGTCGTCATACGTGCAGATCATGCGCACGACAGTCTCGTCGGGCAGCGGCCTGGGCCCGCGACCGGCCGAAACCCGGGGAGCCTCGGCAAGGTGGGCGCGGACGAACCACTGCGGATCGTCCACCAGTTGTGCCCGTTGGGCCGGATCGACATGGGGGTTGCGGGCGAAGAAGCTGCGGGTGCGGGTGTCAGGGTGCTTGAGCACGGCGTCGACCACGGCGTCGGGCAGGATCCGGTCCCGGCACAGCACCATCCATACTGCCGGCGGACCGTCGGCAAGCAGCCGCAACAGGACTTCCTCCGGAGAGGACGGATTGAGAGCCACTCCAGCGAGCCGACGTACGGGCAGATCAGCGGCTGCCCAGATGTGCTCAGGCGTAGGCATGTGTCACCACCCCCGTGTGCCAACCGGCCCCCTGGGGGCCACCGGGCCACGACTCTACCGGCCTCGCCCCTGACCTGCCGGTACTCGACCAGCTCGACCGGTCAGGCTTCCGCCCCCGCATTCCGGGCGGATTCCCGGCCGCGTCCTTGGCGGGCGCCCCGGTCAGCCGCGGCGCTCCCACTCCGTGCGGGTGAGTTCGTACTCGACCTCGCCGTGTTCGGAGCCTTCGATGGCTTCGGGCCAGTCGTCGGTGTAGTTGCGCACGAAGGCCAGGCCCGTCTTCTCCATCACCCGGCGGGATCCCTTGTTGACCGCCATGGTGTTCGCGGTCACCCGTGCCACGCCCAGGTCCGTGAACCCCTTGTCGATCAGGGCACGTGAGCCCTCCGTCGCATAACCGTGGCCCCAGGCCTCCTTGCCCAGCCGGTAGCCGAGTTCGACCACGGCGGCGCTGCGGTCGTCCAGCGGGCGGAACTCGAACCAGCCCAGGAAGGCCCCGGTGTTCCTGTCCTCGGCGGCCCAGTAGCCGCGGGTGCCGAAGCAGGGGTGGTCGTGCAGGAGTCGGGGCAGCGTCTGGGACCGGATCGTTTCGCGGGTCGTCGGCCGGCCACCGTTGATGTAACGCATGACGTCGGGGTCGTTGTCCAGCGCCAGCAGGTGGTCGATGTCCATGTCGGCCTCCGTGAAGGGGCGCAGGGCGAGGCGCTCGGTCGCCAGGAAAAGTTGCATGCGGCGATCGTCGCTGCGCCGGGGCAGGACCGCCAGCGGATTTCGCCGGTGTCGGCCGGACCGGACGACGGCGAGGACGGCCAGGTGCCGAGCGGTGCGGTTGACCCAGCAGCGACCCCGCCAAGAGGCCCTGTCGCAGAGGGTGTTGACTGTAGTGCGACTCTTCCCCTCCCTGCAGGCGACACGTACATTCGGCCCATCAGTGACGGACCGTCAGGGAGCGATGCCATGCCGATCGAACCCGCACTCCAGCAGTTCCTGGACCAGATTCCGCCGATGGACTGGTCCCTCGATCCCGCCTGCTTCCGCGCGCAGGCGGCGGCCAAACTCTCCCTCATGCCCGTCATGACCGAACTCCCGAAGGTCGTGAACGCGAGCATCCCGGGCCCGGCCGGTGAGATTCCCGTGCGCGTCTATCACCCCTCGCTCGACCCCGCTCTGCCCGTCACCGTCTTCTGCCACGGCGGCGGTTTCGTGATCGGCAACCTGGACAGCCACGACGCCCTGTGCCGGACGACGGCGAGGCAGACCGGCTCCCTCGTGATCTCGGTCGACTACCGCCTGTCTCCCGAGCACCCCTTCCCCGCCGCCCTGGAGGACGGCTTCGCCGCGTACGCATGGGCGCGGAAGCACGTGGACGAGTGGGGCGGTGACCCTGAGCGCATCGCCCTCGCCGGAGACAGTGCCGGTGCGTCGATCTCGGCGGCGGTGTGCCTCATGGCACGGGACCGGGGGCTGCCGCAGCCGGTCTTCCAACTGCTCTGGTACCCGGCGACCACGCTGGACCCGACTTCCTCGCGCACCCGTTTCGCCGAGGCGCCGATGCTCGGCACGGACGCCATGCAGTTCTTCCACCGGCACCACTTCGGGCTGATCTCCCGCGAAGAGGCGACCCCGTACGGTGCGGTGGCGCTCGCCGACGACCTCTCGGGCCTCGCCCCCGCGTACGTACTGGTGGCCGGCAACGATCCGCTGCTGGACGAGGGGACCGCGTACGCCCGGCAGCTGCGCGACGCGGGCGTGCCCGCCCATCTGGACGTCCAGGCGGACATGGTGCACGGGTTCCTGGGCTTCGCGGACCTGGTGCCGTCCTGCCGCACCGCGGCCCAGCCTTCCCTGACCGCCCTGCGCGCAGCCCTGTCCCCTTAGGGTGGCCGTATGGCTTCGGATGCGGGAACCGTACGGGTGGACAGCTGGATCTGGTCCGTGCGGCTCATGAAGACACGGTCGGTGGCTGCTGCCGCCTGCAAAGCCGGGCACGTACGGATCAACGGGGAACGTGCCAAACCGGCGCAGTCGGTGCGCGTCGGTGACGAGGTGCGGGTGCGGCAGGAAGGCTGGGAGCGAGTCGTCGTCGTGTCCCAGCTCGTACGCAAGCGGGTCGGGGCGGTGCCCGCCGCCGAGTGTTTCGTGGACAAGAGCGCGCCGCGTCCGCCGAAGGAGGCCGTCGGCGCGGGTGTGCGGGAACGTGGCGCCGGGCGGCCGACCAAGCGCGACCGACGGGAGTGGGAGCAGCTGCGCGGCGGGCTCTGAGAGGCGCGCCTGCGGTCGTGCGAGGCTCCCCCGCGGTCCGGAGGACGAGTCACGGCCTGCGGGGGCGAGGGAGTGTGCGGGGCACGTGCCGCGTCGGGGGAGGATGGGGGCATGTCCCAGATGCCTCGTTCTCGTACGAAGTCCAGCGCCACGGCCCCCTGCCCCTGCGGGCGTGAGCAGTCCTACGGGGACTGCTGTGGGCGGTTCCACCGCGGGGACGCCGCGGCACCGACCGCCGAGCGACTGATGCGCTCGCGCTACAGCGCGTTCGTGGTGCTCGACGCCGACTACCTGCTGCGGACCTGGCATCCGACGACCCGGCCCGGCGCGCTGGACCTGGACCCCGGGCAGCACTGGACGGGGCTCGACATTCTGTCCACCATGAACGGCTCCGCCTTCCATCAGGAGGGAACCGTGGAGTTCCGCGCGCATTTCGTCCATGAGGGCCGACCCGACAGCCAGCACGAGGTGAGCAGATTCGTGCGGGTCGACGGGCACTGGTCCTACCTCGACGGTCAGAACAGCGGCAGCTGACCGGGGAACTCCGGCGCCGCATAGCCGTCCAGGGACGGCTGCAACGCAGGACCGAGGGGCGCCGTACTGCGCGAACCCGGGCAGGAGATCAGCTCTGTCGTGCCACGCGCGCCGGCCGGGTCGTGGCGGGCGAAGCGAGCGGCGACGACAGCGATTTCGCGGCGGCACACGGGACATACACGGCGAGGAGACGACACGGGGATCAGTGTGCCTCATCGGTCCGCCTCCGCCGCTTCGGGCCGGGCATCCAGACGCGCAGCCGAGTGCGGAGCCGGCCACACAACCGGGTGCGCAGGGCAGCCGCTGCAGGCCGGGCCCGGAAGGAGCGGCCCGCGGTGGCGGCCGGGGCGGACAGAGGAAGGCGTGTGCGTGCCTCTTCCAGGGACAGGGTCAGGCTCAGCCGGATCCACCTGATCTCGTCGTCCTCGTCCGCCACGACCAGCCGGTGCACGACTTCGCGGCCGGCGGGGCTGCGGGGTTCGGCGGCGACGAGTCCGGACCGGAGAGCGGCGAGGCGGGCGGATTCCCGCGGATCGTCCAGCACCTGGTCGAGCTCGTGCTGCTCCAGGAGCGAGCTGAAGATCGCCGCCTGTTCCCAGGGGTTCTCGGTGCGCGCGAGCAGCTGACCGAGCCGGCGACTGCGCCAGTTGCGGGCCCGCCGGTCCACCCCCGTGTCGAGCAGGGTGCGCATGGCCGCCGGGTAGTTGCCGGTGAGCAGCTCGGGGTGGCGGGCCCTGAAGTCGGTCAGTTCCTCGACGAGGTAGAGCCAGACGACCGCCCGGTATCGGTTGAGGTAGAACTTGGCCGGGCTGAGGTACCCGGCACGGGCGAGGCCGGTGAACCGGGTCCGGCTGATCTGCAGGAGGGCCGCACCCTCGGTGGTGCCGGCCGTCCGCAGCCGCTCCCTGAGCGGAGTGGCGGTCGCCTCCAACTCCCGCAGCCGGTCGACCTCTTCGCGGGCGACGCGCCGCCCGCCCGCGCCCGCCGCGACGGTACGGATGCGGCCGAGCTGCACGGCGAGGTCGAACTCGCTTCTCCTGAGCCCCAGTTCCTGTGCGGCTCGGACTGCGGTGACGGTGCCGTGCGGGGCTGGGGTGGTCAACCCCGCGCCCCGCACCGGCTGTGATTCCTGGACTTCCTGGACTTCCTGTACGGCCATGACGGTCCTCCCCGTGAGTTAAGAACACTCTCGGTAACGACCGTAGCCCAGCGGGTCCGGATCGCGCTCGGCCTGTGGATAACCCTCAAGCTGAACACGTTTCTGCAGGTCAGTCAGTTCCCGGGGGTGCGTGCTGCCACTCCGAGATGTTCGCCGACCCGGTTGACCAGCAGCGTCATCTCGTACGCGACCTGGCCGAAATCGGCCTCGGCCGCGCTCAATACGCACAGACAGCTACCTTCGCCCGCCGCGGTGACGAAGAGGAGCCCGTCGTCGAATTCGACCATCGTCTGACGCACCTTGCCCGCCCGGAAGTGCCGCCCGGATCCCTTCGCCAGGCTGTGCAGTCCCGAGGAGACGGCGGCGAGATGCTCCGCGTCCGCCCGCTCCATCCCGGCGCTCGCCCCGGTCACCAGTCCGTCGTTGGAAAGGACCAGTGCGTGCCGGATGTGCTGGATCCGGTTCGTCAGGTCGTCGAGCAGCCAGTCAAGTCCCTTGTTCAGCGCCATGGTTCGGCTCTCCCCGCTCATTCGTTCCCCGTGTCCCCTGTTCTCCCGCAACCCTTACCCACTGTCGGCGTGGCGGCAAGCAGATCGGTTCACTCGGGAATCGACGGCCGGCGGGGTACCGCAACGGGCGGGGGTACGGCAAGGAGTACCGGTCAGCCCATCGAGTCGAGCATGCGCGTGGTGTGCATGCGTCCCGCGTACTCCACCAGCCGGATCAGCACCTCCTTGCCCGAGTCGCGGTCGCGTGCGTCGCACAGCACCACGGGGGTTCCCCGGTCGAGGTCGAGGGCCCGGGAGACTTCGCGCGCCCCGTAGGACTGCGCTCCGGCGAAGCAGTTGACCGCCACGACGAAGGGAATGCGGCGGTCCTCGAAGTAGTCCACGGCGAAGAAGCTGTCGGCGAGCCTTCGGGTGTCGGCGACGACGACGGCGCCCAGCGCGCCCTGGGAGAGGTCGTCCCACAGGAACCAGAAGCGGTCCTGGCCCGGGGTGCCGAACAGGTAGAGCGACAGCCCGGACCGGATGGTGATGCGGCCGAAGTCCATCGCGACGGTCGTGGCGGCCTTGCGGTGGACTCCGGCGGTGTCGTCCACCGACTCCCCCACCTCGCTGAGCAGTTCCTCGGTGCGCAGCGGCCGGATCTCGCTGACGGCCCCGACCAGGGTGGTCTTGCCGACTCCGAAGCCGCCCGCGACCAGTATTTTCAGCGCCAGGGGCGCACTGTCCGCTTCGGCCGCTTCGGCGTCGGCAGCTCCGGCGGCGGGGGTGTGGTCGGGAGCGGCGGGGCTGTCGTTGCGCTGGGGGCCCTCGGGAACCACGGGATCCATAGGGGACTTCTTTCGGCTGTCGGGCTGGGTCGGGGATACGCACCGTCCGGACCCGGGCGGATGCCGCGGGCCTCGTCCGTCCGGTGGTGCACAGTCACAGGGCGCGCAGGCCTTCGATCACTTCCTGCACGGGCAGTTCCGCGAGCGGGCCGACGGGACGCGCGGGGCCGTTCAGTGCCAACTGGCCTGCTGCGAGGAGGTCGTTCAGGAGGGTACGTACGACACCGGTGGGCAGGTCCGCCGCCACGGCGAGTTCTGCGACGGTCCGGGGCCCGGTGCGGCAGAGCATGAGCAGGGTGTGGTGGGCCCGGCCGAGCATGGCGGGGTCCGGTTCGCCCGTGCCGGTCACTGCGGTGAGCTGGGCGACGAGGTCGAGGTGCGCGCCCGCTCCGCCCGTGGCGGCGGGTACGCCGGACTGCGCGTAGGGCCGTACGAGTGGCCCTGCGTCGGCGTCGTACCACTGGGTGCTGCCTTCGGCGGCCCTCTGATGCTCGATCATCCGTGGCTTTCTCCGGCTCCGGCGATGGTGCGGTGCGGTGTGCCCCGTGGATTCCGGACGGTAGCGCCGCCGGGGTGCGGTCCCGCAGCCGGTTTCGAAAGGAGGCGGAATATGGCGGGAAGGTTGCTACGGGCGATCGGAGTGGGCCCGAAGGTGCGCACTGCGGCCGTCCGCGCGAGCCCGGGGCGGGCGGGTTGGGGGAGATCATGTGGTCATGACCGATGACCACATGCAGGTTCAGGAGTTCTTCGGCGCCCGCGCCTCCCGTTGGGACGCGCGCTTCCCCGACGACGGTCCCGCGTACGAGGCTGCCGTCACCTCTTTGAGGCTGCGGCCCGGCGACGCCGTGCTGGATGCGGGCTGCGGTACGGGGCGGGCCCTGCCGTACCTGAGGAAGGCAGTCGGGCCGGCCGGAACGGTGCTGGGCGCCGACCTGACACGGGAGATGCTGGACGAGGCGGCCCACGCGGGACGCGGGGCGGCTGCACGGCTGCTGCAGGCCGACGTCGCACGACTGCCGGTCGCGGCGGGCGCCTTGGACGCGGTGTTCGCCGCGGGGCTGATCTCGCATCTCCCCCACCCCGGCGAGAATCTGCGCGAACTGGCCCGCACCGTACGCCCCGGCGGCCTGCTCGCCTTGTTCCACCCGGTGGGCCGGGCCGCCCTCGCGGCGCGGCAGGGGCGGCAGATCACCGAGGACGACCTGCGTGCCGAGCCCCGTCTGCGCCCGCTGCTGGACGGCTCGGGGTGGCGTCTGCTGTCGTACGTCGACGAGGACAGCAGGTATCTGGCGCTGGCGGCCCGCACGGAATGACGGGTCCGGGCGGGTCCGGTTCCGGGCGGGTCCCATCCGGGCCGACTCGGTCCGGGCGGGCCGGTCCCGGCGAGCCAGTCCGGGCGGGCCGATCCCGGCGGGCCCGCCCGCCCGCTAGGAGGTGCGTTGCTGGTGGGGCACCGGGCAGGCGCGCACGCCGGGGACCGGGAAGGTGCCCAGGGCGGCGACCTCGTAGCCGTTCGGGTACCCCTTGATCTCGGGGTTCTGGCGGGCGTAGTGCGGCGTCCTGCGCGGCGGCAGCAGACGCACCGTGCGGGCGCGGAGCCGCAGGGCGCCCCGGACCGCCGACCGGACCAGCGGGTGCGGGCGCTCGTACCGGAAGGCACACAGCAGCGAGTCGTTGAGAAGGGCACGGGCCGCGCCTCTGACGAGGGGCGCCAGCGGAGTCGGGTACCAGGAGGCCATGAGGTCGAGGGTCGCGTCGGACACCTTGCGGGCGCCTTCGTCCCAGCCGAAGTGGTGCGCCTCATAGAGGTCGAGGCAGCGCTCGAACTCCTCGTACGTCTGCGGGAGTTCCTGGATGCCCAGATGGGTGCCGAGGGTGCGGTAGTACGCCGCCATGGCGCGCATTTCGTGGTCCGAGAGCCTGCGCCAGCCGTAGGCGTCGATCCACCGCTTCGGGGTGACGACGAAGGTGCACAGGACGTAGCGCATGTCGTCATTGCTGATGTCGTAGCTGCGGTGCATCCGGTTGATGCGGCGAATGGCGGTGCGGCCCTCCTCGCTGCCGAAGCCGTGCTCGACGACGGTGTCCAGGAGGAGGGCGGTGTCGTCGTAACGCTTCTGCGAGCGGTCGGTCAGCTCTGCGGTCTCGGCGAGGAGGCGCCCGATACCGGGCACCGCATAGGTGCGGTAGAGGGCCAGTTCCAGGGCTCTGGTGAAGTCCCACGGGAACTCGTAGGTGGAGGTGATCCGATAGATCTGCAGGAAGTCCCGCTCGGGGTCGAGCTGCTGTACCTGCCGGAGTCGCTCGTAGCGCTTCACCACGCGTCGCCCTTCTGCCGTGTCGGGCGGCCGCCTCGCCGTCACGGCGGCCGCGTTGTCGCCAGGCTCAACTCTACGGTGGTCGGGCACACTTGAAGAGTCGGCCGATCTACTGCTCACAGGGATGTGGTCCGGGTGCTCACCAGAATCAGACTGTTCGTCCGGTCGTTGCAGGCGCCGCGCCGGGAGGAGGTTCGGGCCGCGCCGGAACCCCGGCGGCAGCACAACCTCTTTGAGGCGGCGGCCGTCTACGTGGCCGCCTGCGCCGAGGACGACGAGCCGCGCAGTGACGAAGCGGCCGGGTGGGTCTCCCCCGAGGCCCTGTCGTTCGGGGTGACGGAGCTGGCGTGCCGGGCGGTGATCGCGCTCGCGCGCGAGCGCGACGAGCCGCCCCACACCGTGGCCCGCAGCCTGCTCGGACTGCCCGCCGCCTGACCGGGGGAGATCCGCGCCCGGCCAGGGGCTCGACGATCCGGTTACCGGCTGGTTAAGGTGCGCCGACGACCGATCATCTGGGGAGGGTGCCGTGACCGGGACGGAAGCCGCCGGGGACGACGAACTGTTCGTGCTCACCGCGGCCCTGCTGACGCCTGCGCAGTTCCCGAGTGTGCTCGGTGACGACTTCCCCGCGGCGTGTGCGGCGCTCGGCCTGGAGCCGCTCGGCTCGGGGTACGGGCTGGTCTTCGGCCAGGACGGCGGTGGCGCCCGCTGGACCGTGGCCGTCGACGACGTATCGCTGGTGGCGGTGGCCATCGCGTCCTGGGACTGCGGCATGGAGTACGACCTGTCGCCGCCGGAGCGCTCGGTGGTTGCCGCGCTGCCGGGCTGGCCGCTCGCCCTCGCCGTCTCCGCACCCGGGGTGCCCGCGCCGCACGACCCGGAGGACGACGGGCCGGATGACGACGGGTCGGACAGCCTGGGGCCGGTGCTCTCGCCGCCCGACGCCGAGGAGTGGGGGCCCGCGCAGCGCCGGCTCGGGGCCGACGAGATCGGCCGCCAGTGGGCGACATGGCGCGGGCAGCTCGACGAGCAGAGCGGCGCCGAGTCGTTCGAGGGTACGCAGGGCGAGCTGCACCCGGGCGTACGGAAGGTGATCGACGCACTGCACGGGTACGTGGCCGAGCCGCCGCCACTCGGCAGGGTGCGGTCGGCGTTCGCCACGAGCGAGGCGCGGACGCTGCGGGCCGACGGCCCCGGCTGGTCGTTCGTGGCCAGGACGGACGACATCGCGTTCCTGCTGCTGGACGAGGAGCCCGGGGAGGTCCTGCCGGTGGGCCGGGGCGTCGAACTGCCCGGGCTGCTGGAGTCGTTGGACAAGCTGGCCGTACGACCGTCCTGACGCACCGGACCCCACGCACCGGGCCAGAGGGGCCGGCCGGGGCACGGACGCCTGTTGCGGCGCCCGTGCCGAGGGCTGCGGCTGTGCTGTGCTGTGCTGTGCCGAAGGCTGTGGCTGTGGCTGTGCCGAGGGCTGCGGCTGTGGCTGTGCGGTGGTGGCGGTCAGACGCGTTCGAGCGGGCGGTGCGGTTCGGCGGGGAGCACGATGTCGAGGGCGTCGCCGGGCCGGATCGTCCCGCCGGTGCGGACGATACTCATGATTCCGGCCTTGCGGACGAGGGTTCCGTCGGTGTCACGGCCGACGACGCGCTTGAGCAGTCCGTCCTGGAAGTGGTCGATCTGGAGGCACGGGTTGCGCAGCCCGGTGACCTCCACCACCGCCTCGTCACCGAGGTGCAGCAAGGTACCGACGGGCAGGGCGAGCAGGTCGATACCGCTGGTGGTGACGTTCTCCCCGAGCGCGCCCGGCCCGACCTCGAAGCCTTCCTCGTGCAGCTCGTCGAAGAGCTCCCGGTGGATGAGGTGGACCTGGCGCAGGTTGGGCAGGGTGGGGTCCTGGGCCACCCGGGAGCGGTGCTTGACCGTCACTCCCGCGTGGATGTCGCCCTCGACCCCGAGTCCGGCCAGCAGCGTGATGCTGTCGCGGTTCGGCTTGCTGAACGAGTAGGTGCCGTTACTGCTGACCGCCTCGACCGCTGCGCCCATGGTGGAGCTCCCCTTCTCACGTCTTCCCCGTACCTCCCCGGCGGGGTCAGCGGCCGAGCTCCTTGCGGGTGATCCGCTGCAGCCTGCGGCGCTGGGTCTTGTCCAGCATCAGATAGGCGGCGACGGGAACACCCACCATGACCAGCAGGGCCGGCCAGAACCCGATGAACCATATGAGGGCGATACCCACGACGACACCGCCGGTAGCGACCTTGGCACTCTTCGACATCTTCGACGCCTCCTCCGCGGCTGCTGCCGCTCCTGCTTCTCACAACGTACGCCGGGCCGCGACGGTTCCACCCTGCGCAGGTTCAGGCGTTCGAACCGGCGACGGCGCTCTCCGTGCGGGGACCGGTGTCCGGGGACTTGTCCCGCAGGGGTTCGCCGACCTCGTGCATGTGGGTCAGCGCCTGCCGGTAGGAATCGATCAGTCCGGTCTCCGCGTACGGAAGGCCCGCCTCGTGGCAGTGGGCACGTACCAGGGGCTGGGCGAGCCGCAGGTGCGGGCGCGGCATGTTCGGGAACAGGTGGTGCTCGATCTGGTAGTTGAGCCCGCCGAGGAACCAGTCGGTGAGCGGGCCGCCGCGCACGTTGCGCGAGGTGACGACCTGGCGGCGCAGGTGGCCCCAGCGTTCGCCGTCGGGGTCGGGCATCTCCATGCCCTTGTGGTTGGGCGCGAAGGCCATGCCCAGCTGGAGGCCGAAGAAGGCGTGGTGCAGGAGCGCGAAGACGAGCGCGGTGAGCGGGGACATGGTGGTCAGCAACAGCGCTGCGTAGAGCCCGAGATGGGCGACGAGGAGGGCTGCCTCGACCTTGCGCTCGCGCACGTCCTGGCGGCGCAGGTCCTGGAATCCGTACACCTTCAGGGCGAAGCCTTCGAGCAGCAGCATGGGGAAGAACAGCCGGGCCTGGTGGCGGGCGAGCCAGCGGGCGAAGCCCTCGCGGCCCGCGGCCTGCTTCTGGGTCCAGACCAGCGCTCCGACACCTACGTCCGGGTCCTTGTCGACGTGGTTGGGGTTGGCGTGGTGGCGGTTGTGCTTCTCGTTCCACCAGGCCTGGCTCATGCCGAGGAGCAGGTTGGCATGGGTGAGGGAGAGCCACCGGCCGGCGCGGCGGCTGCTCGATATCTGGGCGTGGCCGGCGTCGTGGCTCAGGTAGGCGGTGCGTGTCCACACGAGGGAGAACGGGGCCGTGAGGAGCAGTACCCACCAGGTGTGGCCGAGGAGGACGACGCCCGTGATCACCGCGGCCAGGCCGGCCAGGTTCACCGCGATCCGCGCCGCGTACCAGCCGTGGCGGCGCTCCAGCAGACCCTGCCCCCGGACCGCGCGCAGGAGTGGCGCGAAGTCGCTGCCTGGGGCCGCACCGGAGGAGTGCTCCGTCGCGGCGACGATGGCCTGGGGCATAGGGGGACTCCGGTCTCTGGAGGCGCATTTGGCAGCTGCAGCGCCCGACTCTTTGAGAATCTACGGATCAAAACCGGCCCCGGCCATGGCGGCACCACCCGGAGTATGCGGGGGCCTGCCCCCTTGTGCGGGTGTCGCTGGGTGCACCGTCACGGTGAGCGCCCTGGCGCGGGCCGCCTCAAGAGGTGCCGTCGGTGACTGTCATCAGGGGAGGTGCCGTCGGTGACTGTCGTCAGGGCAGGAAGGACTCCAGTTCCGAGCGGAAGTCGCTGGGCAGTTCCGTGGGGAAGTCGGACGGCAGCTCCGTCGGGAAGTCCGACGGGAGCGTCGGGAAGCCGGACGGCAGTTCCGTCGGAATGCTGGTGGGGAAATCACTCGGCAGCTTGAACGAGGGGCCCGGCTTGGTGGTGCTGGTGGCGGGTGCCTCCGGCGGTCCGGACTTGTCGCCGCCGGTCACGACGAGGACGATCGCCACGACGGCGGCCACGGCCACGACGACGGCGAGCAGGATCACCAGGGGCCGGCGTCCGCCGGGACCCTGGGGCGGTCCGCCGGGACCCTGGTCCTCCGGTGGCCAGCCGGGTCCTCCGCCCGAGGTCGGCGGGCCGTGGCCGCCGGGCGGCTCACCGGGCGGGCCGTACGGCGGACTTGGTGGCGGCCCGAAGCCTCCTCCGGGCGGCGTTCCCGGCGGCTGGTGCGGTGGTACGGGCGGCGTGGCCATACCGTCCAGAGTCGACCGTACGGGGCCATCTCGCGAGCCCTGTAGGCAAGTTGGTGCTCTCCGTTCGACGGACCGCAACATTCCGATTCCCCCACCTCCTCCCCCGCGCCTTCTCCCGCGTACCCCTTCCTCCGCAGGCGCCCCACGCCGTACGGTGAGCCGCGCGCACCGCGCAACCGTTCAGCGAACAGGGCAATCCGGTCGGCGGACAGGGGAGCACAGGATGTCGGGGGAATCGCCAACGGGACTGCGCCGCAATGCCGTAGGGCTGCGTGACGTCCTCTTCCAGAGCGTGACGGCCATGGCTCCGGCGGCGGCGATCGCCGCTTCCATCCCGGCCGGTGCCGCCTTCGCGGGCGGCAGTCTGCCGCTGTCGGTGCTGGTGGCGCTGGTGGCCTGTCTGTTCACCGCGTCGTGCGTGGCGGAGCTGGCACGGCGGATGCCGGCCGCCGGTTCCGTGGCGACGTACTCGGCGCAGGGGCTGCATCCGACGGTGGGCTTCCTGGTGGGCTGGGGGTACGCCTTCGTCGAATCGCTCGTACCGGCGCTGCTGCTGCTCCAGCTGGGCTTCACCACGGCGGGCACACTGCACCAGGAGTGGGCGTCCTACCCCGCGGACCTGTGGTGGCCCTGGTCCCTGGCAGGAGCGGTGGTCATCGCGCTGGCCGGATTCTTCGGGGTACGGGCATCGGCGCGCTTCGGGACGGTCCTCGGCATCTTTGAGGTGCTGGTGTTCGTGGTGTTCGCGGTGCTGCTCATCTCGCAGGCGGGCGACGCCAACACCCTCTCGGTGTTCGGCACTTCGCACACCGCGGCCGGGTTCGAGGGAGTCAGCGGCATCTTCGCCGGGTCGGTCTACACGGTGCTCGCGTTCGCCGGGTTCGAGGCCGCCGCTCCGCTGGCGGAGGAGGCGAAGGACCCGCGCCGTACCATGCGGCGCGCGGTGCTCGGGGCGGCCCTGTCCATCGGCCTGGTGTACGTCTTGACCACGTATGCGATGGCCGTCTATCTGGGGCCCGACAAATTCGCCGGGTTCGGTGCCGCGGGTGCCGCGTCCTGGGAGGGGGTGGCGCGGGCGTCGTTCGGGCTGTTCTGGCTGCTCCTGTTCCTCGCGGTGGTCAACTCGACTGTCGCCAACGCCAACGCCTGCGCGAACGTCTCGACGCGGACCGCCTTCGCCTTCGGCCGCATCGGGGTCTTCCCGAGATCCTTCGCGCGGCTGCACCCCCGCCACCGCTCCCCCGTCACCGGGATCGCCGTGCAGTTCGCCGTCGCGGTGGCCGCGATACTCGGACTGGGCTTCGCGTACGACCCGTTGACGGCGTTCGTCCTGCTGGCCACGATCATCGTCACCGTCGTCATCGGGGTGTACATCGTCGTCAACCTGTCGTGCATCGGCTACTTCCTGCGGCGGCGCCGGGACCTGTTCCACCCGGTGCTGCACCTGCTCTTCCCCGTACTGGGGATCGTGACGTTCGTGCCCGCGCTGCTGACGGCCGCCGGGATCCCGGCCTTCGACTTCGTGTCGCAGCTGAAGGCACCCGTGTCGTACGCCGGCCCGGTCGTCGCCGTGTGGATGCTCATCGGGGTCGTCGTCCTGGGCGTCCTGCTGCGCCGGCACCCGGAGCGGGTCGCGGAGACCGGGCGGGTGCACCTCGACGAGCTGGCCGAAGACCTCGATCCGAATCAGCCCAAGAGTCCCCACAGTCCCCAGAGTGGAGCCGCACACCGATGACCGATCCCCGCGTGGTGACCGTACGACCTCAAGAGGGCGAGTTCGCCTGGACCTTCGGCGGAGCCGCACCCGTGGCACGGATCGCGCCGGGCACGGTGCTCGACCTGTACACGGAGGACTGCTTCGCGGGCCGGGTACGGTCAGAGAAGGACCTCGTGTCGCAGGTGTGCGAGTTCCCCTTCCTGAATCCGCAGACCGGGCCCTTCTACTTGGAGGGCGCCGAGCCCGGCGACACGGTGGCGGTGCACTTCGTGTCGATCGAGCCCGCGCGCGACTGGGCGGCGTCGACGACGGTGCCCCTGTTCGGCGCACTGACGTCGACGCACGCGACGGCCACTCTGCAGCCGCCGCTGCCCGAGGTGGTGTGGATGTGGGAACTGGACCGGGAACGGCGTACCTGCCTCT
Source organism: Streptomyces sp. NPDC048442 (assembly GCF_040651475.1). Lineage (NCBI taxonomy): Bacteria > Bacillati > Actinomycetota > Actinomycetes > Kitasatosporales > Streptomycetaceae > Streptomyces > Streptomyces sp. NPDC048442. The sequence continues at coordinate 16,656 of NZ_JBEZKB010000011.1, forward strand.
TCCGCGCCCGGGACAGCGACATCGAGATCGAGCTGCCCATGGACCCGATGCACGGCACGGTCGGGGTGGCGCCGGCGAACCTGGAGGTGCGCTCCGCGCTGGTGCCCGACGCACACGGCGGGAACATGGACACTCCCGAGATGCGTACCGGTGTCACCTGCTACCTGGGCGTCAACGTGGAGGGCGCGCTGCTCAGCCTGGGCGACGGACATGCCCGTCAGGGTGAGGGCGAGACGTGCGGGGTCGCCGTGGAGTGCGCCATGAACACCGTGGTGGTGGTCGAGCTGCTGAAGGCAGTGGCCACGCCGTGGCCCCGGCTCGAGTCCGACACCCACATCCTCTCGACGGGGTCGGCGCGCCCTCTTGAGGATGCGTTCCGGATCTCGCAGCTGGATCTGGTGCAGTGGCTGGCGCGGGACTACGGCCTGTCGGAGCTGGATGCGTACCAGCTGGTCAGCCAGGCCGGGGAGGCGCCGCTCGCCAACGTCTGCGACACGAACTACACCTGCGTGGCGAAGATCCGCAAGGAGTGGCTGCCGCCAGGCGATCCGCACCGCGGGCTGCACCGGCACCTGCGTGAGGTGGCGCGTACGGTACGGGGCTGAGGGCCTGTCCCGCGGCGGGGCCCGGGACCCGCTGAACAGGCCGGGCGGGCAGAGTGCCGGTGGCAGTGCCCTCCGCTCCCGTGCCACTATCCGCTGCATGGACACCGAGAAGAGCCCGGCTGCGCCGCAGCACGCCCCGCAGCGCCTGCGCGAAGCCGGGGCCGCCCCGAACGCGGCCCGCGCGGACGTCGAGACGGCCCGGTAGGCGCGCCGACGTGGACGAGTTCGAGCTGCTGGACCCCTGGTCGATCGAAATGCTGGCACCGATCGTGGTCGCGGGGGAAGGCCCGATGGCCTGCCCGGGATGTGCGGCGGTCACCGGGTTCTCCGCCGGGGGCCGGTGGGGCGACCCGGTGCGGATGCGGTGCCGGTGCGGGCACGACTGGCTGCCCTTCGAGGACGATCCGGAGCTGAGCCGTGAGCTGATGAAGGAGCTGATCATCGCCGCGCAGTCGGAGCAGTAGTCGGCGGTACGGGGCGGCTGCCGGCCGTACGGATCGGCAGTCGGCAGTCGGCAGTCGGCAGTCCGCAGTCCGGGAACGAGCGGCGACCGACGGCCGCAGGCCGATTCCCGTCGCCCGGGTCGGCTGCCGCACCGCTTGTCGCCCTCCCCCGACGGTACGACGATGGGGCTCGCGGCCCGCCGGGCCCGCTGCCGTCCGAAGTCTTCGCCGGGGAGGCCGAGTTGACCGACGCGTGGGTGGCTCTGGAGCCCGGTGCCGATCCCGGCGCCCGGCTCGGCGTGCTGCGCAGGGCGTACGACACGTTCGCGTCGGCGGGCCGGATAGAGCGGCCGGTGCGCTCCGTGGTGGCCGAATCCTGGCGGCGTTCCGCGCAGGCCCGGGTGAGTCCCGAAGGCCGGGCGCGCGTGGAGCTCGGGGAGGACGAGCTCGCGACGTACCGGGAGGGCCATCCGCTGGCCCGCGCGATGCCCCTCGTCCGCGAACTGATGGGGGCGTACGCGCACGACGGGAAGCACCTGCTGGCGGTGTGCGACGCGCACGGGAGGATGCTCTGGGTGGAGGGGCATGCCCGTTCCCGGGAGCGTGCCGGGCGGATGAACTTCGTGCCCGGCGCCCGCTGGGCCGAGGCGTCGGTGGGGACGAACGCGCCGGGCACGGCGCTCGCGCTGGACCGGCCGGTCCAGGTATTCGCCGCTGAACACTTCCTGCGGCCCGTGCACCCGTGGACGTGCGCGGCGGCTCCCCTGCACGATCCGCACACGGGACGGCTCCTGGGCGCGGTGGACATTACCGGGGGCGACAGCCTCGCCCATCCGCACAGTCTGGCCTTCGTGCAGGCAGTGGCCCGCGCCGCCGAATCGCATCTGGCGCTGCTCGCTCCCCCGCCGGCCCCGGACGCCGGCAGGGCCCTGCTGTACGCCCTGGGGCGCGACGAGGCGCTGCTGGTGGCGGGCGGGTCCACAGTGCGGCTCAGCAGACGCCACAGCGAGATCCTGGTGCTGCTCGCCCGCCATCCCGAGGGCCTCTCCGGCGACGAGCTGCTGTGCGAGCTGTACGAGGACGAGTCGGTCACGCCGGTGACACTGCGGGCGGAACTGTCGCGGCTGCGCCGCCTGTTGGGGCCCGGCCTGCTGTGCTCGCGCCCGTACCGGCTGACCGTCCCGGTCGACGCGGACTTCACGATGGTGGCCAGGCGGCTGGGCTCGGGTGCCGTGGCCGCCGCCATGGGGGCGTACCCGGGGCCGCTGCTGCCCGCCTCGCAGGCGCCCGCCGTCGTACGGGTGAGGCGGCGGCTGGAGGGTGAGCTGCGGGCCGCGCTGGTGGCGCGCGCGGACCCGGGGCTGCTGTCGGACTGGGTGTACAGCCCGTGGGGCGAGGGCGACCTGGAGGCGTGGCAGGCGCTGGCCGGTGCCGCACCTGCGGGGCAACGGCCGTCCCTGCGCGCGCGCGTGGCCGCGCTCGACGCGGAGCTGCGGGCGGCGCCGGCGCCAACTGCCGGAAGGTCACCCACCGACCGGCCACCCGCCGAACGGCCACCTGTCGAACGGCCACCTGCCGGCCCGACGCCCGCCCGACGCGCACCTGCCGGCCCGACGCCTGCAACGGCGTTGCAACGTCGCCCGCTCTAGCCTCCCTCCGGGTGCCGTCCAACGGCGGACGGCACCGCCCGAGGGAGGCCACCGCGATGACCCGATACTCCGCACCCGGCAGCGAGGGCGCAGTCGTCTCGTACGAGAACCGCTACGACCACTGGATCGGCGGCGAGTTCGTCGCCCCGGTGCGCGGCGGGTACTTCGAGAATCCGAGCCCGGTCAACGGCCGTACCTTCACCGAGATCGCCCGCGGCACCGCCGAGGACGTCGAACTCGCCCTGGACGCGGCGCACTCGGCGGCGCCCGGCTGGGCACGCACCGCTCCCGGCGACCGAGCGAACATCCTCCTCAGGATCGCCGACCGGATGGAAGCACATCTTGAGGAGCTGGCGGTCGCGGAGAGCTGGGAGAACGGCAAGCCGGTCCGCGAGACCCTGGCCGCCGACATCCCCCTCGCCATCGACCACTTCCGGTACTTCGCGGGTGCGCTGCGCGCCCAGGAGGGCACCCTCAGCGAGGTCGACGACGACACCATCGCGTACCACTTCCACGAGCCGCTCGGCGTGGTCGCCCAGATCATCCCCTGGAACTTCCCGATCCTGATGGCCACATGGAAGCTGGCGCCCGCGCTGGCCGCCGGAAACACCGTCGTCCTGAAACCTGCCGAGCAGACCCCCGCCTCGATCCACTTCTGGATGAGCCTGGTCGCCGACCTGCTGCCGCCGGGGGTCGTCAACATCGTCAATGGCTTCGGCGTCGAGGCGGGCAAGCCGCTCGCCTCCAGCCCGCGCGTCGCGAAGATCGCGTTCACCGGGGAGACCACCACGGGGCGGCTGATCATGCAGTACGCCTCGGAGAACATCAAGCCGGTCACCCTCGAACTCGGCGGCAAGAGCCCCAACCTCTTCTTCGACGACGTCTGGAGCGCGGACGACGACTTCCGCGACAAGGCCCTCGAGGGCTTCACCATGTTCGCCCTGAACCAGGGCGAGGTGTGCACCTGCCCGTCACGCGCGCTCATCCAGCGGGGCCACTACAACGAGTTCCTCGAAGCGGCGATCGCCCGCACCGAACTCATCAGGCCGGGGCACCCCCTCGACACGGACACCATGATCGGCGCGCAGGCCTCCAACGACCAGTTGCAGAAGATCCTCTCCTACCTGGACATCGGCCAGCAGGAGGGCGCAAAGGTCCTGACGGGCGGTCAGCGCATTGAGTACGACGGCGAGTTGGCGGGCGGCTACTACGTGCAGCCGACGGTCTTTGAGGGCGACAACCGGATGCGGGTCTTCCAGGAGGAGATCTTCGGCCCGGTCGTCGCGGTCGCGTCCTTCTCCGACTTCGACGACGCGATCCGCACAGCCAACGACACGCTGTACGGCCTCGGCGCGGGCGTGTGGACCCGCGACATGAACACCGCGTACCGGGCGGGCCGCGCGATCCAGGCAGGCCGGGTCTGGGTGAACAACTACCACAGCTACCCGGCGCACGCCGCGTTCGGCGGATACAAGCAATCGGGCATCGGCCGCGAGACGCACAAGATGATGCTGGACCACTACCAGCAGACGAAGAACCTCCTCGTGTCATACTCGCCGAAGAAGCTCGGCTTCTTCTAGAGATGCGAAAAGGGGCGCCTGACCTGGGATTCCTCCCATCAGACGCCCCTCTGTCGATCCACTCAATGCCGGGATCGGTTTGTGGCGTAACTCCCAGTTCATCCCACTGATGTCCCGCTCCTGACCAGCCCTTCCGGACCAGTCACGGACCAGAAATCCGACTCACGCCCCAGGAGGCCCCGCACCCCGGTTGACGCGATCCCACTCCTCCATCGACTGCTCGATGAGCTTGTTGGCCTGTTCCCGGACTCCGTCCAGGAACTTGGCGTAGTGGCGGAAGAGGACCTCAATCGTCTGACCAGCACGGCGAGCACACTCGGCCGGGTCGACCCCGGAGTACAACCAGAACGAGATCCCCGCGTGCCGGACGTCGTATGGCCTCTTGGCCAAGCCGGCGGCGAGCTCCGTACGGGTCAGCACGTACTCCCGAGCACGTGCCCATGTGGTGCCGTAAGCAGCGGGGTCCACATAATTGCCCGCTTGGTTCCGGAACAGACGGCCATCCGGCGCTACGCCGAATCGCTCGATGTGCGCCCTGACAACACGCACGAACTGCGGTGGAATGGGCACGGGCCGGGTCGCAGTGGCAGCGCGGCGCTTGAGCGAGTGAATCTCATACACCTCGCCATCGTCCGACCACTCCTTGCCCGCAATGACGACTCCCCCCGTCAGGTTGAACAGACCCCACCCGGTCTCAGGCAGATGGCACTGCTCAATCCGAAGGTGAATCACCTCCGCCGGCCGCATGGCCGCGTAGTACATGCAACCGAAAAACGCCTCCAGGTGCGGGCCACGTCCACCCTGCCGGGCAACAGCCGCGAGGAGCCTGGCGACTTGGGCCGGATTGGGAACGGCAACCGGGTCGACCTCCTCGTTGGCCGCCGGAGCACTCCACCTGAGCCCGCGGAGCGGGTTCTCCGTGAAGTAGCCTTTCTCTACTGCGGTAGTAAGCACTTCGCTGAACGCAGCCCGCTTCCGGCGCACCGTCCTGGCCGCCGCCGCCTTGCCATCCAACTTGCGACTCAGGCCCTCCAGTCCTCGTCGCAACACATCTGCTTCCGCAAGGAAGCTCACAGGCAGCGAATTTCGCTTCATCCAGTCCAGAGCCTGCCGCCACTCCTCGACTGGCTCCTGACTCCAGGCCTTCTTATTGAACGCCCACGAGTACAGTGCGCGGCGCAACACCCTCGGCTCGGGGTGCGAGACGCCGTGGTGCACCAGGGCAGGTGTAATAGTGGCAAGGGCATCAGCAAGGGTGCGCCGAGTATTGCCCGGCGTACGATCCCAGCGCTCGTCAATATATTCGTGAGCCAGGTCGAACCACGTCGTCCGCTGCTTGATAGCTCGCAACTCGGATGCGGGCAAGCCTGTGTGCACATCAAAGGCTTCACCATCGCGCGCCGCCGTAATCAGCTTTGAACGCCTGCTTTCGGCAAGGCCGAAGGTCATGAACGACTCGGATTTTTCGTGTCCCTCGACCGTCCACCGAACCATAAAGGCTTTTCGCCTGTCAGGGCGCTCGCGTATGTCCCAGAATCGGACATTGAAACTCATCGCCAAGTTTCAGAATCTCTCTCGCACATGTCCCACCAAGCGTCCAGATCAGGTCGACGGCAACGAAGTTCACCATTCGGCAACTTGCTCATGCGCGGCGCTTGCCCACGAGCACGCATTCGATAAAAAGCAGATGGACTCATGCGGATCTCTGCCAGTACTTCGGCAAGCTTTAGAGCCGGAGGGCGAGCCATAAATTCCTACCTCACTGAAATAACACTGCGGGGCACAATGTGCGCGTAACCTCCGCATAGACCCATACGTCACAGGCAGCCACATCCGTCAGCGACAGCGTTAAGCAGGGCCGACGACTACAGAATCCATGATCCGGAGATTCTCTGATTTCCGAAGTCAGGAGTTCCCTGCTATAGACACGGTCGCGTCGCCCAGACTGGAGAGTTGCGCAGTACACGGGCCTCCTCCCCCTGCCAGTCGCTACGCCCTGCATTTCCGGGCGATACGTACGTTGGCATGGCTATGGGCCAGGTATCCAGCCTTGACGGCCAATGCAGTGTCTGCCGTAAGCGATGCTGACGGCGCACACCAGGAGGGGAGTCAACCAGCGGCGGCACCAGGGCGCGACTCGCCGCGGAGGGAGAAGCAATCCGCCCTGGAGTCAAACCCTCGCAACCAAACCCGAGTTAGCGCTGAGTCCACAGCCCTCTGGCAACAGCTCGGTCCAGATATCGGCGGAGATCCGCAGGCGGAGGCGGCGGCCGCCTCTGGTGATTCGGGCGGCGATGTGCAGGAGCCGGTAGCGGAGCTTCTTCGGCTCGACTGCGGCGAGTTCGCCGTCCAGCAGCAGGAGCTGGGTCCAGGCGATCAGGTCGGCGGCGGTCAGGGCGAGCTCGAGCCAGGCGGCGTTGATATCGAACCGACGGGAGGGAAAGCGGGCGATGCCGGTGTCCTTGCCGCAGCGGATGCGATCTTCCACGACAGCGTGGCCGCGGTGGCGGACCTCGAGGAACTGGGCGGTGCCTTCGGCGACGGGAGTGTCGGTGAGGAAGACCTGGTGACGCAGGCCCTCGACGGTGTCGAACAGGGAGAGTTGGGCGCCGGGGTGCGGGCGTTCGCGGCGGACGATGATTCGGGTTCCGGCCGGGTAGCCCGCGAGGCTGACCGGAGCGGTCAGCTCGGCGACTTCAGCACCGTCGCGCAGACTGCCGTCCTGGTTAAGGGCCGGATGCCACAGCCGGTCGGGGACGGCACGGATCGCCCGACGGACCGGTTCGGTGACGGAGTAACCAACCGAGAAGTACGTACGGATCGCACGCTCGCACAGGCTCCGGATGTGTGCGAGGAAGGCTTTCGAGGATCCGGCGCTGTCGGTGCGGATGAGGATGTCGGTGCCGTAGCGGTGGGCGTCGGGGATCTGTGCGAGCGCGTCGTCGAGGACGGTGATGTGGTCGTTCGCGGTGTTCGCACCGGCGTTGCCGGGGCGCAGCCGTCCGGCCAGGGCGCCGCCGGTGTTGGCCAGGAAACACAGCAGTGGGTGGTAGCCGAAGCCGCCCTTGTAGGTGGGCGCCGCGTCCTGTTTCTCGGAGTGGCAGGTCACCAGCGTGGCATCCAGGTCCAGGACCAGGCCGGTTACTTCGCGGCCACCGGTCCGCACCACGGGTATGCCCCTGCCGCTCTCGGCGGCCTGCAGCCAGGCGATCTCCCGCGCCTGGGCTCGAGCGGAGCGCAACCGGGCGAGCACCGTGTCGTCGATGCCGGCGAGCAGCCGCCAAGCGGTGGCCGTGAAGGCCACCGGTCCGAACACCTCGTCCTGGTCCCGCAGCACTGCAAGATCGGTGATCGTCTCGCCACCATCGGCAATCATCACCGCGAGGTCCACGGCGACCCGGCCCGGATCATGCCCGGTCCCTCGCGGCCGCAGAGACCTCAGGGCTCTCGAGTACGCGGAGTTCAACCCAGTCGCGTCGGCGAGATCTGCGAGCAGGCGTGCACCGGCATGTCCCACCACCCCCGAACCATCCGCCGTGACCAGGACCTTGGGACGCGAACCGATAGCCTTCACGCAGAAAGCGCCTTCCAACCGAGACAGCAGAGACCCTCAACAAGTCTCATCGTCCCTGGTCAGGAGGCACTTTCGCGTTCACGGCACGGTGGCCGCCCTCACCTCAAGTGAAAGAGCGAGGTTGGTTGCGGTGGCGCAGCCGTCGTTTGAGTACCAGTGTTGTGGTGCCGAGAAGGAGCACGCCGAGGCCGGCGAGATAGCCCCAGGTGGGGATGCCGCCGGTGTGCCCGCCGCGGTCCGGCGCCCGCTGGGGCACCGTGCCGCCCACAAGTACCTGATCGCCGTTGGTCTTCGTGCGGCCGTCGACGGCCTGCTTCGTGTCGGCTGCAAGGCCTGGCGCCTGCTGCTCGAAGGATTGGCGGCTCATTTGGTGGATGTTGAGTTTCGACCAGTCGACGCCGCCGTAGACGTAGGTGTTGGTGTAGATGTAGTTGCCCTTGCGCGTGCGGTTCTTGACCTTGAATTCGCCGTTTCGGTAGGAGTCCACGTAGGCGTCGAAGGTGTCCCGCGGCTTCCATGCGCCGTTGTGCGGCCACCGTGATACATCCCCGCTGTTGATCAGGGAACTGTACGTCGTGTGGTGCTTTGTGCTGCGGGCCCGGTACCACTCGGCGGCGATGCGGCTGAGGTAGATGCGACGCAGCTGCGCGTATTCGGGTGCCTTGTTCACCGCGCGCTGTAGGCGCGGCAGGATCAGCTTGCGGTACAGCGCCTCGTTGCGGTTCTCGGTGGCCTGGCTCTCTTTCCGGCAGCCCTTTGCACCGTCCACGCCTTGGGTGGTGAGGTAGTCGGCCTGGCTCTTGACGGTGAGTGGTGCGTCGACGATGTAGAGCTCGTCCCTGGTGGCATACACGCTCGCCCGGCCCGGCACGATCCAGTTGCGGAACGAATAGCACTTGCCGTTCAGGTGCTTCCAGAACTCCTTGCCGAGCTTGGTGTTGGGGTGGATGAGTTCGCCGACGGTCTTTTTCATGCGCAGGTCGGCCTGGAGCATGATGCGGCCGACGTCCGTTCGGCCGATCTTTGGGTCGACGATGCGGTCTGGCTCGTCGGGGCTGAGGTTGACCCAGAAGGAGTCGGGGCGCATCGACAGCCAGACGAAGAATGCGTCGGAGGCTTGCCGTGCGGCGGTGAGTCCGCCCTCGAGGTGCTGGTTGTCGAAGTTCTTCGCTGGCGTGCCGGTGAACGCGTACCTGACCTTCTGCTCGTCCTGGGGCCTGTCCGACAGGTAGCGGAGTTCGAGCGAACGCAGGTCGATGCCGCCGTTGTGACCGTTGGCCGCGGCGGCGAGCGACTGCTCGAGGCCGGACTTCGGCGCCTCACCGCGCCGGCATCCGGCCGCAGTTCCGGCGCAGCCGGGAGTCATGAGACTGGGCGCTTCCTCTCGCGCGTGCTCAGCTGCCCCCTTCGCCACATCGGGGGGTATCTTGCCGGGACGACGGATAGTAAGGCCCCGCTCCTCCCAGTACTCCTCCAGATCAGACACGAACCTGTTCAGATCGTCCCTCTCGCCGGGCACGCGCATGAACTTCTTCACATGGCGCCTGTGCTCAATCCGCTGCCACAGCTGTTCCAGGAGCTCCTTCCTCCGCGCTTCCACCTCCGCTTCATTCTTATGCGGCTGTGGATGCACCTTGCGTAGGAGAGAGTTCCAGAAATCCTCCCGGATCTGGCGCAGCAGCTTCAGGTACGCCGAGTCACCGTCATCGCCCTTCTTCTTGATGAGGTTGTCGAAGTACACGAAGAGGTTCGCGTCCAGTTCTGTGGTGGCGACTTGCCTCTCGAAGCCAGTGCCGTACCGCACCGCGAAGTCCATATAGCGGCCGATGGAGGAGCAGCCGCCGCCGCCGGCACTGCCACAGGGCTGAAGGTCCGACGTGCCGCCGCGAGACAGCTGCAGGTCCGGATTCACCGACTTTCCGGTGGAGGGGTCCTTCACTTCCCGCAGGAACCGCCTGAACTCGTCGTTCATCCCTGACCCGTTCGCCGCCTTACCGGTATCCAGCTGCCTGGCCAAATTCTGCAGCTCCCCGCCGATCTGTTCGTCGGTGTGTCCGTACTTGAGCGCGGCAACGATGTAGCGCGCGATCGTCTGCCCACGCACCAAGATCATCTCAGTGTGGAGGTTGCCCGTACCTGGCATGTTCGAGCCGACGAGGTTGACCATCTTGCTGGAGGGGGTCATGTCTGTTTCGCTTAGCAGCTCTTCGTAGAGCTTCACCCGCCAGCCCTTGATTTCCATCGCGGTGAGCAGCCGTGCCTCGACCCGGTCCTCGCCGCGTCCTTTCCCCCAGTGCTGCTCCCAGATCTTCTTGAACCTGGACCACAGCGGCAGGGACATGTTGAACGGCTCCCACGCTGTGCCGTAGTTCACGGCCGGATCCGGATTCTCCAGGTTCTTGGCCTGTCCGCGCTTCGCCTTCAAGAGGTCGTAACGGCGCTGCTCCATCTGGACCTTGCCGCGCTCGGTATCCCACAGGCCCGGGCCGAGGTTCTTGCCGTCGCGGTCGTCGTCCTGGCTGACAGAAGCGGTGGCGGGCCGTGGCGCTGCCTCGGCTTGAAGAGCGTGCGGGGCAATCAGCAGAACACAGATGAGTGCCGCTAGCAGCCGCAGTATTCGACTTGTCATCCTCGCCCCCATGGCGAATAGAGCATCACTGGAGTTCAGGTCCTGCTGCTATGGCGCAGGACCCATCGGCGGAGCTGATCGGAGATCCCGTCACTCGAAGACGCGGATCACGGCATGTTTTCCCTGGATGGCCCGGGTCTCGATGTGGAGGTCGTTGAGGGTCACCGTGCCCTGGGCGCCGACGGAGCCGCTGGTGAACGACTCACTCTCGCCGGGGAAGACGGACGTCCAGTGCAGGGTGTCCTCGGAGATGCGGGTGATCGTGAACCGCCGTACGGAGTGCCCGGCCGGGAAGTCGAGCGTGGTCGGGCCCGTCACCTCGATCTCGCAGTCAGCATCGGAACAGGCATCGGTACGGGTGCCGTCGGCCGCCCGGGGGAAGGGCTTGGGAGGCTTACTCGTAGGTTCCCGGTCCGGTGTGTGCGTACGCGAGGGCGAAGCGGTGGAAGCCGTGCGGCTCGGTGTCGCTGTGGATCCGCCCTTGTTCTCCCGGTCGCTGCCGCATCCGGCCAGTAACGGTAGGAGCAGGGCGGCCGCGCAGACGGTCTCCGTGGAGCAGATACGCGTCATGTGTCGCATTGCCCGGGTCCTCCTCATGTCCAACTCCCTTTCCTGCCCAGAGTTTGGCCATTCTGGGTGTCGGCGGTGCTTGGTGCTTTTCACGGTAAGAATCAGGAGGGGAGACTGGAACCTGATGTGTGTCAGGGGTGCCGCTCCGCGGAAGCGCGGGCTCATACGGGGAGATGAGGGAGGGGCAGGCTGCGTGGATACGGTCATCGTGGAGTTACCGGACGTCCCGGGCTCGGGGGACGGTCCGCCGGGGCGGCCCCGGCTGCTGCGCCTGGGGCCGGGGGAGAGTGCCGAATTCGGGCGCGGCGGCGACCGGAGTCCGGTGCGTCTGCAGCTCGCCGACCCAGGGGTGTCCCGGGTCGCGGGGCGGATCACTGCCGCCGAGGACTACTGGCGGCTCTCCAACTATTCCGGGTTCTCCACGTACGTCGTGGAGAACCTGGAAGGCGCGGGCGAGTACGTCAAGGTCGCGCCCGGGCGGCTCGGGGCGCCGGTGCCCTTCGAGTTCTCCCGCGTGGTTTTGCCCTCGCGGGGCGCAGAGGCGACCTTCAAGGTGTATGCCCCCGAGCACGCGTACCTGGAAGGCGATCCGGTGCCGCGGCTCGGTGAACCCACCCAGTCGCCGTTCTCCCTCGATCGCACCGCGAAATACTTCCTCGTGCTGCTCGCCCTGTGCGAGCCGCGCCTGCGCGACGCCTCCTCCGGAGCGGTCCCCGGTGTGGCGGAGGTGCTGGAGCGGCTGCGTCCTCTGCCGTCCTGCCACAACCTCACGCGCACGGCCGTCAACTACCACATCGGCTACCTGGCCACAGAGAAGCTGCGGCTCGGCGACGGCGAGTGGACGGGCGGCAAACGCGCGGAGCTGGTCAGCTTCGCCCTCCGCTTCGACCTGGTCCGCGAGGAGCATCTTCCCTTACTGCCTCCCGGCGGCGGAAGGGGCACCACGTGACGCCGACACCCGGGGGCGACACGCCGTCCGCGGCGCTCCCGGCGGGTTACCGCATCGGGCAGTGGGAGCTCAACAGGCCGATCGGAGAAGGTAGCTGGGGGTGCGTATATGCGGCCGAGCACATCACGGAGCGCACTCCGGCCGCGGTGAAGGTCCTGCGCACGGACCTGATGCCGCCAGGCCAGCGCCGCACCATGGCCGAACTCCTCGAGCGGGAGGTGCGTTTCAGTCTGCAGGCCGACCATCCCCATCTGGTGCGTACCCGGCAGGCCCTGACCCTCCACGACACCGAACGCCCGGAGCTGGAGGGCGTCACCGCGCTGGTGATGGACCGTGCCGACCGCTCCCTGCGCGATCTGCTGGACCGTACGGAGGGCGGGGCGGTCTCCGATGCCCCGGCGATCCTGCGCGGGATCAGCGCGGGGCTTGCCCACATCCATGCCCGCGGCTGGGTGCACGGCGACCTCAAACCGTCCAATGTGCTGCTCACCGACACCGGCGGTGTGTGGCTCGCCGACTTCGGGCTCACCGCCGAACTCGACGGCACCCACGCCTATGTGCCCGTGTTCGGCTCCTTCGACCATGTGCCGCCCGAGTGGTGGACCAACCGGGCCGCGGGCCGCAGCGTGCTGCGCCCCACCGCCGACATCTGGGCCTTCGGCATCCTTGCGCACCAGGTGCTCACCGGCGGCGTGCACCCGTTCCCCGGCGTGGACGCACGTGCCAGATCCATGGCCGTGCGCTCCTACGCGAGCGGCAGCACGACCCTGCGGCTCGACCCTAGGCTCGCCGAGGGCTGGGCGCGCCTCATCGCGGAGTGCCTGCGCCCTGACCACGCGAGCCGCCGCCGGCTCGCCGCTCCTGAGCTCGCCCGCAGAGTCCGGGCGTTGAGCGGCGCCGACGGCGGGCGGCGGCGCTACCTCATGGCCGGCAGCGCCGTGCTCGTGCTCGCGGCGGTGCTGATCACCCTGTCGAGCGGTGATGCGCCGCCGGGGATAGGCAACACCCCGACCGGCCCCGCGAGTACAGCTGCGCAGGAAGGCACGGCCGCCGCCTTTCCGGCTGACAGCGACGTACCGGAAGAACTGCGCCCGGTCATCACCCGCGCCTCCGCCGGGTGCACCGACAAGGAGGTCACCCCCGCCCTGATCGCGGCGATGCTCAAGGAGGAAAGCAACTTCGATGCGAAGGCCGCTCGGCCCAAGGACGACGAGTACGGCATCGCCATGTGGACGCCGTCGGTCTTCAACGCCTGGGCAGTCGACGGTGACCGGGACGGCACCAAGGACTACATGTCACCGCCGGACGCCATCGCCACCATGGCGTCCTATCTGTGCTGGCTCGACCAGCGCTTCAAACGCAGCGGCCTGCGCGAGGACCTCCCCGCACTGATCGCCGCGGGCTACCGGACCAGCGACAAAACCGTCATCACCGAACGCGGGGTGCCCCAGCGTGTCAAGCCGTACGTCACCGGGGTGCTGCGGCACCTGGCGGCCTACACGACGTGAACGCATCACTGCGGGCGCGGCGCGGCCGGTACGCGGACCACGAGCGTGTCTGCGACCAGATCATGCAGGCACCTGCTCCGCTCACCGCAGCACCACAAGTAGTTGAGCGCTCCGAGCAGCGGTACGCACGCAAAGGCCAGATGCGCCACAAAGCGCCCCGTGGCCCGGCCGAAGGACAGGTGCTCCCCGGTGCCGGCCCGCACCACCCGCAGCCCCAGAACCAGCTTCCCGGGGGTGCCGCCCCACCGGGCGGTGCTCACCGGCGAGTACAGGAGGCACAGCAGCATGTACAGGGCCAGAGCAGTCGTCCAGGCCCAGCTGCCCGAGGGAACGGAAGCCAGGAGAAGAAGCCCGAGCGCCAGGAACAGCTCATTGAGCAGAAAGGCGCCGAGCCGCCGCCACGGGGTCGCCAGTTGATGCAGCGGGTGGTCTCCCGCATAACCCGTGGCATACGGAGCGCGCACCTCGGTGAAGCGGTCGTTCATCGCGGCCTCCTGAACAGGATGGGAGGGCCTCCCTGGTACCTCCTTGGCACCTCCCCCTGGCCAGACTAGGAATCCTGGCACGCGGCACCACCTGACATCCGTCAGGGGCTGAATGGAAACCTGGAGCTCAGCTGGGCAGGCGGCAGCGTCCGGTCGGCGGAGCCGGGACTGTCATCCCTGAAAGTGCGGGGCTGGTCAAGTGCCCGTGATTGCCCGGGTTCTTGCTGTGACGGGCCCGGTTGAGGGCGTGCTCGGGTGAGGGGACGGTGCCCGTCTCCGAGTGGTGTGCTGTGGGCCCTGCTGGGCCGTTGTGGGGTGTGCGCTCTTCACCAGGTGTGATGCTGAAGTGCCGGCGCTCCGGCTGCCGGTTATCCCTGCGCCGCGCCCGCGTTGTGGGTGCGGGGCGGCATGGTGTGGTTCGGCGCACGGCCGACGGGATCAATCATGAATACGGCCTCGCCGTGGTGCGGGGGCCAGACACTCCGGCGATCTCGCGTCGGTCGTGGTTCCGGACGCTGCTCACGCCGGGTCCCTGCGGGCCAGGCAGCGGACTTCCCCGTCGCGTAGCCCGTAGTAGACCAGGGTGAGCAGCTTGCGGGCCGCGGCGGCCTTGGCGATGCTGCGTGCCTCGGTGCCACGGATTGCCCCTGCCGGTGCTGCGCGGCACCGTCGCTGGGACGGTGACCGGTGGGCGGTTCAATCCGGGCGAGGTGGCCTTCGATCCGGACGGTGATGTCGTTGATCCGGGCGTCGAGGGTGTCGACCATCTGCAGGAGCTGACCGAGCATGAAGGCGTGGTGCTCGGTGCAGCCACCGCGTAATGCGAGGGCCAGTGCCTCCCTCGTCCCGCGCAGGCTGCCGCAGGCCAGTCCGGCGAGCACGGCGGGGCTGCGCTTGCCGCCGACCAGTGCGTCCATCATCAGCCGGCCGGACTTGCCGAACAGATCGGTGACGACCGAGGACAGCTTGATCTGCGCGTCCTCCAGCATCTTCTCCGCGCGCTGCTTGTGGCGGGTGCGTTCGCGGACGAACACGGCGCGGGTGCGGGTCAGGTCGCGCAGTGTCGTCGAGCAACCGCCAGGCCGTGGCTGTGGACGCCACCGGCCCGAACACCTCGCCCTGGCCCCGGAGCACTGCGAGATCGGTAATCGCCTGGCCGCCGTCGGCGAGCATCACCGCGAGATCCACCGCGATCCGGCCCGGATCGTGACCGGTCCCGCGCGGCCGCAACGGGCCGAGCACACCCGCGTACGCGGACGTCAGCCCCGTCTCGCCGGCGAGATCCGCCAGCAACCGGGCCCCGGCATGCCCCACCACCCCCGAACCGTCAGCCGTGACAAAGACCTTCGGACGCGAACCGATAGCCTGCACGCAGAAAGTGCCTTCCAGCAGCGACGACCGAGACCCTCAACAAGTCTCATCGCCCCTGTTCAGAAGGCACTTTCGCGTTCACAGCACCGTGACAGCCCTCACCTCAAGTGAAAGAGCGAGGTTAGTCTGCCTCGCCATGAAGGCTCCGCCAAACTCGCAAGACGGATCGGCTTCGAGCAACGAGTTGGTCGAGCCGTGCCATCGAAACCGAACGCCACCTCCCCAGCAATGCACTGACGGCGGTTCCGGACGAAACGGCTTCTCCCTACGGCCTACTGCCGAACCGCCCAGCGGCCCGAGTCACGACGCAGACGCAGTTGCCTTCAGGTTGGGCTCCTCCATTCGCGTTCCAGCATGGAGTGGACCACGGAGTCCCGCCACCGGCCGCTCTTGAAGATGTGCTCTCGGATTCGGCCCTCTTCGATCATCCCGGCCCTTTGCATGGTCCGAGCCGAGGCCGTGTTCCTCGGGGAGCGGGCGCCCCAGATACGGTGAAGACTCAACTCCTCGAAGCCCAGACCGAGGAGGAGCTGGACGCACTCGAGACCGTACCCCTGCCCCCAAGCGTCAGGACGCAGGGCGAAGCCCATCGTGGCGGCTCGTTGCTGGTGGGGGTCCATGGCCAGCCGTACGAAGCCAACCAACTCGCCTTCGAAGCAGGCTGCCAGCGCGTACTCGGTGCGCGGGGCGGTGGCAGCCGAGGCGATCGAGCGGTCCACGATGCCGCGGACCTCCTCGTGGGTTCGGGGCTCGAAGGAGAGGTGCTCCGTTGCGATTTCGCTCCCGTAGATCGCGTGGACGGCATCCACGTCGTCGGGGGTGAGTTCGCGCAGTTCGAGCCGCTGGCCGCGGCGGGTGACCGGGTACATGCCAGCGGACTCTACCTTCGTGGGTCGTACGGGTCAGCGGGGGAGGGCGGGCCGGGCCGGGCCGTACGCCTCGATCTCCTCGTGGAGGTCGCGCGCGGGGCCGGCGCCGCGCAGCGTGGGGTGCAGCAGGGCCTCGCCGACGCGTTCGGCGGAGACGATGATGCCGCGGTTGCGGTGTCCGGGGTCGAGGTCCAGGACCGGGCGTACCGCTTCGACCGCGCCTTCAACCTCGTTGCTGCGCAGGCGGGTCAGGGCGAGGTTGCACTGGGCGCCGGCCTGGTCGCCGAAGGCCCAGTGAGTGGCCTGGGGGTCGCTGAATTCGGCCACGGCGCTCTGCGCGAGGGTGACGGTGTCGGGGTCGCTGTGGCCGAGCAGGACCTTGGACTCGACGGTGTAGTAGAGGTGTTTGGGCTCGGGGAAGGTGAGCAGTCCGCCGTAGCCGTCGAGGTCGTCCGGCGTGACGCCGTCGCGCAGGTTTTCCGCGCGGTGCAGGGCGGTGGTGGTGGCTTCCTCGTCGCCGAGCAGTGCTGCGGCCCTGGCTTCCAGGGCGGCCAGCCACACGCCTACGGTGCCGCGCAGTTCGGGTTGTTCGGCGGCGCCCTGGCGGGCGTAGTGCATGGCTTCGGCGCCCTTGCCCGACCAGTAGGTGATCAGGGATTTGAGGCCGTACGTGAAGGCGATCAGTCCGCCGTGTTCGGCGTGCTGGGCGCAGACTCCGGCGGCTCGGGCCTGGGTCATGGCGGAGCGGGGGTCGCCCATGTCGTGGGACGCCTTGGCCATGTGGGCGGAGACGATGGTGGCCAGAACGTGGAGGTCGCGGATCTGGGTGGGGCGGGCGCGTCCCCCTTCGATGAGGCGGAAGACGTCGTTCTGCGCTTCGGCGATGGTGTCGTAGATCGTGGCGAGCGGTACCCGGGGGTACTGCTCGACAATCTCGTGAACCGTGTCGGTGAGCAGGCCGAGGGTCTCCTGCCCGATCTGGCCCCGTTCCGCCCCCAGGGCGAAGTCCGCTGCGCGTCGTGCGGCCATGGCTGCCGTCCTTTTCATCTCGTCCAGCGCCGCGCCGGATTCGGCACGGCTGTCGGCGGACGCGCCGACCCGGGAGTCCAGGGCCCCAGGGTTTTCCGGGGCGGTGCTCCAGAGCTGCTCGATACTCAGTCCGAGCATGTGGATCAGCACCCTGCGGGCATCCCGCTGCGGCTGGCGCCGCCCGTAGTACCAGCCCTCAAAGGTGGACAGGGCGGGTGCCAGGCTGCGCAGCGAGGCGCTCTCCTCGATCTCCGCACGCTCGCGGGCCGCCTGCCGGAAGGCCGGAAGGAAGGCCGCGAAATCACCTTGCCCGCGCTCGTCGAGCAGGCGGCGAAAGAGCGTGTGCATCAACCTCTCCTCCCCCAGGGGTGCGGTGCGTCCGTGCCACCGACGGTAGAGCGCATCCCCTCTGAACTTGCCCGCGATAAAGGGTACTTGCGCACTACGGATGCACTCCGAGGGAAGCCGAAGGAACTCCGAAGAAGTCCCCTCGCCCACAGCAGGTGTTCCGAGGGCTCGTTGGGGCTGGAGTTGCCGCTCACGGGTCGTCAGGATCGATGTATCCCTTACGGAGAGTGCCCGCGCTGCTCGCTGTGGCACCGCCGTCGTCCCGGAGTGACTACGCGCAGCAACCGGAGGACATGATGAGGACCGCCACCGCCTGGCCCCCGAGAGCCGGCGACCACACCAGTCTGGTCCGCGCCTATGCCGATCTGCTGGACTGGCGGCTCGTCGTGGACGACGGCGAGGTCTCGGCCGGATTCGAGAACGCCGTGATCCACACGGGGTGTGCGGGCTTCGATGCCGTCGCGCTCCCCCGCCCGGTGGGTAATCAGGTACTGATCCGCCTGGAGAGCGGTGGGCTCGGCCCCGTGCCGAGCCTCATCACCGCGGCCCAGGTGACGTTCCTGGTGCAGGCGGGAACGGGCACGGTACTCGGCGGCCCTCCCGACGTGGTGGTCTTCTCCGGATCCAAGGCGCGGCTGGTGCTGCCGCCGTCGCCCGGGGTCCGATGGGACACGCCGCCGTGGTCTCCCGCCCGCCCTGAGCCCCTGGCCCTGCTCGACGGCGAGCAGGTGCGCACGGCCGTGCTGGACGCACTCCGACTGTGCAACCGGCCGCGGGGGACTGCGCCACCGTCCGCCGGGGCCCCGACCGCCCGCTCCGCCGGTGCCGGGCCGCAGGACTCTTGCGGATGGCGGGCCGGCGGATGACCGAGACGCTGACCGGGGGGTCTGTCTGGGTGCTGGGCATCGGGATCGTCCTGCTGATCCTCATGGCCGTGCTCTTGACGCGCCCCGCCTCCTCCATCGGGTCCACGACCGCGGACGAACTCGACGCGGAGGACGGGAGGGACGGGCCGTGAGTGGAACGCTGATCCGGGCGGTGTGCGCTTTATGGTGCCCCCGCCGTCTGGTCGAGGTGCAGTACGTCGGCAGCGTGAAGGACCACGGGTGGGCCGCTTCGCTGTATGCCTGCTCCCTGTGCCTGACGCGCCTTCACCGCACGGTTGCCCACGTCCTGACGTACGGGCAATCCCGCCGGTGCTGGCTGTGGTGCGGCGGAGAAGTACCCGCCGGTCCCGGGGCCGCGGTCCTCGCGGTGGGCACGGTGGAGCTGGTCGGGGCCCCGCACCTGCCGCCGGTCGCCACCACGGACCTCTACGCGTGCACCGGCTGCATCCGCCTCATCAGCGCGGACCTCCAGCGGCTGGCGTACCTCCGTGACGGGTGCCACCGGCACGCACCGCGCCTGGCCTGGCAGGTCTACTCCCCGGAGGCCACCTCGCCGGCGTCTGACGCCCCTCGAATCCCCCACCGAAGAGGCCGGACCCGCCACAGCACCTCACTCGCGACCCCCGGCACGCCCACACTCAACTCCCCAATCCTTGCGAGGACTTGTTCATGTGTACGCACCAGCCCCCGTGCCCGTCCGCTGAGTCCGCCGACCGGGAGGCCGCCGCTGTCAGAGTGTCCCGTCCGGAGCAGGGCTGGTCGGCGTTGTACAACGGCGTATACCTGTTCGACACCGGTGAACTGTTGCCGTACGGCCAGATCATCGCCCCGCACCGGACGCCGGTGCCCGCATGAACACACCGACGAGCTGCCAGACCGTGGTCGGCCGGGCCACTGGCGTCCTCCGCGAGCAGATCGCCTCGGGCGTTTATCAACCCGACTCCCCCTTGCCGCTACTGCAGTCCCTGGCCAGCCGTCTCGGCGTCGGGAGCCAGGCTCTGCACCAGGCCCTCGGCAGGCTCGCGGCCGAAGGGGTGGTTGAGCGAAGCAGCACGGCCCGTCCGACCGTGCGTGCCGAGCCCGCCGAGCCGACTCCGGTCGCGCAGGTCGCCCAGCTCCTGCGAGAACGGGTCGCCGGTGGCACCTACGTCCCGGGACAGGCGATCTCTCCTGCCGCGCTCGCCGCCGAGTTGGGTGTGAGCTGTCCGGTCGCTGAAGCGGGCTGCGCGTGGTCCCGCCAGGAGGGCTACCTCCGCGACCTCATGCTGCACAGCCCCTCCCGGCAGGAGCTGGTGGTGTGCGAGCCGAGTGCGTACACCCTGCCCGCGACGGTCCCCTAGACCGGGCGCCCCGTGGTGCGGCGGCTCGTACCCGCACCCCGGGGCTCCCCTCACGATCCCGGGCCGCCAGCCCGTCCGATGTCAGGCGCCTGTGGGTCTGAATTAGGCGGGACGCGGGCCGGGGGGCGGGGAGCCGGATGCGCCACTCGGTTCCGTCGCGTCCGGCGCGCCCTCCCCGCGGGCTGCCGCCCAGTGCCCTTTCCAGCCGGGGCGGCAGCCCTCCTTCCCGATCCACCCGAGCACCGCCGACTCCCCAACCGCCCGTCAGACAGTGCGAATTAACCTGGAGCCCTTCGTGACAACCCTGTACGCGCCGGACGCCGACTCGTCCTGGATCAGCGGCATACAGGACCCCTCCACCGCGCAGGCGGCGCGGGGCCTGCACCGACGCATCCGCACCCAGTGGCGGGCGGGCACCCGCCTGCCATCCGACCGTGCGCTCGCCGCCGAGCTGGGCGTGTCCGAGTGGGCGGTCTTTCGCGGCAGGCGGCATCTGGAGACCCGGGGCCTGCTCGTACGCAGGACCGTCCTGGCCCCCGGTGCCCTGCACCCGGACGACATCGCCCTGGACGCCTGCGTACGCGACCGGATCCGCTCGGGCTACTACGCGCCCGGAACGGCCTTACCCACCGGCATCCTCGGCGCCGACTTCACCCTCAAACCC
Source organism: Streptomyces sp. NPDC048442 (assembly GCF_040651475.1). Lineage (NCBI taxonomy): Bacteria > Bacillati > Actinomycetota > Actinomycetes > Kitasatosporales > Streptomycetaceae > Streptomyces > Streptomyces sp. NPDC048442. The sequence continues at coordinate 37,156 of NZ_JBEZKB010000011.1, forward strand.
GGTGAAGTCCGCCGGGCCTGCCGACGGCTGATCGCCACCGGCGCGCTGCGCGTCGAAGACGGGCCGTACGGCCGGGGCTTCTACGTCGCCGCCCAGCGCCAGGAGACCCCGTGCTGAGCCGCCCACGTGCTCCCCTGCCGCTGGCCCTCAAGCACCTGGACCTGCTCTCCCTGCGCGCCTCGGGGCACACCATGCCCAGCGCGGCCACCCTCCTCCGACGGACCGTCGGCACGCTGTACAACCGCGCGAGCGAATGCAACCGGCGCTTGGGGGTGTCCGGCCCGGAAGCTGCGGTGCACGTCTGCTACCTCGCCCGCATCCTCCCGCGGCCCGACCTGGCGGAGCACACTGTGGACCTCGGCTGGGAAGACCTGGAACTGTGGCGGCTGCTGGCTGCGGGCGCCACCGTCCCGCAGATCGCCGACGCCCTCGACCTGTGCACCTCGACCATCAGCTGCCGGATCAAAGATCTGCTCCGGCGCACCCGGTGCACCAGCCGGCCCCAGCTGGTCACCCGGGGGTGGAGCCTGGAACTCCGCTCCGGGTGGGCGCAGTTCGAGGACGCCGGGCCCGCCCGGCAGGTGCAGATGCTGCAGCAGCACGCGTGGGTGTCGCTGTGGGTGGCGGGCTGCCGAAGCCGGGCCCTGTCACTGACCGAGATCGGGGCCGCTGCGAAGGTCATGTTCGCCACGGATTCCGGCGCGGCTTTCTGGCGGTGGGCTCATCACTGGTACGGCGCCCTCGCCTGCGACACCCGGGCGCTGGGGGTGTACGAGGTCCTCGACGAGATCTACGCCGACGAATCCGGCGAGACCGTCAGCGAGTTCTGACCCGCCCAGCGGTGTCAGGCCCGTGCTCTTCTCCGTTCTTCCCTCCGGCCTCCGGGATACCCGATGACCCTCAGCGCACTGCCCCAACCCACCCGAATACCAGCCCCCGACCGGTTGTCGCCCCGAGCGCAAGAGCTGCTGCACCTGTACGCGCGTGGCCTGAGCCCGAAAGTGATCAGCGCGCAACACGGCTTCAGCCGGCGCGAGGCCCGTGAGCTCCTCCAGCGAGCGTCCTACGACCTCAAGGCCGCAGCCCCTCGTGCCGGGGCGGTGATGTTCCACGCCGTACTGCTGGACCAGGTCCCCGCGCCTCCACAGTCACGGTTGTACCTCACGGACCAGGCTCTGGTCTTCGTCGCCGACCTCGTCCTGGGCCGCACCGAGCACAGCATGGCAAACGACCGCAGCACCACCCAAGGGGCTCTGGACGTGCTGGGCAAAGGTGTGCTCCGGGAACTGGGCGCCACGACGTACGCCCACGCCGTCTATCTCGCCACACCCACCCTGCTGGCCATCCCTTCCGCCGATCTGACAGCAGCACGGTCCCGAGTCACCACGCTGCGCCCCTGAACCCGCCAGCACACCGCTCCTACCGCCGAGCCAGAGCACCCCCCGCCGAAGGCCCCGGCATCCCGCGCCACCAACCCCGCCCTTTCACTACACACCCAGGAGTTTTCATGACCCACGCGGACACCGACTACCACCGTCCCGGACAGCGCCGCATCGGCGCCCTGGCCCTCATCCGCAATACCAGGGGCGAGGTACTGCTCGTCAACCCGTCCTGCAAGGACGGGCACATCCTCGTCGGCGGCGGCGCCCTGCCGGACGAGGAGCCCCAGCACGCCGCGTACCGGGAGGCCGTCGAGGAGACCGGACTCACTCAGCTCCACGTCGGCGACCTGCTGCTCGTCGACTACATCCCCGCCAACCCGACGAACGGCGCTGTGGAGGGGTACAACTTCGTCTTCGACGCCGGGACGATCTCCGACGACGACGCCATCGTCTTGCCCGCAGGACTCCCCGGCCAGGAGCCGGAACTCACCAGTTGGGTGTTCTGCCCGCCGGACCAGCTGGACACCTACTGCCTCCCCTACCAGGCGCGGCGGATCACTGAGGCGTTGGCCGCGCTCGCTCACCCCTCCCGCCGCGGGCTGCGCATCGAAGGCATGTCCGCTCGCTAGCCGCCCCTGCGCCGATTCTGGAGACCTCCATGCCTGTCCGCAATCCACCACCGCGCACCCTGCGTCCGCCGACGCCCGCCTGTGCCGTCCTGGTACTCGGAGCCGCCGTGCTGCTGGCCGGGTTCCAGAAACCCGATCCGACCATGCCCGTGGCCGCAACGCCCACGCCGCCGGTGCCGTACATGGCAGAGGCCGAGGCGTCGTACCTGTGCCTGCCTGGACCGGGCCGCGACCAGAGCACCGTCTTCTTGACCACGATCGGGCCGCCCCTCCTCTCCGTGGATACAGCCCGCTGTGTCACGGACGTGCTGAATCAGGGTTCGGGGGTGCACGGGTGATGCCCCCGCAGTGGCCGGACCTCGCGCAGGACCTCATCCAACGCGCGGCGGCGGACCGCACGTTCCGCGCCCGGCTCGTACGTGGTCAGCTCCCGGCGACGGCGTACGACGCCGGCATCCGCCAGCAGCAGGCGAACATCGAGATCCTCCTAAAGGTCCTGGACGCTCAAGGGTGGCCGGACCGCGCACTCCTCGGCGACGTGGGAACGGCGGCGGCCGGGCACATCGCCCTTCACGCCGACCACTCCCACGACCTCCAGCGCCTCGCCCTGGGCTACCTGCGCACAGCCTCCGAGCAGGACCGCGAGCTTCTGCCCCCGTGGGCTCACCTGCACGATCGGTGCAGTGTCACCGCCGGACAGCCCCAGGTCTACGGCACACAGCACCGCCTGGTCGACGGATCGTTCAGCGTCCTGCCGGTGGCCGACCCCGCGCGCTTGGACACCCGCCGGACCGCGGTCGGCCTGCCGCCGTACGCGACCGCCCACGCCCAGCTCCTCACCCGGTTTGCTGCTCTCCTCCACCCACCCCCGGGCGAAGGCGACGAGCCCGCCTCCGACCCCGGCCTCACCGCCCTGCTCGCCCACACCTGACGAGAGGACCCCCATGTCGCTGTCCGTTCTGATCCTGGCCGGGGCCATCGGTGCTGCCGCCGCCGTGCACACCGCTCAGCGCCAATGGCACCACCGCCAGACCACCGCCCAGCGCCAGCAGCACCATCGTCAGGCGATGAAGATGGCGCTGCACAAGGTGCACAACGACATCCTTCTGACTGCCATGACGCACCCCGATCTCGACCCCGTTTGGGAACGCGTGCACCCGAAGTACGTCCATGCCGGCGAGTCCGGACCGTTGCTGATGCACCAGGCGTGGCTCGAACACTGGCGGTACGGACTAGACGTCGGCGAGTACACGACCGAGGCACTCCGCCTGAACGCGCGGCACTTCATGAAGGACCCCCTCGGCCTGAAGGCATGGGGCTTGACGCGTCACGGCCGCGCCCAGCAGGCCCACGTCGGCGCCAAGCGCACGCACGTCGGGCTGCTGGACGCGGCGTACGTGGAAGCCGGTGGTCCCAGCGCGTACCCCGAACTTGAACGTCCCACCTCGGTCTGATGCGACACGTACTGCACGACAGGCAGCAGAACTCCGCCGATCCGGCGGCGATTACGAGGGGTGCCATGTGCTCGCACGTTGTGTCCCGTTTCTTCACGGTGCGATCCGGATGCTCCCGCAGGGGTGGCTTCGCCGTGTTAGGCCGACACTGCAGTGCCGTGGGCATCGATGGCCGGCGGCAGGCTGCGCACACGCTCGCGCAGGTCGGCGACTCCGGCCGCCTCGGTCCGGCCGAGCGTCTGGGTGAGGGCGGTAAGCCGGGTTCGGGAGGTGGAGCGCAGCCGTGCGGCGGGCGCGCAGTCCAGTACGGCAAGGGCGCGTTGTGCCGCGTCGGAGGGCTCGTTGGGGGCCTCGATCTGTGCCGTCAGCAACGAGGCGGCGGCCCAGCCGGGTGTGCCGTGGACGGCTGCCGCCAGGGATTCCTCGGCGAAGGCAGCCGCGCGGTCGGTGCGGCCCAGCACGCGGTGGGCTTCCGCTGCGTGAAGGCTGTGCTCGGCGGCGTCGTACCCGACGCGCCCTGGCGCCCATCCGGTCGCGTCGGCTTCCAGTTCTCTGCTGGCGTCTGCCAGGGCGGTGTCGGCTTCGGTTTCTCGGCGGAGTTCCGCGAGGGTGGCGAGGCGTGCCCAGCTGTGGAGCTGGGCGCGGGGGAGGCCGGCGGGGGCGTAGGTGAGGCCGCGTTCGGCGTGCGCGAGTGCTGCTGTGTGCTGGCCGGAGGCCCGCGCGACCATCGCTTGTGCCCCGCAGGCCCAGGCCGCGAGCCGGGCGTCTCCCACACGGTCCCCATAGGTGAACGCCGTTGCCAGGTGTGCCCGCGCGCCCGGGGTGTCGCCCAAGTGGTGGGCAAGGTTGCCGAGGAGGGCGGAAAGCCAGCCGATGCCGCGCCGGAGGTCGGTGCCGACCGAGCCGCCTGCCGGTGTTCCGGACAGGGCGATAGTCAAGAGCTTCCGCGCTTCGTGGACTTCGGCGAAGAGCAGGTGAGGCGGATGCTTGCTGTAGCCGAGGTTGTAGAACTCCACTGCTGCGTCGGCGAGTTCGACGACGGTGGGGCTCCCGGTCGGGTCGGCCAGCAGTGCCAGATGCAGGGAGTCGCGGACGGCGGGAAGGCCGGCGGAGGTCGTCATTGTCACCATGTTTTCCTGCGCGGGCGGTACGCACGCTTGGGGGCCGGAAGCACTGTATCGATCGCCGTGCAGGTCCCGCACGGTCTGCGGGGGCCGGGCCAAGCCGAGTTGGTCCGGCCGGGCCCGGTAGACACTGCACAGCGCCACTGCGTAGTCGGAGTTCGGCCGCTCACCTGGATGGTGCTCCCATCGGCAGAGCATCGACTCCGACATGCCCGGCGGGCGCAGGCCGCGGGTGCGGTACCACGCGCCGACCCGGTCGACCGTGCGCGAGCGCGGCCAGCCGAGCGCCAGTCGCCACGCCTCCAGCGGGTGGATCTCAGGCAGCCGGTCGCCGATGGCCTGGGCGGTTTCCTGGGTGGTCTGCCCGCATGCTCTGCCCTGCTCACTGATCCCGGAGGCGACTTTGCGGATGTAGGCCCGGCGCGAAGGACTGATACCGACTGTGATCACCGGCGCACCTTCCGCAGTCACTCCTGGTGTGGGCCACGGTATCGGAATGGGTGCGCCGGGGGCAGAGCGCCACCGGCCCAGGGCATTGCGGGTGACCCGCAATGCGGGCCCGCGAGGTCCGCAATGACATCGCCTGGTCCGGGCACGACGCTGTGCTCGGATCCCGCCCCCCCTGCACGGCCCCGCTCCCACCTGCCTCGTCTCCTTCGGCTGCGTCCGTCGGCCTGCCACTCTGCGGCTCTTGCAGGGCAGCGCCGACCTCCGTCTCAGCCGGATTCCGTTGTCCTTCGCACGACAGGAGTTTCTGTGCCCCCCTCCCCTCACTACGCCATGCCCGCGTCGGCGTGCCCCGAGCCGCTCCTTGCACAGAAGGCGAGCCCCCTCCTCGGCTCCGCGCCAGCGAATCTGGTTGCCGCTGACGCCCTCGCACAGAGCGGCTTCGCGACCCGCCCCGAACTCGGGCAGCACTTCCTGCGCTCGCAGCGGGCCGCTCGACATCTCGTGGAGAGCGCCGAACTCCCGCCGGACGCCCAGGTCGTGGAGATCGGTGCCGGACTGGGCACGCTCTCGGCAACGGTCGCCGAATCGGGCTGCCGGATCTGGGCCGTGGAGAAGGATGTCCGGCTCGGCGCCATCCTCCAGCAGTCCCTGCACCGGTTCGGGCCGCGTGCGCGGATCGCCATGACGGACATCCGGAAGGTGTCGCTCGCCGACGGTCTGGAGCCGGGTTCTGTCCTCCTGTCGATCCTGCCGTTCGACTGGGAATTGTCCGCAACGTTGTTGCTGCACGTGTTCTCCGCGACCGCCAAGGTCGAGCGCGGGCTCGTGGTCGTACCGGGGCGCACCCTGGATTACTTCGACGCCGGCGGCACCGGTACGGGCGGCCTGCGACTGAGCGAAGTCGACGGCATTTCGCGCGCCGAGTTCTGGCCCAAGGCGTCCGAGCCGCTGCGTGTCGTGACGGTCGGCAGGTTCTGATGCCGACGCTCGTGGTGACGAACGACTTCCATTCGACGGTGCCCACCGGGCGCACTCTGTTGGCCGCCATACGGGAACACCGTGCCAAGGGTGCGCTGGTCATTGATGCCGGTGACTTCTTCGGCGGCAACGCGTTCCACGAATTTTCCCAGGGGGGTGTGGAGGAAAAGCTCCTGTCCGGGTCGTACGACGCCGTAGTGCCGGGCAATCACGACTTCGCCGATCTGCTGCGGCTACGCGAGCCGGAGCGCTTTCCGCCGGTGGTCTGCGCGAATCTTCGACCTCCCGCTGCCTTCGCTGGGAGCTGGTCGAGCAGCATGATGTGGCAGCGGCAGAACGTGCGCATCGGCATCATCGGCTACCTGGGCCGACAGGCTTACGATGCCGTTCCGTCCGGGGAACGGGCTGGATTCGCCTTCGTCGACCCGACAGCAGAGCTGATCGCGGGCGAGCGGGACCGGCTCGTGCGTGACGGTGCCGACGTCGTGCTGGGTGTCAGCCACACCGGGTTCGCGTCCGACGTCGCCCACCAGGAGGCGGGGTGGCCGCTGCCGCTGGTCCTGTCCGGACACTGCCACAGCCCCTGGTACCACTGGTCCTCCCAGGGACGGCACGTCGTCAAGGCGCCCGAGACCGGCGAAGGGCTCCTGCGGATCGACTTCAGCGCCGTGGGGCCCCCGCAATTCGGCATCGAGCCGACCCCGACCCCGTCCTCGCCCGAGGCCGGTGCGTTCAAGGAAGACGGCCTGGGCGAAACCCTGGCCGCGTACGAGCGGTGGGGGAAGGAGCCCATCGGGGAGCTTGCCTCCCCGATGCCGGCGCGCGACGACGTCGTACGGCTCCTCGCGGCGAAGGCCCGGGAGGCGAGCGGGGCCGACGCTTTCCTGATCAGCCTGTGGGCCTTGCGCAGCGGTCTGCCCCGCAAGGTCACGCGCCAGGCCCTCCTCGACTGCGTTCCCTTCGACACCCTCCTCGTCCTGGTCGACGGCGGACAGGCCGCGGAAGCACTGGCAGAGCAGGCTCGCCAACTCGGCGAACACCCCGTACTCAGCCGGCGGCCCACAAGCCGTACGCAGCCCTCACTGGCCACGACCGCCTACCTCGCGGACCGGCTGGATCTGCCGGTCCGCCCGCTTTCCCCCTCGCGCTCGCTGCGCGACGTCCTCACTGACCTCGTAAGGGAGTCCTGATGCACGACTTACTGCACCTCGACGGCCACGACATGGTGCACGGACCCACCTCCCCACGGGAGTTCGCCTCCCGCCTCGTCCACGACGGAGCCGGGGCCGCTCTGGTCTCCTTCGCCCCCGAGCATCACGATCGCAACCTCGAACTCAGCCTGGGTCTGTTGTCGGCGCTGGGCCCCGTCCTGAGCGTCTACCCCGCGGACGGGTGCTGGAGCGACCTTGAGGTACGCACCGGCGTGGACCCGGGACGCACCCACGGCACCGGCGAAAACCAGCTGCACGTCGACCTGGTCGACCGGGCGCTTCCGCCGCGCTATATCGCCCTGTACTGCGTGCGGGACGACCCCCGAGGGGGCGGCGCATCCGCACTGTCCGACCTGCGGGCAGCCTCCGCCAGGCTGTCCCGTCCCGACCGGAACCTGCTGGAGCAGTCGCTGTTCTCCTACTGGGCCGATGAGGGAGTCCACGGAGTCGGCGAGAGCCTGATCCGGTTCCCCGTTCTTCCCGAAGGCGAAGACGCGCCGATCCGGTTCACCAGCAAGATGCTCCCCCACCTCCGCCACGGCACCCTCCTGCCTGTCGAAGCCGACGAGCTGGTGCCACGCGTCTGCGAGGCGTTCAGCCACCTCGTCGACGCGGCCCACGAACTCCGTAGCACCGTGCGGCTGTGCCCGGGACAGCTGCTCGTCTTCGACCAGTTCCGATACGCCCACGGGCGGATGCCCCTGGGCAGCGGCCAGGCCGATGTCCCGGTCGCGCAACGCCGTCTGCTGAAGCAGACCTATGTCGGGGGTACGCGGTGATCCTGACCGGACCGGCCATTGCCCAGGCGGTTTCCCGGGGCGACCTCACCATCGACCCGTTCGACGCGGGCCTGGTGAACCCCAACAGCTACAACTACCGCCTCGGCAACGAGCTGAAGGTAGCGCTGGACACTCCGGCCGACCCCCGGGCGGAGGCCCGGCTGGAGACGATCGCGCTCACCGACCAGGGATACCTCCTGAAGCCGCGCACGGTCTATCTCGGCTCCACCGTCGAGCGGATCGGCAGCGACCGCTACGTCACCAGCCTGATCGGCCGTTCGTCCCTGAGCCGGCTCGGATGCTTTCTGCAGATCTCCGCTGACCTCGGCCAGCTCGGCGCCGTGCACCAGTGGACGCTGGAGATCGTCGTGGTCCAGCCCCTCGTCGTCTATCCGGGGATGCGGGTCGGGCAGGTGTCCTTCTGGGACACGGCGGGCGCCGCCATGCCCTACGACGGCCACTACGGCACGCTCAGCGTTCCCTCTCCCTGGTCCCCCCGCGCCCTGTCCGGAAGCCGTCACCAGGAAGAGGCCGCAGCATGATTCTCACCGGCCCCGAAATCCATGCCCAGGTCAAGAGCGGGCACATCGACATCGAGCCGTTCGATGCGGCCCTGTTGAGCCCCAACAGCTACGACTTCCACCTGGGCGACTCCATCGGCTGGTATACCGAAGAAGTCCTCGACTGCGCCCGCGAGAACCCTTTCGAGCACCACACGATCCCCGCCGACGGCATCGTCCTGTTCCCCGACAAGATCTACCTGGCCGCCACCCGCGAACGCATCGGCAGCGACCACTTCGTCCCGATCATGCGGGCCCGGTCCTCCACTGCCCGGCTTGGCGTGTTCACCCACGTGACCGCCGACCTGATCGACATCGGCTCGCACGGCCTCCTGACCCTGCAGCTGCACGCCGTGCAGCCGGTGCGGATCTACCCGGGCATGCTGATCGGCCAGGTCACCTTCTGGCGCGTCCAGGGAGACGTCGTCCTCTACGACGGCAAGTACCAGGCTGCCGACCGGGCCATGCCCTCGCAGTCCTACCGCGACTTCGAAGGGCGGTCCTGAACCATGCCCGCAGTACAACGGAGCCAACGCCATGAACGGGTCGTCGCCGTGGTGGCGCACCCGGACGACGCCGAACTCCTCGCGTATGGCACCCTGCGCCGCTACCGGAAACGGGGAGCCACGGTCACGGTGCTGATGGCAACCGACGGTGCACGCGGCATCTCCCTCGCGGACGCCGAGCGCGGGATACGCCTCGCCCCGAAGGAGCGCGTCCATGAGGTGGAAGGAGCGTGGGCCAGCACCGGGGTCGAAGTGGCCTCTCTGGGGCTGGCCGACGGTGCGTTGAGCGCCGAGCCTGAACTGATCCCGCACGTCGAGGGAGCGCTCGTCCGGGTGGGATGCACCGTGCTGATCACCCACAGTCCGCGAGCGGCCAACGACCACCAGGACCACCGTGCGCTCGCCGCCGCCGCGACGAACGCGGCCACCCGCCTGCCGTCCTGCCACACCGTGCTGTACGGCGAACCGCACGCCCCACGGTCCGGGTTCGCCCCGACCGTCCTGGTCGACATCACCGGCTTCCTCGACGACAAGATCAAAGCGCTGGCACAGCACGCCAGCCAGGGTGCGCGCTGGTACCTCGGCGAGTCCTACACCCGTGACCGGGCCGCTGCGGCGGGATGGCGGCTGCGGCCGGCCGACACCGCGGCGGGCCGCCGGTACGAGGCGTTCGAGACCCCACTCCTCACCTTGCTGCACCCGCTTGCGGGAGAGGAGCAGGAGTGATCTACATCGAACAGCCCCCGTTCCTGCCGTGGTTGGGGTTCTGCGAAGCGCTCGTGGCGTGCAGCACCGTCGCGCTGTACGACGACGTCGCGTACTCCGAGCGCGGCTGGCAGAACCGCAACCGGATCAAGACCCCCAACGGGGTGGCCTGGGTGACCGTGCCCGTGGTCCGCAACTCCGGCCAGCTGATCCGCGACGTACGGATCGCCGAGGTGTTCCGTCCGCAGCAGACGCTGAAATCACTGCGGACGGCGTACGGCCGCAGTCCGTACGCCGAGGAGGTCTTGCAGGTCATCGCACCACCGCTGGTGCAGAACACCCGGTGGCTCGCCGACCTCAACATCGGGCTCGTCACGCAGATCGCCACCGCGCTCGGTTCCCGTGCCCACCTGGTACTGACCTCGCAGCTGCGCATCCAGGCTGCCGACGGCAAGAGCGAGTGGATCGCACGCATCTGTGCGCACGCCCAGGAGAAGGAGCTGTGGGCCGGATCCGGCACCCGTCGCTACCTCGACACCGGCGCGCTGGCTCAGCAGCAGATAGCCGTGGCATGGAACGAGTTCGCCGACCGCCATCCCCACTACGCCCAGGCGTGGCCCCAGCAGGGCTTTGTCCCCGGTCTGTCCGTCGTGGACGCCGCCTGCGCGCTGGGCTGGGCCGGACTGGCCGCCATGCTCCGCTCCGGCTACACCGCCTACCGCACCGCCACCGGAGGGCCCCAATGAACCGACCTCGCCTGCTCACCGGCATCGACCTACCCCTGGAGCCATCCTGTGGCTCGACCATCTGGTGCAGCGACGTCTACCAGCAGCTTGCCCCTGACCTACACACCACGTTTCTGTCGCTGCCCGGTTCGGGAGCGTGGCAGCACGGCTTCGAAGCAACGGCCGCGCTCACAGCCGGGAAACAGCCCTACGGGCCCCACTTCGACCGGTACGCCGACGAGTTGACCGCCGAGGTCGGGGCGCTGGTGCGCTCCCTGTCGCCCGATCTTCTCCACGCCCAGCACCTGGGCTTCGGGCTCGCCCTCGCCCTCGCCCGCAGCGCGGGGAGCATCCCGCTCGTCTCCATCGCCCACGGCACCGACGTGATCGCTGCCGCCGAGAACCTGCAGGCCCTCCGGACCATGGTCGAGATCATGGACGCCAGCACCGCGGTGGCGGTGCCGAACACCGCCCTCGCCGACCAGATCAACGCCCTCACGCAGCACCAGTTCGCCGACCGGCTGACCATCGTCCCCTGGGGCATCCCGCTGCCCGCCTCTCCCACCGCACGCCCCACGGCCGACCACCGTCTGCGCCTGCTGCACGCCGGGCGGCTGGACGCCAACAAGAGCACGATCACCGCCATCGATGCGATGGCCCTCACCGCCCGCGAACACCACCTGACCATCATCGGCAGCGGCCCCGAACTGCGCGCCCTGCGGGCACGCGCAGACGAACTCGGCCTGGCCGAGCGGCTCCGCTTCGAGCCGTTCCTCCCGCGCGAGGACCTGTGGGAGCGCTTCGCCGACTTCGACGCGCTGCTGTCCACCACCAAGCAACTCGAAGCATTCGGCCTGGTCGCCGTCGAGGCCCAGGCCCACGGTCTGCTCGTCGTCTACGGCGACTTGCCCGGACTGCGTCACACCCTGGGAACCGGGGCACTGCCCTACACGCCCGGGGACGCAGCATCCCTGGCTGCGTGCCTCGACCAGCTCGCGAACGATCCGGCCCTGCGCCGCACCCTCAGCGAGGGGGCAGCAGCCAGCGCCCGCCAGCACGACCTCCACACCACGGCCGCACGCCTGCGGGACCTGTCGACGAAGGCCATGGGGAGGGCCGGCCGTGACTGACACACCCCTGTACGCAAGCCGCCTGTGGCCACCGGTCCGACGCCGTGCGGCCGACCCCTCGGCGTCGACCATGGACCTGCTGGAGTCCCTCGGCTTCGTCGGCAAGACGGACGCCACCGGCGTCCACACCCTGCTGCCGCTCGGACTGCGCGTCCACGACCGCCTTGCCCGGATCGCCCGCACGGCCTTCGAAGAACGCGGCCTGAACAGCGTCGGCTTCCCGACCCTGCAGAGCCGCACCTTGTGGGAGCAGTCGGGCCGGTGGGCGACTTACCAGGCCGAAGGGGCGCTGCTGACCACCCGCAGCCACAGCGGGGAAGAGCTGTGCCTCGCTCCGACTTCCGAGGAGATAGCGGTCGCCACCGTACGAGAACACCTGCGCTCGTACCGCGATCTGCCGGTCCGGCTCTTTTTGAGCACGTCCAAGTTCCGGGACGAGCTCGCCCCGCGGGGCGGAATGATGCGCGGGCGTGAGTTCACCATGGCCGACGCCTACACCTTCGACACCAGCCCCGAGGACATGCGCACCTCGACCGGTCTGCTCAACGACGCCTGCCGCGCGGCCCTGTGCGCGATGGGCCTGACCGGCGTGTTCCAGGCGCCCGCCGACGGCGGCAGCATCTCGGCAGGCCCCTCCACCGAGCACCTCGTACTCGGCGACATCGGGCAGAGCACCCTCCTCGCCTGTGACTACTGCGGCCACCGCGGCGACGCCGCCCTCCTCACCGCACTGCCTCCATTCGCCTCCGATCCCGTCGTCAACGTCATCGCCTTCACCCTCACCACCGTCGACGGCACCAGTACCCCCGCAGCGGTGGCGATCCGTTCCGACCTCCACGTCAGCCCCCGCAAACTCGCCGCAGCCAGCGGCGCGGTACACGTGGAACTCCTCGACGCGGAACACCTTCCGGCCCTCTTCGGAAAACACGCCGGCACCCTCACCCCGTGGGACTGCACCGGCACGCCCCTCTACTTCGACCACTCGGTGGCCTCCCTGGAGAAGTTCTCCGTCTCCGACGGCGCCGCCGGGCTGCGCACAGGCGTCTCCTGGTCAGGGGCAACGGGGCTGCCCGCGCTCTCTCCCACCAGCAGCGACCTGAGCCAGGCCGCACCGGGCATGACGTGCGGGCGCTGCACGCAGGGGCGGTTCCACGAGGTGCGGTGCGTGGAAGTCGCGCACGTGTTCGAACTCGGCACGCAGTACGCCGCCCCCATGGGCCTGAACTTCACCGACCAGCAGGGCCGCTCCCGCACCCCGCACATGGCCTGTTCCGGCATCGGGATCACCCGGTGCCTGCAGACCCTCGCCGAACTCCACCGCGACACCCTCGGCCTCCGCTGGGTCCCCCAGGCGGCACCCGCCGACCTGCACCTCACCGTCCTGCGCCCCGACCTGCCCGGCATGCGCGAACGCACCGACCGTACGGTGCACCAGCTCCGGGCACGCGGCGCCCGCCTGTTCGTCGACGACCGGCCCGAACCCAGCGGCGAGAAGTTCCGCTACGCCGCTCTCCTCGGTCTCCCCCGCTCCCTGGTCCTCTCTCCGCAGCACGACGACGACATCGAGCTCATCGACCGTGCGACCTCCCGCACGCGGCGAATGCCTCTCGTCCACATCCCGGACACCTGGAGCACGAACTAGACCCCGCACGCAGACAGATACGGTCCAATTCGGCGCCGAAGTTACATCACTTCGGCGCCGTATTCGGCATGCAAATAAACAGATCGAAGAGGCTCGAAGAATCAACAGAAGCGGATTGTCCGGAAAGAATTCCGACGCCGCCATGGGTATTGCCCTGATCTCAGGAGGGAACCTAGAGTTCACATTGCCAACGGGTCGTAGCTCAAAGGCAGGAGCACGGCATAAGTGTTGCCGAGGAGCTGGTTCGAATCCAGCCGGCCCGACCAATAACCGCTGACAAGGGGTCCATTACGGGTCCACTGCCCGACACCTGCAGTCCGCGCACCAAAGATCGAATCCACGGCAAACATCCGCCAGGAACGTTTATCGCCTTACCTACTTCGAATGCGATGCAGATGAAAATTGGAATCACCGGCGGCGGCAGCGCCGGGCACGTTGTACCTGCTCTCGCTGTTGCCGAACAACTCACGCGGGAACACGGGGGCGAGGTCGTGTTCTTCGGGCGCGTATCCAGCATTGAGCAGGAATACGCGGAGAAGGCAGGAATGCGTTTTTCCCCGGTCCCCTCGGCGGGACTGAAGCGATACCGTTCCTGGAGCAACCTGCTGATGCCGCTGACCGTGGCGCGCGGTGTCACCACCGCCGTACGCGCGATGCGCCGCGAGCGCCCCGACGTCCTGTTCTCCAAAGGGAGTTACGTCTCGGTTCCCGTGGGCCTCGCCGCGTGGCTCTGCGGGGTTCCGACCGTGATCCACGAGTCAGATCACTCCCTCGGACTCGCCCACAGAATCGTCGCCCGGCTGGCTGCCCGCGTCTGCCTGTCAGTCAGTGCCCCCGTCGGCACGCCGCGTTGGCTCGCCCGCAAGTCCACCGTGACGGGACTGCCGCTGCGGCACGACCTCGCCACCGGCAACGCGGAGCGCTTCCGCCACAGTCTCGGCATCCCCCACGGGCTGCCCGTGCTTCTGATCTTCTGCGGCTCAAGCGGTTCCGACCGGATCAACGAAGCGGTCGACCGGCAACTCGCCTCCCTGACAGCGGAATTCGCCGTCGTGCATGTGCGAGGCAAGGGCAAGCTGGTGCCCTCGCTCAGCGACATCCCGGGGTACTGGCAGTTGGAGTACCTCCACGAGGGCATGTCCGATGCCCTCTGGCTCGCCGACCTCGTACTCGGCCGCGCCGGAGCGACGACCCTCGCCGAACTGGAAGCCCTCGGCAAGCAAGCCGTACTCATCCCCCTGCCCGCCTCGGTCAGCCGCGGCGACCAGCTCGACAACGCCGCCGCCTACGCGCAGCGCTTTCCGGGCCGCTGCATCGTCGTCCCTGACGACCACCGCCTCGAAGGAGGAGCCGTCCTGGCCGATGCCTGCCGACGCTTGGCAGCGGGCAAGGCCCGCGCCCCGGGCCAGCAGCCCGATCCGCAGAACGTCCACCGCGCCGCCCGCCTGATCGCCCGGGAGACCATCGCCACCGCCAAACCAGCGCGGCCTTCGCGGCGCCGTTAGACGTCGTGGTGCCCGTACATCGCGACGATCTCGTCCTCGGACTCACCGCGGTAGGTGACGTGCCAGTGCATGTGCTTCGATTCCTGGTACAGCCCCAGATTGGTGGTCACCGAGCAGGCCCCGTACTCCTCCTCCACCTTCTGCGCGACCTTCCGCACCGTCTCCACCACCTCGGCGAGCAGCCCCGCTCCGCCGTTCCCGAGATCAGTCAGGGACGGGATGTGGGTCTTGGGGATGACGACGATGTGCACCGGGTACGCCGGCCTCGTGTGACGGAAGGCGAGAACGTTCTCCGTCTCCTCCACCACGTCGATCGGCACCAGCCCGGCAAGGGCCTGGTGGCAGTAGAAGTCCGAAACGGTCGTCGCCCCAGCAACAGTGGTCACAGCACGTCACTTTCACAGTCCGAGTACCGGTGTATCCGCCAGGCTACAGCGCGTCACTTCAGCGACGTAAATCTTGGCTCTCTCAGTGTGCAGCCCCGCACGCAAATCCACGTGCGCTCAGGCTCAACAGAACGCCTCCACCTCGTGAGCCACTCCACCTTCCATACATACGGGAGACCTCGTGACCGTGCACAAGCAGGACGACTCCGCCGAGGCCGATTCTTCCCCTCCCGCAGAGGAGACGCTGGCGTTCGATCACCCCGGCGGCGACAGCCTGGAACTCGCCGATCTCCTGACCGGCCACAGCATGGTCCGCCGCCTCCCGTCCCTGATTCGCCGCACGATGGCGCTGGCCTGGGCGGTCGACCGCAGGACGGTGCTTGTGCTGGTGGCATCCCAGATAGTCTCCGGGGCATCGGGGGCGTTGGGCCTGTTAGCCACCACACAGCCGATCTCCGTACTCATCGCGACAGCAACGGAGGTGAGCCACAGCCAGCTCGACGGGTGGTCGCCGACCTGCCCCATGGCGGTGAGGACGTAGACCACCCATCGACCATCCGGGGACACCGCCAGCGCCGACGGCAGGAGCCCGTCGATGACCATCTCGGCAGTCAAGTGCGGTCGCACTGGCGGATGCCACCTCCAACTCAATGGTCAGCCACCCACGCTTACACATGCGACAGTGAGCGGCCGGAGGTTCACCCGTCCATCTGGGTGATCAGGGATTTCGGCCGCATGTCCGTCCAGTTCTGTTCGACGTACGCGAGGCACTCCGAACGTGCGGCAGGTCCGTGCGCGGTCGCCCACCCCGCGGGGACCGGTGCGAACTCGGGCCACAACGAGTGCTGCCCCTCGTCGTTGACCAGCACCAGGTACGTGCCATCCTCATGCTCGAACGGGTTCGTCATCCGCCACCTCACTCTTGGTCAGTTCGGCGACTGCGCGGGTGCCCAGTGCCGGAAGGGACAACAGACCGACGACCGCCAGGAAGGCGCCGCCGATGATGTACAGGGCCTGTACCCCGAGGGAACTCGCGATCACGCTGCCGAGCAACGCGCCGACGGGCGCGCCGGAGTAGGCGATGAGCCTGCCGGACGACAGGACCCGGCTGAACAGCCTGGCCGGCGTGATGCATTGCCGCAGTGTGCCCGCGACGATGTTCTGGATGGCCATCAGGCCACCCGTGACGACCATCAGGGCACCCGCGACCCACGGATCACGAGTCAGTCCCATGGCGAGGATCGCCAGGCCTTCGGCTATCGCGCCGAAGCACCGGACCCTGCCTGGTCCCAGTTTGCCGGTCAGGAAAGGCGCGATGGCGCTGCCGCCGAACGCACCCACCGCCGCCGCGGTCAGCAGCAATCCGTACCCGAGGTCGGTCAGGCCGAATACTTCCTTGGCGAGCAGGACTAGCATGGCCGCCTTGGCGGCGAAGACCATATTGCCGAAGCAGGCCGTGATGGCCAGGACGCGCAGGATCCGGTTGCGCATCATCCACCGCAGGCCCTCGCCGATCTCGGCGCGCAGCGTCGTTTCCGGCTTTCCCGGTTTCCGCGGCGGGATTCCGTCCTTCAACCGGCTGACCAGTACGGAACTGACCGCGAAGGAGACCGCGTTGCCCAGGAACGGGAGCACCTGGGCGATGCTGAACAGCGCCGAACCGAGCGGTGGCCCGACGAAGTCCTCGCCGTTGGTCTGCGCCGCGGACATGCGGCCGTTGGCGACCGTCAGCGTCCGTTCGTCCCGCGACACCACGTCCGGGATCACCGACTGGGCCGCGACATCGAAGAACACCTGGCCGCAGCCGAGGAGGAACGCCGTCAGCACGATCGAGAGCGCGGTCACCTCCGAGGTGAGGACGAGCACGCACAACACGCCTACGACAACACATCGTGCGGCGTCCACCCACCACATCACCTTGCGCCGGTCCCACCGGTCCATCAGCGCACCCGCGTGCAGGCCGAACACCAACCACGGGATCTCCCCCGCGGCAACGACGAATCCCAGTACCAGCGGACTGTCGGTGACGTATACGGCGAGCAACGGCAACGCCGCCAGGTACATGCCGTCACCGAGGGTGGAGATCGCGGTCGCTGCCAACAGCTTGTGGAACGTCCGGCCAAGCCGGGTCTTGGGCTTGGCCGGTGCTGTCTTATTTAACAAGTACATACCCGTCGCTGGGCCGGTGGTCTCGGGACCGGCGGATGTCGATGAACGAGAACGACCGCTGCAGCCATCGGTCCCTGCCGTCGTATCGCGGCCGGAACGCGGTTCTGCCGTGCACTGTCACGCGATTGTCCACAATCGCCAAGTCGCCCGGTGAGAGCACCAGGGTGTGCGCGGCTTCGCCGACAGCGTCGCTCAACTCGGCCAGTGCCTGCGCGGCATCGGCCGACAGTCCTTGGGTCGCGGCGAAATCCACCCGGAAATCGGGATCGTCGGGCGCGCCTGTGAGCACAGCATGTTCGGGAGCGCCGGCTTCCGTTGCACCGAACGACGGTGGGGCATTTGTGGCGAACTCGGCACGGAACAAGGCGTCCCTGGTCCGGCTGGACAGCTGCGGCAAGATCGTGCGGATGCACGACAACCGCAGTCCCGCTATGGCTTCGTGGTCCGAACGCAGGCACAGCAACAGCACGTAGTCAGGCCGATGCTCATGAAACGCGTTCTCGCTGTGGAAGGTCAGCGTCGTGGAACCGGCATTGCCCTGAAATTCCTCATGGCCACGAACAGGTACGACGTCCTGCACCAGTGCACCGGATTTCTCCGCTTGGAATGCACCGGGCTCCCCCAAGCCGCATGCGACGAGCAGCAGCCCGGCCGCGGCCAGCGTGGCATGCCGTTGCACCGAGCCCTCGACCTGGGGAGTCGCGGCCAGCGTCGACGACTCGATGGGCATCCCACGCACCACCAGCGCACCGCTGCGGCCGGAGTCACGGCGGAAATCCCGGATACTCCGGCGGATGCCGCCGGGCAGGTCCTCCCATTGCGTGCGAGCCGCGGCCACCCAGCCCGGGTGGTCGACAAGGCCCTGTTCGACCCGCATCAACCCGTGCGCGGACGCGGCGATGCTGGACGCATCCTCACCGCCGAGCTTGCACACGGGCATCGATACGATCTCCCCAGCGGATCTCTGAACCGCCACATCGCCTCCATTCATTCGGTCACCGCCAGCAGCCGCGCCACCAGCGGTCCCAGTTCCGCGACCGACCGCTGCCCCAGCATCTCCAGGTGCCGGGCGGTGACTTCGGCCGTCACCACGCGGCCACCGACATAGGGCTCCCACCGGTCGGCGAAGCGTCCATCGGGTTTCTCGTCCCCGGTCGCCTCGACGAAATGCACGTCACCGTCGAACACTGTCGGAGTGGACATTTCAAGCAGCCGTACGTTGTTCTCCGTCACCCGGACGACCGACGCCAGCTCGGCCACATCGAGCTCAGCGAGCACACTTCCGTGCTCCTGCAGCAGTTCCCGCACGCGCGACATCGGCAGCGGGCCGTCACCAGGTTCGGCGTCGAACGCGCCGATCCCGTCACACGCCACCTCGAGGTGGTCCCGCTGCGTCCACTCTGGACGATCAGCGGCGCTCTTGCCCGGGAACGAATCGAGCAAGATCACCCGGTCGACCTGGTGGCCTGCTTGTCGCAGCCGTGCGGCGATCTCGTAGGCAACGTTGCCGCCGAATGACCACCCCAGTAGCGTGTACGGCCCGGTCGGCTGGATTTCCCTGATCCGTGCCAGGTAGTCGTCGGCGATCTCGTCGATGCTGCCGGGCAGTGTGTCCGATGAGCCGAGTCCCGCGGCTTGCAGGCCGTAGATCGGCAGGTCCTTGGGCAGGAACCGGACAAGCGTCGAGTAACACCAGCTCATTCCGTTCGCGGGTGGCACGCAGAACAACGGGTTTCGTTGCCCGCTCGACCGCAGTGTGAGGAGGGGATCGAACGTCCGCACGACGGCGGAGTCCAGTCCAGCGGCCAGCCCGGCCACGGTCGGTGTGACGAACAGGTCCCGAACTGAGACGCGACTGCCAAGCGTCGCCCGGATCCGGCTCAGCAACTTCGTCGCGAGCAAGGAATGCCCGCCGAGTTCGAAGAACCCGTCGTCGATCCCGACCTTGTGGACCCCGAGCACCTCGGCGAACAACCCGCACAGTACTTCCTCGCGGACCGACCGTGGCCCCCGGCCCCCGCCGCTGGTGATCTCCGCTTCGGGAAGTGCCGCGCGGTTGAGCTTTCCGTTGGGCGTCATGGGAAACACAGCGAGGTGCACGAACGCGGACGGCACCATGTAGCCCGGCAGATTCCGCAGCGCCGCGTCCCGCAGCGCGTCAACCTGCACGGGGCCGTCCGTGGTGTAGTAGGCCACCAACCGCTTGTCCCTTGGGCGATCCTCCCGCAGCAGCACGGTCACCTTGCGCACGTCCGGCAGCGCGGTCAGCACCTGCTCGATCTCCTCGAGTTCCACGCGGAACCCACGGATCTTGACCTGGGTGTCGGCACGGCCGATGTACTCCAGGTCGCCGGTAGCGGTCCAGCGAACCAGATCGCCGGTTCGGTACATCCGTGCACCGTTGACACCAAAGGGGTTCGCCACGAATCGTTCGGCGGTGAGGTCGGGACGGCCCGCGTATCCCCGTGCCAATGCCACTCGCGACAGGTACAACTCGCCGGGTACGCCAACCGGAACGGGACGAAGCCGGGCGTCGAGCACAAAGGCTTGAACGCCAGGCAAAGGACGTCCGATCGGCGGCCGTTCGGCGTTGTCCGGCGAGATGGCAGCCGAGGTCGTCCACACCACCGTCTCGGTCGGGCCATAGAGGTTGGTCACCGACCGCGCGTGCACGCGCAGGCCGGCGGCGAGATCGGCCGACAACGGTTCGGCGCCTACGAAGACCCGTACGCCCGCCAACTCCTCTGGCGCCTCGGCGACCACTGACTGCAGCAGGGTCGGTGTCGCCTGCAGCACAGTGGCATTCATGCTGCGCAACAAACCGGCGAGTTCATACGGGTCCACGACCGTCTCACGGTCTGCGAGGACAACCGTGGCGCCGTCGGCCAACGGACTGAGCAATTCCACAAAGGACATATCGAACGAGGCTGTAGTGATCGCCAGAACCCGGTCGGCTGGCGTCAACGCCAGCGTGTCACGGAACTGGACCACGAAGTCGGCGAGGGCGTCATGCGACCCCACCACACCCTTGGGCCTGCCAGTGGATCCAGACGTGTAGACGACATACGCCGCTGCCGCACCGGGAAGGCCTGTCCTCGGCTCAAAGGGTGTCTCGGACTCGTCGCCGACGAGAACCACAGGCAGTTCGACGGAGTCAGCCAGCTCGGGTGTCGTCAACACCGCGAGCGCACAACCCAGCATGAACTCGATTCGCTCAGCGGGCAAATGAGGATCGATCGGCAGGAACGCGGCGCCGGTCTTCATCACCGCGAGAATCCCCGCGATCAGTGCCGCACTACGCGGAAGCAGCACCGCGATCAACCGCTCCGGCCCGGCACCGGCCTCGACGAGCCGCTGCGCGAGACGATCGGACCACGCGTCCAGTTCGGCGTAGGTCAGCTCCTGGTCAGGCGCCACGACAGCGACCGCGTCAGAAGTCCGTTGGACCTGCTCAGCAACCATGTCCGGGAACGTCGAGCGGGCTCGCTTGCCGTCGCCGCCGCTCCATTCGGTGAGCAACTTGCGTTCCTCGTCCGGTACGAGGATCGACGCCTCACCGATCGCCCGGTCCGGATCGACCACGACCTCCTCGAACAGTTGCACCAGCCGCTGTGCCATCAGCGCGGCGGTCGACTCGTCGAACAGGTCGACGGCGTACTCGAGTATGCCCTGGATGCCCTCGGGCGCACCGGCCGCCGACCGCTGTTCAGCCAGGTCCAGCAGCAGATCGAACTTGGCGTCGCCGGTCTCCATATCCTCGTAAGTGACCTCAAGTCCGGGGAACCGCGGGGTGTCGAGGTCGTCGGTATGGAACGACAGCATCACCTGGAACAGCGGATGCCTTGACGTCGAACGCACCGGGTTGAGCAGCTCGACGACACGCTCGAAGGGCACGTCCTGGTTGGCGAACGCGGCGAGATCGGTGTCCCGGACGCGGTCGATCAGCTCACGGAACGTCGGGTCCATCGACGTGTCGGTCCGCAGCACAAGGGTGTTGACGAAGAAGCCGACCACGTCTTCGACCGCGTGCTCGGTGCGGCCGGAAACCGGTGTGCCAATAGGGACGTCGGTGCCCGCACCCAGTCGTGTCAGCAGTGCCGCCCAGCCTGCCTGCACCACCATGAACAGCGTGGAATGCGCCTCCAGCGCCAGGTCTGCCAGTCGTTTGTGCAGGTCCGGTGGGATGTGGAAGGCGACGTTGTCGCCGCGGCCGGAGGCCACCGCGGGTCGTCGCCGGTCGGTAGGCAGTTCGAGCTGATCGGGCAGTCCGGCCAGGGCCGATTGCCAGTACCGCAGCGGTTCGGCGTTGCCGTCCAGCATCTCCCGCTGCCAGATGGCGTGGTCCGCGTAGCGAACCGGCAGCGGCACCCACTCGGGTTCGAGCCCGGAAAGCCGTGCGGTGTAGGCCTTCGCGAGGTCACGCCACAGCACGCCGAACGACCACTCGTCGCCCGCGATGTGGTGCATGAGCACCAGCAGCACGTGCTCGTGCGGCGCCACGGTGAACAGCCGCGTCCGCAGGGGAACCTCGTTGGCCAAGTCGAACGTGTACTTCGCCGCCTGTGACAACGCGTCCGGCAGTTCATCGGGCTTGCACGTCACCTCGGCCCACTGCGCCATCGCCGTGTCCACGTCGACAAGGCGCTGTCCCGCCACACCATCCGCGGCCGGGAAGGTAGTCCGCAGGGATTCGTGCCGCTCGACAACGTCAGCCAAGGCGCTACGCAACGCCTGAACGTCCAGTTCGCCGGAAAGCCGTACCACGATGGGGATGTTGTAGCTCGCGCTGGGTCCTTCGAACTCGGCCAGGAACCACAGGCGTTGCTGTGCGAAGGACAACGGCACGCGGTCCGGCAAGTCCCGTGCCCGAAGCACCGGGCGGTCGATGTCCTCCAGCTGCCGCGCCAGACCGGCGACGGTCGGCGTCTCGAAGAGGCTGCGGATCGTCAGTTCCACACCGAGCGCGGAGCGCACTCGGCTGATCAACCGCGTGGCGAGCAGGGAATGCCCGCCCAGGGCGAAGAAGTCGTCATCGATGCTGACGTCGTCACGACCCAGCAATCCGGCGAACAGGCCGCATAGGATCTCCTCACGCGGGTTTCGCGGCCGCCGTCCCGTATCTACGGTGGACTCAGGCGCGGGCAGCGCCGCACGGTCGAGCTTCCCGTTGCGTGTCAGGGAGAACTGGTCAAGAACCATGATCTCCGCCGGGACCATGTAGGCCGGCACGGCACTAGCCATGAACGCCCGCAGGTCGGCTGGGTCCAGATGCAGGCCTGGGGCCGGTTGTACGTAACCCACTAGTTGCTTGACGCCGGTGCCGTCTGCCCGCGCCAGTACTGCCGCGCGGGCGACGCCGGCGTGCCGTGCCAAGGTGGTCTCGATCTCGCCGAGTTCGACCCGTGGCTATGGCGATGAGAGACGGCACCAAGTGTCGATGGGGTTGAGCACCAGCTGAGCGTCGTCGGCCGGTGGAATGCCGATGAGTTTTAGCACCACTTCGAGGTCATCGGTGCCCTGTCGAAGGTGTCCGGACTCGGCGAACTTGATCAACGCCGATGAAGGCTAGCGATGACGAGGCTGGGTCGCCGATGGGTGAGAGGGTGGCGTGCGTCTTGGGCTGCGGCGATTCGTGTGCCGCTGACCTGGCACGATGCCCTTATGAATGCCAATGACTCGTGGGAATCCGTGCCGACCGTCAATGTCCGTCTATGGCGTGCGGATGCGGTCGTGCTGTTCGACTGGCTGATGAGTACGGACCTGAACACGGTGCCGATCACGCATCCTGCTCAGAAACAGGCGCTCACCGACCTGCTGTCGCGGTTCGAGTGGGCCTGTGATGTCGACATTACGGAGTCCACTGAGGAGGAGATCGCCGCAGCCCAGGCAGAGGTGGCCAAGAACATGGGCTGGTAGCAGAGCGGGCTTCCTCAGCGCCGTGATGATGGTCGTCCTTCGTCACGGGTCAAGGTCGTTCGTCCTCGGCTTCACCTCCGGGCGCTCCACCTTGACCCACTCCTGCGGCCGACAAACGCGGCACCTGTCGAGGAAGCCCCAGGTGTGTTCGTCAGCTGGCTGTCTGTTCGGCCCGCGCCCGGCTCTGAGCCAGGCGGTAGGAGTCGGTTCCAGTCTCGATGATGTTGCCGCCGAAAGTGAGGCGGTCGACGATGGCCGCGCAGAGCCGGGGATCGGTGAAAGTCTTCGTCCAGGCTCCGAAGGACTCGTTGGAGGCGATGGCGACGCTGTTCTTCTCCTCGCGCTCGGTCAGCACCTGGAACAGCAACTCTGCGCCGCGGCGGTCGAGTTCCATGTGTTGGGTCGGGGACGAGACGCCGTGCACCGTTTCCGGTGTCGGTTTTCCCGTCCCCGCCCGCCGAACCGGACGTGCCCGTTGGCCGAGCATCCGGCTCTCCACGTGATCCGATGGATCAGGCGAGGTATTCGCTGACCTGGCCGACGAAGGCCACATCGTCGTGGTTTGTCCGGCGGAAGCGTGCTCCGTCGGGATCGACCTCGTCGATGTTGTACGGCGTGCTGATCTGCGCTCCACGAAACGTGTATCGCTGGACCCGCATCTTCGCCGGGTTGTAGAGGACGACCCCGCCCTCTGCAATGCGGTCCGCCCCGTAATAGCGGCGCCGCAGCTGTTTCCAGGTCAGGTGGGGGTGCTTGTAGCGAATCCAGAGAAGCAGTCTCCACCACGCGTACCAGCCGAGGTAGGAGAACGTTCTCTTCGATGCGCCGTAGCGGAAGTAGGCAGCCCAGCCCCGAAGGACCGGGTTGACCGACCGCAGCACCTCCTCCAACGAGAGCGACGTGGTACTTCGCCCCGTCAGTTTCTTGACCTTGTGCATCACCGACGCCAAAGCCTGCTTGGACGGAATGGTGAGCACGACGCGACGGCCGTCGCACCAGGGCCTCCGCTGGATGTGGAAGCCCAGGAAGACGAAGCCGTCGTCGATATGGGTGATGTGGGTCTTTTCGTCCGAGAGTGTCATCTTCAGTCTGCGGGCCAGCACTTCGCCGATATCCGTCTTGAGCGTTTCGGCCTCGGACTTGGTGCCGTGCACCAGCACGACGAAGTCGTCGGCGTATCGCACCAGGCGATAGTTCGGCAGTCCCTTGCGGCGTCGGGCTTGCCTTTGCCACCCGGGACTCATCTCGGTGTTCCAGATCCGCGAGAAATGCCGGTCCAGGACAGAGAGATAGACGTTGGCCAACAGCGGGGAGGCAACTCCTCCTTGCGGAGTGCCCGTCAGGGTCTCCGCGAATCCACCATGCAACTCGACAACTCCGGTCCGCAGAAACGCACTGACCAGCCGCAGAACCTTGCGGTCCTTGACGCGTTCGGCCACCAGGTCCATCAGAACGTGATGGTCGACGTTGTCGAAGCAAGCCTTGATGTCGCCCTCGATAACCCAGTCGTAGGTCGACGGCTTGCGGGTGAAGCGGTGAATTTCGGCGATGGCATCCTGAGCCCGACGCCCAGGCCGATACCCGTAACTGGACGGGTAGAAATCAGCCTCGAAAATCGGCTCCAGGACCAGCTTGAGGGCCATCTGCGCAACACGGTCCCGCAGGGTGGGAATGCCCAAGTAACGGACCTTGCCGTTCTTCTTGGGAATCACAGCCTGCTTGACCGGAAGCGCAGTGAAGGACCCGTCCTTGAGCGAGGAGCGAAGCTCCTCCAGGAACGGAATCACTCCATGACGCTCTTCGATGTGAAAACGGGTCACCGCGTCCACACCTGCTGTCCTGGCACCCCGGTTGCCAGACACCCGCTCCCAAGCCACTACCAAAGTGGCCCGGTCGCAGATCAAGTTGAATACATCATCGAACCGGCGTTCCGGTTCGCTCCTGGCCCATCGGTGCAGCTTGATCTGATGATCGAGTACCCGTCGCCCAGCCGTCATACTGCCCGGCCAGGTTGTTTCCGACGGCGCGTCGTTATTCAACAACGTTCCTCCCCGACAGCAGCCTTACTGCTATCACGCTGTCGCCCTTCCCCATGTGACCGGCTTTCCCGGACTCCGAGTACTACGGCGACTCCGCCACGATCTGACTTCATCAGCGGGCATTGCGCCTGCCCGCCGCCCGGCCGGCTGCCGGACGGGAAGGGCGATGCCAGATCGCTTCCCACGTTCACTGAGGATCTCTGTGACGGCTTCGGTGCCCAGCTATACCCCGGCAGCATCGCCACGGACCGCACATCGCAGTCTTGGTCCGGGCCTCCCGAAACCCATGGGATAAAGGCGGCGGGAGAGGAGATTCCATCGGCTACGGAATTCTCCAGCACTGCAAAGCGGTCCATCCACCAGATTCGGCAGACCGCTGACGACTCACGGGACGTCAACCACTGGTTCAGTTTCCTTGCACCCATTCCGTCTTCGCTTGCGGGCACGAACCGTCTGGTGGTGTCGGTCCGCCCCTACGTTGTCGAGGCTGCTTTCCGGCCTCACCCCCAACCCGGGGTTCAGCCTGCCTCCAGCTTCAACCGGTCCCTGCGAGGACCGGCGGCGGGCCTCTCATCCCGCGAGATCCATCAGCGCCTCGTGGCGCACAGCCGACCTCGTCCACCACCAGGACGCCCGGCCGCAGGTAGGAGCCGAGTTTGCTGGTCAACCGTCCCGCCGCTTCGGCGGCTTTGAGGTTGCGGACCATGTCGTCGAGGCTGGTGAAGTAGATCGAGTAGCCGGCACGGCAGGCCGCGACCGCCAGCGCGATCGCGATGTGGGTCTTGCCGACTCCGGGCGGCCCGAGGAGGGCGGCGTTGGCCTTGGCCTCGACGAAGGACAAGGTGGCGAGGTCTTTGACCTTGCGCGGGTCGAGGTCCGGCTGGAAGGAGAAGTCGTACTCGTCCAGCGTTTTGTGGTGCGGCAGCCGCGAGGTCCGAAGGCCCTGGCGGAAGCGGCGGTCGTCCCGGACGGCGAGCTCCTCGGAGAGGACCAGGTCGAGGAAATCCTGGTAGCCGAGCTTTCCCTCGTCCGCGCGGCGGGTGAACTCGTTGATGGTTTCTGCCAGATGGGGCAGGCCGAGCTTGGCGGCCGTGGTGCGGATGCGGTTGCCGGTCAGCTCGCTCAAGACGATTCCTTCGGGGTGCGGTGGGTGGTGAAGGGGCGGGTGCCGGTCAGCTCGTCATAGACCGACAACGGCCGGCGGCCGACCTCGACCTGGGTGGCAGCGGCCCGGTTGAGCAGGGCCTGCAAGGGTCCGGCTTCCTCGTCCAGGGGACGGTGGTGACGCGGCTGGACGGGAACTTCGCCGGTGGCTGTCCGGCGGCCCTTGCCGGTGGGCAGCCCGTCCCAGTGCGATTCCTCGACCACGCGAACTCCGCGGCCGACTGCCCTCGGGTGCATGGCCAGCAGTGTCTCGCCGGACGAGTCGGGGACCGTGGCATGCAACATGACCTGGGATTTCGTGGCCCGGATCTCGACGAGCTGGCGGGGGCGGACTTTGCGGGCGGGCACCGAGTAGAGGTTGCCGCCGAACGCGATCAGACAGTCCTTGCCGACCGGCCGCAGGTGCCGTTCGGCCACCAGATAGGGGGCCGGCGGCAGCGTTTTGAGGGCTGCGTGATCCCGAGCGGCCCGGTGCCCGATCACCTCACGGTGGGTCGTGTGGACCTTTGCCCGCCGCCTGGGCACCCAGGCCGTGAACGCGGCATCCATCTCCTCGATCGAGGAGAAGGCCCGCCCGGAGAGAACGTGATCGCGGACGATCAGCACCTGGCGTTCGACGCGGCCTTTTCCGGTGGGCCGGTAGGCGGCCAGCACGTCGATGTCGAAGTCGTAGTGCCCGGCGAACCCGACCGCTTCTGGATGCAGCGGCACCGCCTCGCCAGGGGCAACGTGACGGCGCACGACCGTCTTGGTGCGGTCGTAGACGATCGTCATCGGCACCCCGCCGAAGTGCGCGAACGCCCGCCGGTGGCAGTCGAAGAAGGTCTCCAGATCCTGGCTCGTGGTGAAGCAGCAGAACGGATCACGGGAATACGAGAGGGTCATGTGGAAGGAATAGACCTTCCCGACGCCCATGTGCGCGAGGACCCTGCCCTCATCACCCCAGTCAACTTGCGCCTGGGCGCCGGGAATCACCTCGAACCGGCGGTGCAGGCCCGCCAGTTCCTTCGGCGTGATGCCGAGATCCTCGGCAACCCTGGGCCGGGCTTCCTGAACGTAGAGCTTGACCCGCTGGTAGTTCCCGGTGAACCCGTACTCAGCGACCAGCCGCTCGTGGATGACCGCGGCCTTCATCAGGACCTCTGCCCGCAGCATCGCATCGACCAGCGGCGCGAACTCGTCGATCACCCTCGCCCGGGACCGACCGTTGGGCGACCGCCGCGGCGGCGTCGCCGGGCCCGGCGACGACAGGTACTTGCGGACCGTCTTGCGGTCCAGCCCCGTCTCCCGGGCAATCTCGGACAAGCTCAGCGCACCGGACTCCAACAACCCACGAAACCGCCGTAGTTCCAACCAGCGCTCCGAGTCCAAGAGCATCGCCAGCCCCCTCTCCGCTGCCAAACCGACAAGCAGCAGAGTGCCGAGCACCACGCCTCACCGCATCAACAACTGTCCCTATTCATCCGTACGAAGCTGGGGACGTAAGTGTGTACGCCGACAGATGGCCGCCGCCCACGCGGCCGGCGAGCTGGCCTGTACATGGATCGGTGCCCGTCGCGACGCCCTCACCGCTCAGAAGGCGTCGTTGGCCGCCGGTGCCAGCCAGGCGCAGCAGAAGGCTGAACAGGCGCGTTGTCGCGCCGAAGAGCGCCAGCAGCGGGCCGATGTTCTGGACCTCGCGGCTGCGGTTCTCACCACCAGGTCCCGCCGTGCCGACCAGGAGCGGGCCGAAGCCGCCAAGGAGAAGGCCGAAGCGCGGAAGAGGGCCTGGCAGTCGGTTCATATCCACCTGGAACGCGAGGGCCTGGAACGCGAGCAGGCCGAGTTGAACACTCTGCTCACCCGTCAAGTTCATGATGCTGCCCCGCTGCGGGCGGCGATGGAAAGTGCCGGCGCGATGTTGCGCGCCAAGCTC
This sequence comes from Streptomyces sp. NPDC048442, assembly GCF_040651475.1. NCBI lineage: Bacteria > Bacillati > Actinomycetota > Actinomycetes > Kitasatosporales > Streptomycetaceae > Streptomyces > Streptomyces sp. NPDC048442. Next base: position 65,525 of record NZ_JBEZKB010000011.1, read on the forward strand.
ACCCAGGTCATTGAGGAGCGCCAGGCAGAGTCCGCGGAGCTCACGCAGCGCGTCAAGGACGCCGAACGCGAGGGGAAGACGGCGGACCAGGCCGAGACGCAGCACCTGGTCGCTGCGGAGCAGGCCCGCAGTAGCGTTGCCCGCCTGCAGCAGTCCCTCAAGAAGATCGACGCCCTGATCTCTCGGGCCCGTACGGACGGCCTTGTGGAGCAGGAGGAGACTCCGGAGGAGGCCCGCGTCCGCTGGTCAGCCGAAACTGTCCGGCTGGACACCCAGTTGGCGCGTGGTCAGGTGCGCCTCAAGGAGCTGGCTGAACAGCTCGCGGAACTGGCTGGTGACCGGGATACGGCTGACAGGCACTGGCGGGAAGCAGCCAACGAGTACGACCGGATCTGGGACCGTTGGAGCAAGCTCCGTGCACAGCAGGAGCTCTTGGCCCGCCACCCCCGGCTGTCCGAACTGGCCCTGCTGGACGACGAAGTAGCCGCCGGTAATGGCCTGGACTTCGATGTTGCCGGCTATCCCCTGCTGAAGATGCTGGACCAGGAGATCACGCGGGCGCGGGACGCGCTGATCGCCGAGCAGCTCGCCGTAGCGGCCGACCGGCGAGCCCTGGCCTGCCTGGAAACTGAGGGCTTTCTCCCCGCGCCCCTGGAGACCGAGCGCGCTCTGGCCGCACTCAAGGCTGCTGACATCTCTGTGGAAGCGGTCAGCGGTCTCCAGTTCCTGCGAGAATCCTTGCCCCCCCGCCAGCACGCCGCCGCGATCGCCACCGCCCCCGACGTCGTCGGCGGCATCGTCGTCCTTGGCGACGTCGATGACCAGGATCTGCGCCGTCGCATCGCTGCTACCGGTGTGAGCACCCGCTCGGTGATCTCGGTCTGCGATAGCGCCACCGCCCGCGCCCGCCTCACCGACACGGGCCATGCCGATGCCCATGCCGTCTTCCCCGTCCAGAGAGCAGCTCTGGAGCCCCAGGCCGCTGGCGTGGAACAGGTACGGCTCCGGACCCGCCTCAGCGAAAGCGCAGAACGCTGTCAGCGCATCACCACTGCCCAGGATCGCGACCAGACCTTGGTCCGCGAACTGGCCGAACACCTGCAAGCCTTTGGGTCCGCCCCTCGCCAGCGGCTCAAGGAGTCCCTGGACCGGGCCGAATCCCGCAGAGACGGCTGGAAGGACAAGCTTGACGCCCAGCGCATGAGTCGTCGGCAGGTACTGTCCGAGCGCGACCGGATCCAGCAGAAGATCACTGAGGCCACCGGTCGCCTGCGGAAGGTGGCGGCCGGCGAGGAACGAGCCAGGCAGGTAGCTGAGCAGGCGCAGCGCACCAGCGACCTGCGAGAACAACTTGCCTCTGCACAGCAACACCAAGCCGACCGGCAGGAACAGGCGCGTCTGGCCACCAGTGACAAGAAAGACGCCCGCAAAGCCGAGCAGCGTCACCGGCGTGACGAAACGCTCGGCAGACAGGATCTGAAACGACACCGCAGCGCGCTGCGCAAGCTCGCCACCTTGGTGCCCGAGGTCCTGGCCGTGAGCCTGAACCAGCGGACCTTGGAGCGCTCGTCCCTGGACGCCTTGCAGGAACGGTTCACCAACGCCCGGACCGCCTATGAGTCCGATACGGCAGACACCCAGCTGCGCACCGACCTTGCCATAACCGCTGGCCGGTTGGAGACGGCGGACAAGGCCCTGGCCGCGTTGGACGACGCCACCCGCGCACTCACCGCCGAGCTCGCCGCACGTCCCGAGGCCCAAGCCCCGGACCGCCGTGACCGCGCTGTGGAGCAGGCTGAGCACGATGCCGGTGAGGCTGGCGAACGCGCAACGCGCAGCGCCATGCGGGCCGAGCAGGCTGTGGAGGCCGAAGCGTCCGCCAGCCAGAAGCTCGGCGACGCAGGAACCGCGACGGACTCTCTGGCCGACCTTTCTGGGCCCGAAGCGGCTGAGACCGCAGCGCGAGAAACCCGGCAGGAGGCCGAGCGGGCCGATCGCGACCATACCGCCTACACCGAGCAGCACCACGCCCTCAAGGACAAGGCCAACACAGCGGCGCTGACCGCGAGTTCCCTGGACGGCGCCTACCAAGTACTCCAGGGCAGTCTCAATGCACTGGCCACTCAATGGTCACCCGGCCTCAAGGAACCGCTGACGGACGCCGACGCCTGGCTCACCGAGCACTGCGGCATCACAGCCCAGAGCGCGTCCGCCTTGACCGAGGAACAGGCTCACCAACTGCGGGACCTGCTGACCGAAACCATCACCGCCGCACAGGCGACCCTGGCAAAAGCCACCCGCAAACTCGCCAGCGCCACCCGCCACGTACAACAACTGGCCGCCGACCGGCAGTACACCGATGCCGTCGACGCACAGATCGTCGCCCGCCTCAGTGAAGACCCCGCGCAGCTGCACGCATCTTTGTCCGAACTGATCCCAGAGATCGAGCTCCGCGAGAAGCGCATCACCAAGCTGCTCGATCAACTCACCGAGGACCAGCTCCTCCTGGTACAGCAATGCGCGGCCCTCACCAAGACCATCGTGGCGATGCTGCACCAGGTCGCCCGGCACTCCAAGCTCCCTGCCGGACTGGGCGCCTGGTCGGGCAAGCCCTTCCTCACGCTCAAACTCGCCGACTGGGGCAGCGAGGAGACCCTCACCCACCGCATATCCACCTGCGTCGACATCCTGGTCGCCGACGTCGCCGCCAAGCACTCCAGCAGCGCCAATGTCCTACCCCCCGCGCTCGACTTGGCTAAACGCCTGGTCCTCGCCGCCCTGGGCGGCAGCGGAAGCATCACCGCCAAGGTCCTCAAGCCCCACCCGGTGCCGGTCATGGACCCCGTCGACGTCACGAAGATCAAGAAGTTCTCCGGCGGTGAACTCCTGACCGTGTCCGTGCTGTTGTACTGCTGCCTGGCGCAAGTACGTGCTGCCAACCACAACAGCGGGCTTCCCGGTGGCGTCGGCACCCTGCTGCTGGACAACCCGATGGGCAAGTCCAACTACGTCCCGTTCATCGACCTCCAGCGCACGGTCGCCGCTACTCATGGTGTCCAGCTCATCTACACCACGGGTGTGGAAGACCTCGACGCTGTCGGCCGCTTCCCCCTCATCCTGCGCCTACGCAACAACGCGCACGACGCTCGCAGCGGCCATCGCCTCGTCCCGCTGTCCGAACGCTACGGGGATGCGGTCAGCGCCGGCGTCACCGATGCCCGCTCCGACGGGATCCGTGCCGCACGGCTGTACCGATTCCCGCTCGCCGAGTCCGACAACGACCAACCGGACGATTCCGCGGAAGCTGACGACCGGGATGGGGAAGACGGGGTATGACCACACCCCGCACGCTCGACGAGATTCTGCTAGACCGGCTGAACGCGCACCCGCGGAAACGGATCCCCTTCGACGACCTGGCCGACGCCGCGTACACCTCGAACCCGGCACTCCTCACCGCGCCCGAACGGCGTCAACTCCTTGCCGACGCTCTCACTGTTCTCCGGGACACCGGCGCCCTCAAACTGCCCGTCGCCCGGAAGTTCTGGGACCAAACGGCGCTTCCGCCCCTGCCCCGATGGGCCGAGCGCATTGACCCGCCCCGTCCAGCCGTCAGCCGTCTCCCAACCCGATCTTGGGTAGCAGAGTTGTCATTTCTCGACGGCCGCCGGCTCTCCCCGCACGACCATCACTTGTTCACCCGCCTCAACGGCTTCCTCCTCGCCGACGGAGCCAGCAGCGAACTAGTGCCGCTACGCGACCGCGCCTTCGAGCTGTTCGGCGACGAGAAGCACCTCGACGGCATTCACGACTCGAAATGGGTGCTCGGCGGCTCCCTGAGCATCAAGGACCACCTACGGGCCTACCTCACCCCTGCGCCCCTGAACATCATCGAGTTCGGACCGGCGCCCTGGCTTCTGATCGTCGAGAACACAGCCTCCTTCGACAACCTCCGTCGCATTCTGCGAAATTGGCCCCACCCCCACGAGGTCGGCTGGCTCGCTTTCGGCGACGGCGACCGTATCGCCTCCAGCATCACCACGCTCCCGGAGCGCCTCGCCGAAACAGGCCAGACGCTCACGGAGATCCTGTACTACGGAGACCTCGATTACGACGGTCTCCACTGTGTGATCCTCGCCAGCCAACGATCAGTGTCGGTCGGCCTCCCCCCGCTCAACCCAGCAGGTGGGCTCTACGCAGCACTCTTCAAATGCGCACGCCGAAAGGCCACTGTAGTCACCCCCGAAGCCGCCCACCAGGTCAGCTCCTGGCTGCCCTCACCACTCGCCAGCGATGTAATCGGCGCGCTCACCAACGGAACCGTTGTCCGCCAGGAAGCCCTACTACTCACCGCACTGCGCAAAGTTCTCACACCAACCAATGGCGCCTTGCGGCAACAGCTCGCCGCTATCCCCACCGAAACAGGCACGCCATACAGCTAACGGGGACTGTAAAACGTCCGGTGTAACTCCCGATCATGGAAGGTGCATCGATGACCAGCGACAATGTGACCGAGGCCGAGCCCGCGGAGCCGTCTGAGGCGGCGCCGGCGAAGTCTGTGGACGACCGGCTGATCGACGATTTGGTGGGCTGGGCTCAGGCCGAAGGCCTTCAGCTGACTGGGGAGGGCGGACTGCTCCAGCAGCTCACCAAGCGGCTCCTGGAGTCCGCTCTCGAGGGTGAGATCACCGACGGGCGCTACCCCTTGATCGTGGACACCCTGATCATTGGATCGTGAAGATCCGAAGGACAGGAGTTCCCGTTGGGGACGTCGAAGTACTCGCCTGCGTTCCGGGCCGATGCCGTCGCGTTGTACCGCTCCAGTCCGGGGCGGACATACGCGTCGGTGGCCAAGGATCTCGGGGTGAACCACGAGACGCTCCGCACTTGGGCAGCACGTTGGAGAAGGAGAACAAGTGGCTGCGGGCCCAGGTGAAGGAGCTCGAGCTGGAACGCGAGATCCTGCGGAGGGCCGCGAAGTATTTTGCGGGCGAGACCAGCTGGTGACGGACCCGTAATTTAACTACTGCCGGTTTCTGGCCGATACCTCGGTGGTGCCATGCAGTTGGGCCGTTGTGGCGATCCCGGATGAAGTCCTGACGGTACTGGATACGAAGTTCGCGGTGGTGCTGCCGCATCTGGACGAGCGGCAGCGCCGTCTGTATTTGGCTGCCGAGGCGGAGGCTTTGGGGCATGGAGGGATCGCGGCCGTGGCCAGGCTGACGGAGGTCTCGGAGTCGACTGTTGCACGAGGGCGTGCGGAACTCGCCCTCGGAGCAACAGCGTTGGGGCGGGTACGCAGACCGGGCGGCGGGCGCAAGTCTGCTGCCGAGCGCGACCCTGGTCTGCTGGCGGCTCTCGAGCTGTTGATCGAGCCGCGTGCGGTGGGTGATCCGGTGTCCCCGTTGCGCTGGACCACTGCCTCGTTATGGGACCTGTCCCAGGAGTTGACCGTTGCTGGTCATCCGGTCAGTGCCCCGGTGGTCGGTGGTCTGCTGCGTGCGATGGGCTTCAGTCTGCAGGGCATGGCCAAGACTCGGGCCGGCAGTCAGGTGCCCGACCGAGACGCCCAGTTCCGTCACATCAACACCGCCGCCGAACGTTTCCTGGCGCAGGGCCTTCCGGTGGTGAGTGTGGATGCGAAGCAGAAGGAACCGATCGGCGACTTCGCACGCCCCGGCCGCACCTACCGCCCCAAAGGGCAGCCGATCACTGCTCCGGATCACGACTTCGTCCGCTCCGACACTCCGTTCGCCATCCCGTACGGCACCTACGACCTGGGCCGCGACAGCGGCTGGGTGAATGTGGGCACCGACCGCAACACTGCTGCCTTCGCGGTGGAGTCCCTGCGCCGCTGGTGGAAGGTTCAAGGGCGCCTCGACTATCCCAATACCGCCCGCTTGCTGGTCACCGCCGATTCTGGAGGCGCCAACTCGACGGACTCCCGCCTGTTCAAGATGGGCCTGGCCGACTTCGCCGAGGAGTGCGGGCTGAGCATCACCGTCATGCACTTCCCGCCAGGTACTTCAAAATGGAACAAAGTGGAACACCGACTGTTCTCCCGAATCACCCACAGCCTGCGCGGGCAGCCGCTGACCAGCTACGAGGTACTGCTGGAGACCATCTCGGCCACCCGCACCAGCACCGGACTGACCGTCCAGGCCGTGCTGGACGAGAACGCATACCTCACCGGGCGCGTGCTCACCCGAGCCGAACGCCAGAGCGCCGGCGGGACTTCACCGCCTCCGCGCGAAACAAGAAGTACGTCGGCGACATAACCTATCTCCCGGTCGGTGACGGCCACTTCCTCTATCTGGCAACGGTGTTGGACCTGCACTCCAAGCGTCTGGTGGGCTGGTCGATCGCCGACCACATGCGGACCGAACTGGTCACCGACGCCCTCAAGGCCGCCGCCGGCGCGCGGGGCGGGAACCTGCGCGGAGCGATCTTCCACAGCGACAACGGAGCCCAATACGCCTCCAAGGAGTTCGCCCAGGTCTGCAAGGACCTCGGCGTGATCCGATCACGCGGGGCCGTCGGCACCAGCGCGGACAACGCCGCCGCGGAGTCGTTCAACGCCAGCATGAAAAGGGAGACCCCCAAGGGCGCGAAACGCTGGCCCGGAGCCCGCGCCGCCCGCCTCGCGGTCTTCCGCTGGGTCACCCGCTACAACACCTGGCGACGGCACTCAGCCCTCGGCCAGCAGAGCCCGATCAACTACGAACAACGATCAACTACGCTGGCCTCCGCCGCATAACAACCGGTGTCCACGATCTAGGGTGAAGGCCCGGGAACACCGCTGCACGTCATTACCACTGCGGCAAACGTCAACGACATCACCCAGACCCTGGCCCTGGTCGACGGTCTGCCGCCCGTCGCCGGACGCCCCGGCCGACTGCGACGTCGCCCCGACGCTCTGCTGGGCGACAAGGCGTACGACTCCAAGGCCGTCCGGCACGTACTGCGCAAGCGCCGAGTCACCCCGGTGATCTCTCGCAAGGGCACCCCGAACATCAAGGGCCTGGGCAAACTCCGCTACGTCGTGGAGCAGACCTTCACCCAGCTCCACCAGTTCAAACGCCTTGCCGTCCAATGGGAACGACGCCTCGAACTCCACGACGCTCTCGTCTCGTTGGCCTGCAGCCTGATCTGCTGGCGCCGCCTCAAGAAGACCCACGCATGATCGTGTTACGAGCTCTTACAGTGGGGGCGGGGTGACCGCCTGAGTGGTAGCAGCCTGCGCACGAGCCACCGCTCTCGTCTGGGAAACATCTGACCGACGTAGAACGAAAAGCGAGGCCAGGGCCAGAACGCTTGGGCCCGACAGCATGGATGCCAGGAGCACTTCCCCCTGTAGGCCAACAATCACCGCCCCCGTCAGCATGGCCGCACTCAGCACGAAGCCCGCAATCAGACCGACCATCAAGAGAATATGCGCCCTGCGTGCAGTCCTCTCCCGCGACTTCTCCAGTTCCAACTGACGGAGCGAAGACTGCTCCGCCATGCGGAGTTCGTGCTCGCGCCTCAGTTGTGGTTCGAGCGCCTTCAAAGCCACTTGGAGGTGCTCCGCGGGGAGGTCTGCCCAAGCCATCGCAATCTCTAATCCGGACTGGTGCTGCTTGCGCGGGACATCTGCCGCCTCACGCGTCATCGCTCTGATCCTCCCCCACCATCAGTCACTGTGGTTCGTTGTTTGAGTCCTGGGGGTGGAGGCCCTAGAGACCTGAAAAGTTCATCGAAACCATCCGCAAGGTGCCGAACAGCAGCACCGGTATCTTGATTTTCCGTCATGTCAAAGAGATCCGTGGTGGAACTCTGCGGAAGCATGCGCTCGATCAGCCGGACAAACATATTTACATCACGGATAAGCTCATCAGCTTCACGCGCACTAGCCGCCTCGTTGATATCAGCTTCAGCTTGAGCACGCTGATCGGCTCGGGCCGCAAACAGCGTTGCCCATTCCGAGAGTTCGGGAGCAACTTCAGGTAGTACCTCCCAAGCAGACCGAATCCTCCTACGCCCTCTGCCGCTCCCCTGCTCAGGCCTTCCTCGTGCAGCCAGCACTGCTGCTGCTGCACGTAAAGCAGCTAGGTGTGCGGCGGCAAAACGCTTATTGGGAGTATCCAGGCTGGCAGCCTCACGAAGCCCGGTACGTGCCTGCGATAGCAGGTCACTCGCCGCTGGTGGAGGGGACATGTACCTGCTCGAAGTATCAACGTTCACATGGCGGAGGCTCCGTCGCTCTCCGTGGGTGATTGCGTCGGGCTCTGATGGCGTGCGTGAGCTGACGAAAAGCCACCGAGCGTGCAACTCTTCCAGTGACGCCTGCGCGGCTACTTCAGTCATAAGCCAGGCATTGTCTCCGACCCTACGGAGTACCTCTCGGTAGGCGTCCGCCAGATAGTCCTTGGGATCAACTTCCACAAGATCTGGCGTTTTATTCTGAAACCTAAGCATCCCGGCCAGAAAATCCCCGACCAACCGCAAGCCAGCCCACTCCACGCTCCCACCCCCAAGTGCGTTGCCAGGAGACTACCAACGATGCCCCCGCCACGTCCGGCGCTAACCACACACCGCTCCCCGCTCTGGAGCGTCGGCCGAGGAGGAAATGACCGTCAGGCATCGTGCGCGCAACACGTGATGGTGAACCGGCGCACCGCTCGCGCGACGCCGACTCGGGACATGTCAGGTACCTCTACCGACTTGACACGGGCCCGCACCCCGGGCTCGCACTGCACTCGACTTTCGCCCGTGCGCAGGTCCAGTTACTGACCTTGAATCCGTGATGTCGTCACGATGAATCGAGGAGTCCGGTGCCGGTGAGGCAGCCGTCGAGGACGTCGTGCCGGTACTGGAGTTGGCGGAGGCCGTGCCGGATTGCGGTGATCAGGACGGCGGGGGCGCGGAAGGCGCGGTTGGCAGTGGTGGTGCGCCGCAGGACGGACCAGATGCCTTCCGCCGGGATCAACTCCGGTGCGTAGCTGGGCAGCTGGAAGATCCGCAGCCACTGCTTGTTCTCCTCGGCGAAATCGTAGACCTCCTGGACGAGGCGCAGGTTGAAATTGTCCCGGCACCAGACGAGCGGAGTGCCCAGCTTCTGGTGCGTGGCAACAATCAGGTCCCGATAGCCCTGCCAGGCGAACGTCTTCTTCTCGCCACGGCGGCCGTGGCATGTGCAAGTGGTAGAAGAGGTGGGTGCAGTGTCCGGGCCGATAGCAGACGACGCCGGCCACGCTGACCCAGCCACTTCCCCTGCCGCGCACCCGTACCACCGGCCGCATCCCGCGCGGCGCCCACGTGTGGTCCTTCGGCGGCCTCAGACCCTGGCCCGCTTCGTCCTCGAAGCAGACGTAGGCGCCCAAGTCGCCCGTGGTGGCTTTACCAGCGGCCACACCTCCGCCTTCCACACCTCGAAAACCCCCTCGACTTGCTCCAGCGCCCGGCGCACGGGCACCTGCGCGCTCCAGCCGCGACGACACATCAGCTTCCACACCCCCTGGACCGTGTACCCCACGTGGAACAGACGGCCGATCAGCAACTTGATCCGCTTAAGCGTCCAGCCCTGGCCCTCGTCCTTGAAACCGTGCGCCAGCGGGCCCCGCTTCAACGCCCGCTCCAGCCGATCCCATTGAGCAGGGTTCAGTCTCTCCACGGCTATCGGAGCCCTGGACCGCAGGGCCCCCGGCCCCTTCGTGTGCCACGTATGGTGCCAGCGTCGCGCCGACCGCGCGGTGACCCGGTAGTCCCGCGCGATGTCCTCGGTACGATCCCCGCGCGCGAACCGCTCGGCCACCTCCCACCACAGCAGTCCCCGCTTCGCCTGCTCGCCGGGCGTCAGCCCGCCCCCTTGCGCATACCTCATGACCCCGGCGTACCGCAGGGATCAAGGAACGTCACTCCCCACCGAACACCGCCAGTTCAACCCGAGCAGAAGGTTCGTTCGGTGACGAGGAAGCCGGTCAGCAACCGTTGCGGTGGAGGGGAGTTGCCGCGAGCACTCCAAGCGGATGTCAGGCGCCGCGAGGCCCCCAGACCACAGCGGCCACCAGGGGCGACACGTTCCCGCGGTCGGGTCACGGTCAACGTCTCGTCAGATGGCATGAGAGACGTCACACTTGGCCCATGGTCCTTGACCGCGTGGAAGTCGCCGCTCTCTTGATTTCCCTTGGCAGTGCTGTAGGCGCAGTATGCAACATGGGCATTGCCGCCCTGACCTATAAAAGAGTGAAGCCCAACGTCCGCATCATCGTTGAAGACCACAGGATGAGCCCAGTAGCACCTAAGCCAAGGCAAGAGCGCAATTACCGAATCCGTATCCGGCTGAAGAACCGTGGTGCTATCGCCATCGGGGTCGAGCGAATAGAAGTCATCCCTATCCACGGTCCGTGGTGGCGATGGTGGAACCGGAAGAAGAAGCCAGAGAGCGGCCGATGGTTCCCGGACCCCAAAGTGATTGAACCCCTCAGCGGCTTGAAGGATTACGCGGACATCCGGCCCAGTGCCCTGCGCCACGACGGGACGAACCCCCGGTACGTGTACGTCAAGGCGTGGCTCACCAGCGGTTCGGAGATACGGAGCGCACCGGTCAAGGACCTGTCCGACCTAGTCGTGGACATTGGGCCAGACGTCCCTGAGCCGGAGCCCCAGCCGACCGCTCGCGGGTGGCACCGGTGGCTCGGTCACCGTGACCGTCAGGCCGTCGGCCAGCAAAAGCGCGGAGAATAACGTTCACCACGTGCCTGGCGAAACAGTCATACCGGCCCCATACCCTCGAATCTGACGGGCATTCAGTCGAGCGGACACCATTATAGGTGGCGGATCTACTTCAACAGCGTCATCGCGTGGACGCCGAAGTCGGCGGCCATCTGCTCCCGCATCACGCTTGTGCCGTGGTGTTCTCGCGACCCGCATGACATCCTCGCGGAGCTCCTCAGAATATTGCTTGAGCACAGCGACTTCCTTGTCACCCGCCCGACAGAGTAAGCCAGTACGGATCCGGCAAGCCGATCACAACTCAACACAGGGCCTGGTTTCCCCGGCCCCGGCAGGAAGAGGGCCGGTGGGCCCACCCTGAGGCCCCACCTAGATGGAGGGGCTCGGGGGTCGAGGGTCAGGCTGGTGAGCGTGACACGCGCGGAGGGGCACCGCGAACGCGGAGGAGGGTGGGGTGCGGGTAGGGAGGACCTCACGCCGGGCAGCCTGACCTGGTGAAGGGTTTCCCCACCCCTGCGCAGGACCAGATCACCGCCATCGTGAAGGCGGTCGAAGCAGACGCCTCGACCGCCTGGACACACTGATCGAGGTCTTCGCCCAGCGCGCCACCCTGAACGACCTGTTCACTCTGCGGACTGCTCTCCGCGACGCCTTCCCTCTCCCCTCCCCTGAACTCCACACTGATGGCGCGGCGCGCAATTGACGTCAAACGCTCATTGCTTCGCGACCGTCTCTTCCTTCGCGAACGCGGAGAAGGGTGTGGGGCGGGCCAGCGGTTCCCTGCGGTGGAGGGCAAGGAGCCGGCACCCGAAGTTGATGAGCCAGTTCGATGGCCTCTGGCGCAGCTCCTCGCGCTGGGTCTCCCATTCGACTGTGACCTGCCCGTACAGCTCTCCGGTCAAGGCATTGATCTTCCTCTCCAGTCCCTCGAGGTAGGCCCCCAGCCGGATGATGGACTTGTTGCTGGTCCGCCAGTAGGCGACGGCGAGAACGAAGAACGCGCCGATGCCTGCGATGAAGACGCTCGACAGTCCCGGCCTTTCGTCTTTGAGCAGGATCGTACCCACGGCCGACGCCAGGACGGCCATCGCGCCGATGAAGTTGATGAGTTGGCTGCGGGCGACGACGCGCTGGTCCACTTCGCGTCGTAGCCACTCGTACTCCCGGAGCGTGATGTCCAGGAGTTCTTTCAGATCGCTGTGCGTGAGCTGCGGCATGTCCCCTCCCCAAGGTCCTTCAACTGCCCCCAAGGTCCTGCACTGGGAATCCCCCGCGGCGCCATCGCCGAACCCCCGGAGGACGGCTGCAGGGCGGGGCTGGGTCAGCGGGGCGGTTCGGTGAAGATGGAGGAGCGGAGTCCGTACGCGGGCGTCGCACCGGGCTCCACGTACCACTCACGCCCCCACAGCAGACCGAACAGGGGGGCCGGCAGCCGCAGAGCGAAGCGCATCAACGGGGCAATCCGTCCCGTGCCGTGGATCTGCGACTGGTGAGCGGCCAGCGCCGCCTGCCTGCGCCGAGCGGCGTGCCGTGTGTCGATCCGATGCGTGATGGCAGCGCGCGGGGTGTAGGCGCCGCGGAACGCCTCGAGGGTCTCGAGCGGGACCAGTCCCAGGCGGCACGCCAGCCGCAGCGCTCTGACGATGGGTTCTCTCGGCAGCGTCGCCTCCAGCAGGAGAGCGACAGAGGTACGCGCGGCGGCGCGGCGGCCGACCTCGTGCACCTTCACGTGGTCGCGGTGGCCGTAGCCGCCGTTGACGTCGTAGCTCAGCAGGACGTCTGCCCGCTCAGCCCGGAGGATCTCCGCGAGTCGCTCTGCCGCCTCGTCGGGGTCCACTCTGGCGAAACGCACACGGCCGGGAGGGTCCGAGAGCATGGAGCGGTCCCTGCCGCTGTCCGCGTATCCGAGGTGAACGACCCGATGGACACCCAACGCCGCCGCGCTCGCGCGCAGTTCACGCATCCGCAGCGGCTCCTGACCGGTCGCCTCCCCCGTGTTGCCGTCCGTCGCAGTGACGATCACGACACGGTGTCCCTCGGATGCGGCGCCCGCCAGGGTGCCTCCGGTCATGAGCACTTCGTCATCCGGGTGGGCGTGAAACGCCACGACAGTCGCCATGAAACCATCTTCCCTGAGGGCAATGCGCACAGCGGGCCGTCTCCACCCCTGCCGCACCTGGCTCGCAGCAGCGCGAGACGGCGCCCCTTGTACGAGGCGGAACGACCTGAACTTCTCACCGGCGGTCTCCGGAATCGTGCTCCCCACCCGCGCGCCGGTCACGACCTCGACGGGCACCGGCACGATCACCACCTGCGTCTTCCCGGGCGGCAGCGCCACGACCGGAACCTTCCGCTACTCCCTGACAGGGAACCCGACCTGCATCTCCGCACAGAAAGTCGCTGGCACCCTGGACTTCGCCTGGGCCGACGGCAGCACCAGCACCTCCACCGTCACCAGCCTCGTCCCGGGACTCGGCGGCGCCGGCGGAGCAGTGGGACTCAGCGCCACGGTTAACTCCGGGCGCTTCAACGGCGACCAGGTCACCATCGCCAACATTCGCGACCCGCTAGCCTCCCTGACCTGCCTCACCACCAGCCTCACCTTCATCCAGCCCTGACACCGGCCCCACTGGACGGATACGACGACCCTGATACGCGTCGCCACCGGCCCCGGTAGGCGTCACCCATCCCGTGCCGCCAAAGCCAGCCACTGATGACAGTGCCGGACCCGCTGGCGGCACCGGTGGTGAGCCGGCAAGGCCAGGAGGCCGGGGGCAGTTCGGCGCGAGGCCCCCTGACCTGCCTGGATCCGAGCGCAACAGGTCGACCATCAGGGCCGCCTGGAGTGTTTCGCACCCAGCACCGGACTGCGCGCCTCGATAGACGGCGTGCCCGGCGAGCTGGATGGGAGATGACTGACAGAACCGCCGTCCGTCGCCGCGCTGTGCCAATGGGCGGAGAGCACCTGCCGCAGCGTGGCGGCCGGCGGGCGCTCCTCGCTCAGCCCGGCGAGGCGCAGGACGCGCAGGTGCCAGCGATCCGTACACACCAGAGCGAAGGTTCCTCCGCCCTCACGCGCCAGTAGACGGGCCCGGTGCAGGAGGTTCAGTGCGGAGCAGTCGAAGAAGCGGGCAGGGCGCAGGTCCACAATGAGGTGGCAGGCGGAGCGCGCGGTTGCGGAGTCCAGGTGACGGCGTATGTCGGGGACCGCGGTGAGGTCGAGCTCTCCGCCTGCCTCGATGACGGTGAAGGCGTCCAGATGGACGGTGCGGATGCACGGGCGCTCTACAGGACGCGCTGGGTCCGGCACCAGCGGACTCATTCCACGGCCGGACGGGTCGGGGAAAGAGCTGAACGTCAAACCATTGGGGGCCCCAGGTGCGGCAGCCCCGCAAGGCGGGGCAGGCGGTCGATTGGCACTCACCGGGGGCCGGGGCGAAGAACCACCACCCTAGGAAGAACTCGGCTGCAGAAACGAAAATTTATCTATGAACTCACCCCTACGGGTGGGGGTTTGGCCGTCACCGATGAAGATGCTCACGTGGGGGCTGATGTGCCTGTACGTCGCGTGCGTTGCCGTGATTCCCGGGCGACGAAGGGCGGGGACTGACAGACTCGACGGCCTGGCTAGAGCCCACGGAGTCGACGTGGGATAGCCCGTCGTGTATACGCCCGCCGACGACTGCAAAATTCCGGTGGACATAGTAACTACCATGAAAAAATGACTTGGCCGTTGGGCTACTTGCCTCCCTGCCATCCGGAGCTGCTCGACGCCCTGTTTCTTTCTGCCGGGCGTTCACTTCATCCTCCGCGAGTCAATCGTCTCGTCGCCTTTCCTCTACGATGCCTGGGGACGCGCCGCGCGCTCGGTCAAATGCCACCCGAGCAGTCTGCACGGCGTCGGTCAACTCGTGCAGAAGCGTGGCTACTGCCGCTCCTGCCCCGGCCGTGTCAGTCTCCCGCTGGTTGCGCCAGAGTTCTTCGTGTTCGTTTCCGTCGGGCAGCCAGTGCTCGATTTCCACAACTCCATGGAGACGCATGCGCTCATCGGCCAAGATCTGGACGGCTGCCGCTGCAATCAAAGTATGTGAATGTGGGGGTAGGTTTTCCATCACGCATTGGAAACCTTGTTCAAAGTGGATTACCTCGCCCGGGACCCCGGGCTTTCGTGCGCGCAACTCTGCAGGCACTGCCGTGGGCTGGGCGAGAATAGTTACCTCAGCGTCGGGCCAACATTTCAGCTCTGAAAGCAGCTCCGCGGCACCTTCCTTAAACGTTCCTATGTACTCCTGAACTAGTTGAGCAGAGGCACGTTGATGTGTTGTGGCCTCTGCGTCTGCGACACGAAGTGCCAGCAGACGCTCAGCCAGAGAGCCCGCCCGGCGTGGCGCGGGCCAGGCTCGGGGGGATACAGGCCGTGGCTGCGGGACGTCGCCTTCAAAAGGGAAGCAGTGCAGCCGGCGATTGAGAAACCGCAGGGAGTCCACTGCGACTTCAGGGTAGGGACTCAAGGCTTCCAGCAAACCCTGCACTTGATCTTGTGGGAACGCACTACCCAGGACGACACCCGTGAGGGCGGCTCGGATGTCGATGTAGTCGAAGTCGATGGACTGGTTGAGAAGGACCAGCCGGTATTCGGACTCATTGGCCCAGTCGATGTGCTTGCGGAAGAACAACGACTCCTTGTTGGCCTCCGCATAGGCCAGAGCCACCGCATCCGCTCCGAACTCCGCCACCTGTCCGACATCTATGCCCAGGGTCGGCGGACTGTCCTGGCTGCTCAGATACCGAACCGGGCCGTGGAGGGCGAAGGCCGCGGGGCCAGCGTGTTCGAGAAAGGCTTTGACGAGTGCGTTCCGGCCGAACCTGAGGCACACGCCGGTATGTCCGGCGCCGTAGTGCGCCCACAGGGAGAGATGAGCCCATCCCCGATGTGCATCGGGATTGAACAATCTGGCCGGCAGCGCCACGTCCTGTGTGAGACACCCGACCTTGGTGTG
Organism: Streptomyces sp. NPDC048442; assembly: GCF_040651475.1. Lineage (NCBI taxonomy): Bacteria > Bacillati > Actinomycetota > Actinomycetes > Kitasatosporales > Streptomycetaceae > Streptomyces > Streptomyces sp. NPDC048442. The sequence goes on from NZ_JBEZKB010000011.1 coordinate 81,235, forward strand.
CAGACGTAGCTGGCGGTCGATCTCATCCCAAAGCTCGAAGCCCGCGTCGAAGTTCCTCTGGTCGTAATGTGAGCTGAGTACCGGGTAGTGCGGCTGTGATTCCCACAGGTCATTGGTCCTCTCGTAGGGCGAGAGCCGCAGGGTACCCGAGGCCAAGATGCCGGTGAGCGCCGCGACGGTACTCGTGTAGTGGAACAGCTCCTCGGTAACGACCTGCGGAGCGGTGGCGACCTCGTAGTCGTTGTAGTCCTCGAATGCCGCCACTGCGTCTGCGGGTTCACCTGAAAACTGGCCATGGACGGGCATGCAGGAGTCCCTTCCGCTGCCTAGATCCGGCATCGGTTCGCGCGATGTCACTAGTGACCTTGCTCCCATTCTCGTCAAATAGATGACAATGGGGGGCAGTTGCCCACAGTCACAAATGCCAGGCTGGAGCAGTCGGCGCCCCACAGGCGGCTAAGGACTCTGCGGCACACCCCTGCGCTGCGTTCCAGTCCGGTCATTTGGCGAGCCGTCACACCCTGATAGGAACCAGCTTCCGACGCCACGTGATATCGGCGCTCGACCAGATGGTCCGTTCGTCAACGCCTCCGAGCTCGGCCGTCAGCCTCGGCAACGGTGCCGACGTGACAACTCCGGTCGTTCTACCACACGACCACCGTCGAGAAGGCGGCTACGGCCATCGCCGACCGCGGCAGCGGAGTCGGGCGGACAGCTGCGTCGGGCAAGGCGCCGCCAGTTGGACAAGCACGGCGCGCAGCACACTGGACAGCTCACGCCCACCGACGGGTCTGCCCATACAACGGAGCACCCGTCACGAGCACCAATCCACCCTGGCCAGCCGCCCGACGAAGCACCGCCGGGAGAGATCGGCGGTGCTTCGTCGGGCCTCAGATGTCACCCGGAAATCACGAACCCCACGGACGCCGTCCGCCGCACGGCTCTGGAATTGGACACATATGCCCGCACCGGGCTGGATGGACTCCTCTGGACGGCTTCGCCTACCTGTGCCATGTGGTGCCATAGGATCGATCCCCAGCTCCACGTTCAAGACGACACCACTCGCCTACCAAGATCCCGACCAGAAGCGGACCAACTCCGCTCCTGGTCGGGGAAACCCAGCAGATTCCGCAGGTCAAGTCGCCAGGAAACCGTGTACCACCAGCAGACGAAGAACGTTCTTTGCTCTTATAGCCCAAAGAAACTTGGGTTCTTCTAGAGCATCAAGTCGGCTGGCTGGAGGTACCGTTGCCCTCCAGCCAGCCTCACACCTTGAACACTTAAAGTGATCATCCATTATCTTTATGTCGGCATCCTCCTTCGAACCAACTCCTCTCGGACCAGTCGCGGACCAAACACGAATGCACCCACGTGCAGGCTGAACGCTCTCGGCTTGGAACTCTTGCAGGTGAACCTGCGGCACCAATCGCAGCAGCTCATCCCCGGCGAGCGTGGCCCTGTTTGCCGCCTGTCAGCGCAGGTTCTCCCTGCTGCACCACCGCGGGTTCGTGGTTGGGTTCGCAACTGGTCCGTCGGACCACACCGCAGGTTGAACCTGCGGCACCATCGCAGGGCAGGCCACCCCCAGCGGGTCCGCGTCGATGACGTGCTCTCACCGAGGGTTGAACCTGGCGGCCCGCTATCGCGGCTCGCGCAGGAGTTGGGCGCAGAAGTCTGTCACCGCACGTTCCGCCTGCGGCACCATCGCGGCAAGCAAGTGTCGCTGCCACAGCGCGCCTCCCTGTGACATGGCAGCTCCTCCCATCTGAGCTCGGAAGCTCAGCGGAATAGCAAGCGCGGCCATCTCCTCGGTCGGTTCTGACGCGAAACCATGCGGGCGTTCCGTGCTCGCTCCGCGCCGGGCACTCCAGCCCCATCGAACAGCCGAAGGGGTAATTTCGAACACCTCACCCGAAGAGGTGATGAACTTATTTTGGGTCAAGTCGAGTTACTGCGTCCAACGCTCCGCCCTGTCCAACTCCAAAGGTGAGACGGCGCGCCTAGGTCTACGAGCGGTTGTTGGCGGCAGTAAACCTGCGGTCGGCGGATGGTGCTGTGCGGGTCACCGCGGAGTACGAGCCTTTGGGTGGGGTCGGCTCGCCGGTGTTCCCGCCGACGGTGAAGATCACGGAGACGGACTCGGCGGGCTATCTGCTCGAGCCGCGGTATGTCGGCGGGGCACGGGAGGACGTGGTGTTGCTGGACCAGCGACAGTCGCAGGCCAACCGGTGTGAGGCCGCGTTGCTGGATGCGGTGCAGCGAGGTGAAGTCTTCGTGCCGCACCTGGCGTTGGAGACCGAGTCCGTGGGGGTGGCGGTGCGGGTGACGAGCCTGGACGCGCCGCACCGCAGCAGGGATGCGTACTTCCGTGACGCGGTGGACGCGGACGGGGTCGCGTTCGACCGGACGGAGGCGGGGCTGGCGTTGCGGGATGCGAGTGCGGGGGATGTGAGCGCGTATCTGCGGCTGGTGCCCAGTGATCTGGCGTATGGGGTGTGGGATTCGCATCGCAAGCGGCGTATCCAGGTGAAGATCCCGCGGGCGTATTCCTCGGAGATGATCGGGGTGGCGCCGTTGATCGGGGTGCGGGCGGCGGGCCGGGTGGACCGCTTCAACCTGACCGGTGAGACAGTCGAGGTGACGGAGTCTGGGTGGGCTCCGGCGGCGGGCGGCAAGCCGGCCAAGGGGGCGAAGACGGCGAAGATGTCGGCCCTGGGGCATGGGATGATCCCGCCGTCCGAGGGCTTGGGCGGGGTTTCGGTGACTGCGCTGCAGCGCAGCGCAACTCTGTCGTTCGCGCAGCTGGCCGCGCTGCGGTTCGGGCCGCTGGACGAGGAACTCGCAGCAACGGGACGGGCGTTGGTGGCGGCGATCGCGTTGCTGGGGGATCGGCTTGCGTTCGCATCTCATGCGCTGCATCTGCGTTCGGGCTGCGATCTGATGCTGGTGGGTGAGCGGGTCGAGTGGGTGCTGCGCGGCCGGGACGGGCGTCCTGGAGTGGAGGCGCTGGAAGTGGCTTCGCCGCAGAAGGCGTTGGCCTTGTTCGAGGTCGCGTTGGAGCGTGCGCGGGCTGCGGGGCTGGAGTGGGCACGGGAGCCGGTGGTGGTGCGTCCGAATGCGAGTTTGCAGCAGGCGATCGACAAGTCGTACGTGATCGCCGGTATCGGCGAGGCCGAGAGCGAGTGATCCTGTGCCGTTTCGTCTGAGTGTGCACTTTCTGGAGTCCGCCTATCAGGCGTCTTCGGTGGACCGGGAGTCGGCGGAGTGGCCGTCGCACCCGGCGCGGATCTTCTGCTCGCTGGTGTCGGTGGCGGATCCGGAGGATCCGGTGCAGAAGGCGGCGTTGCAGTGGCTGGAGCGTCAGCAGCCTCCAGTGGTGCGGGTGCCAGTGTTGAGTGCGGAGGCGGAAAGTCCGCGGGCGGCGTGGGTGCCGGTGAACGCGGCCGTCTCCCGTCCCGGACATGCGGTGTTGCCGGGGCGGACCAACGGGGGCAAACCGAAGACGTGGCCGCAGCGGACGCTGGGTGAGCCGTTGGTGGAGTTTGAGTGGCAGGCGGAGCCTCCGCTCGGGGTGTTGGCGGTGCTGGAGATGCTGGCGAAGGCCGTCCCGTATGTGGGGCGGGCCAGCGGGCACGCCCTCGTCCACGCCGCCGTAGTTCCGCCCTCCCCCGGCGGCCCCGCCCCCGGGGAGGACTACGGGCAGCAGGTGTGGGAGCCGACCCTCGAGCAGCAGAGTGCTGAGGTGCGTCAGTTGCGGGCGCCGTACGGCGGGTATCTGGCGCGGTTGCAGGAGGCGTACGAGCAGGGGCAGCCGGCCTGGCAGCAGGCCCGGTCCTTCCCCTACCGGCTGCGCGGTGCACCCGAAGCTCCGGTGGTCGAGGTGGTGGCGGGGCCGTACGAGGACGTGGTGGTCTTCGCGTTTCCGCCGTCGTTCTCGCTGGATGCGGCGCTGACGATGGCGGTCACGGGCTCGTTGCGGAGCAAAGTGATGGGGATGCTGGAGGAGGCCGGCCACGACGTGGAGGCCATGGTCGCCGTCCACGGGCACAAGGCCCCCGGCGAAAGTGCTCGGCCGTGCGCGTACCTGGCCCTGCCGTTCGTCGGCCACCGGCACGCGGACGGTCGGCTGCGCGGCGTCGCGGTCGCCCTGCCGCACGGGCTGGATCCGGGGCACCGGCGGGCGTTGCTGGCGATGCTGCTGCGCCAGGGCGGCGGCCTGCGCCGCCTCGCGGTCCCCACCCTGTCGCGTCCGGTGCCGCTGACCTATGTGGGTGCTGGGAGCCCAGTGGTGGAGACGTTGAAGTCGGTGCGTCCCGAGCGGTGGACGCAGGCGTCGGCGCGGTGGGCGACGGCGTTGCCAATGGTGATGGACCGCTTTCCCAAGCGCAACAGCCGTCTGATCGAGGAGTCCGTCGCGGTGAGCTGTCGGCTTGCCGGGCTCCCGCAGCCGATCGAGGTGGAGGTGCTGGCGCACGGCGCGTATGTGCCGGGGGCGCGGGAGCTGCCGGTGGGTGCGCTGCGGCGCAAGGCGGGTGAGCGGCCGTTGCCGGCGAGGCATGTGCGGGTGCGGTTTGACCGGCCGGTGCAGGGGCCGGTGGTGCTGGGCAGCAAGAAGAACTTCGGGCTGGGGCTGTGCCTGCCCATCGACGGGTGGAGGAACGCCTGATGGACAGCACACCGAAGCTGGCCCCGGTGGACCTGGAGGAGTTTCCCGACTTCCTCAAGGCGGTGCACGGGTATGAGCCGTTTCCCTGGCAGTCCGCGTACGCGGAGAGAGCGGCGGAGTCTGGCGTGTGGCCGGACCTCGATGTGCCCACCGGGCTGGGCAAGACCAGCCTGATCGACATCTGGATCTTCCTCCTCGCCTGGCAGCACGCGAACGGGCAGGCGCGAACGGTGCCGCTGCGGCTGTTCTTCGTCGTCGACCGCCGCCTCGTCGTCGACCAGGCCCACGAACACGCCACCACCCTCCAAAACGTCCTCCAGGGGGCCCTCCGGAACCCGGCACAGACCAGGAAGGAGGTGGTGGTGCGGGTGGCGCGGGCACTGGCCGCGCTCGGCGGGGAGGGCCAGGCGCTGGAGACGGTGCGGATGCGCGGCGGGGTGGACTGGGCGTCGCGCTGGCTGCGCTCCCCCGCCCAGCCCGCCGTGATCACCTCGACCGTCGACCAGTACGGCAGCCGCCTGTTGTTCCGCGGCTACCACACCAGCCCCCGCATGCGCCCGGTCGACGCCGCCCTGTGCGGCATCGACGCCCTCCTGGCCGTCGACGAGGCCCACATCGCCTTGCCGTTGTTGGAGACGGCGGCGGACTGCGCCCGCTACCAGGCCACCGCCACCGACCCCACGTTCGCCGACCGGGCGGTGAGGGTGGTCAGCCTCTCCGCCACCGCCGCCAGCGGCGACGGACGCCCCCGGCATCCGCTGACCGAGAAGGACCACCACCATCCCGTCGCCCGCCGCCGGCTCCGCGCCAAGCGGCGGGTGACCCTGCTGGACGCCTCGACTGCGGCCAAGAGCGCCACCGAAGCGTCTGCCGTCACCGCCCGGTTGGCGGTGGAGGCGCTGTTGCCGGCGAGCCAGGATCCGTACCCGATCCGGCCTCGTCACCGCTGCCGTCAGACGGTGGTGAAAGGCATACACGCACCTCATCGGCCGCTATTCTTGGAAACCTTACGCATGCAGACTGTGAATACGGGGGCAGATACGTGGAGTTCGGGTCCTCATGGATGCGTCCGGGGCAGTTGCCCGTCGAACTGACCAGCTTTGTCGGGCGCGTCGGCGAACTGGCTCAGCTTCGGCAGCTTCTCGGCCAGGCGCGCCTCTTGACTCTGATCGGCCCCGGCGGTGTCGGCAAGAGCCGGCTCGCACTGCGGGCGGCGGCCGAGGCCGCCGTCGGCCTGGCCGACGGGGTGCGGCTGGTCGAGCTCTCCGGTCTCAAGGGCCCCGAACTACTGCCTGAAAAAGTCGCCGAGGCGCTGGGATTGTCGGTCCAAGCCGGTAAGCCGCAGATCGACGCGGTCGTCGAGTACGTTGCCGACCGTGAGCTGCTGATCGTCCTGGACACCTGCGAGCACCTCGTCGACGCCTGCGCCCTGCTGACCAACCTGCTGCTGTCGCAGGCCCCGCAGCTCAAGATCCTCGCCACCAGCCGACAGGCCCTCGACATCCCCGGTGAGTACGTTCTGCCCGTGGCCCCGCTGGGCCTGTCGGCAGGCGATGGAGGAGGAGGTGAGGCGCTGGAGCTGTTCGAGCAGCGAGCCTCGGTGGCCGTTCCCGGTCTCCGGCTCACGGAGGACGAACGCGGGATCGCTGCCACCCTGTGCCGGCGCCTGGACGGTATTCCGCTGGCCATCGAGCTGACCGCCGTGCGGCTGAGGGCACTTCCTCTGGAGCAGCTGGCCGCCCGGCTCACCGAGAGCTTCGCTTTGCTCGACGGCGGGCGGAAGGGAGCGCTGCCGAGGCACCAGACCCTGCGCACCGCCATCGGGTGGAGTCATGAACTGTGCTCGCCTGCGGAACGGCTGCTGTGGGCCCGCCTGTCGGCCTTCGCCGGTTCCTTCGACCTTGCGGCGGTAGAGGCCGTATGTACAGACCTCCAGCTGTCCACCGACGTCGCGGTGGACGCGCTGATCGGCCTGGTGGACAAGTCGGTGCTGCTGCGGCGCGGTCCCTCTTACCGAATGCTGGACACCATTCGTGAGTTCGGTGCTGAATACCTGGAGAAGCTCGGCGAAACCACGACCGGCAGGCACCGCCTGATCTCGTACTACCAGAGCCGCCTGCAACGCTTCGAAAGCCTGTTCTTCAGCTCCGATCAAGTGCCCCTGTACAAGGCCTTGCTGCCTGAACACGAGAACCTCCGTGCCGCTCTGGAGTACGCCCACGCCGAAGGTGCGCTGCTGCCCCTGGCAGCTACCATGTGGCCGTACTGGCTCTGTAGCGGGCAGCCCGCCGAGGCCTGTCACTGGCTGGAGTTGGCTCTGGCGCAGCAGCCGGAAGCATCGCCCGAGCGTGCGCGGGGGCAGCAGTGGGCCGCCACGTTCGCCGACCTCCAGGGCGATCATGCCACCGCGAAGAGGCTTGCCCACGAGATGCACGAGCAGGCCGAACAGCTGGGCGATCCACGAGTGATCGCAGTGGCCCGGATGTGCGCCGGCCAGACGGCAGGCTTTCTCGGAGATTACGAGAAGGCAGTCGTGGACCTGACCTCGGCCCTGGAAGAGCTGCGTGCCGTGGGCACCGCAATGGACGTGGGGCTTGCGACCATGCGTCTGGGCATGGTGCAAGCGCTCAACGGCCATGCCGAAGCCGGGATCACAACTCTGAGCGAGGTAGTGCGGCTGGCCGGCGAGAACAGCCGGGAAAGTTACCTCCAGGGCTGCGCCTACGGCTATATGACGGTCGCTCACCTCGTCACCGGGGACATCGAAGCGGCCGAGCGCACCGGCCGCCGGTCCGTGGAGCTGCATGATCTGCGCGATGGGGTTCTCAACCTGGGTATAACGCTGGACGTCGTCGCCTGGACGGCCGTCGCCCAGGGGCGTCACCACCGTGCTGCTTTGATCTTCGGCGGTGTGGATACCCCGTTCGACCTGCTCGACCAGCGGCGGTCGCTGGGCAATCCCCTGCTCACGCAAGTACACGCACAGTCGCTCGGCGCTGCCCGGGAGGCGCTGGGCAGCGAAGAGCTGGAACGCCTCCGCTACCAGGGCGCGCGACTGTCCCGGGAACAGCTGGTGGCCTTCGCCCTGTCCTCCCAGGACACGCTGCCCGACGTCCCCGCCCCGCACCGTGCTCCCGCCCCAAGCGACCTCACCCAGCGGGAACGTGAAGTCGCCGCGCTGGTCGCCAGGAACATGACGAACCGGGAGATCGCCGAGCGCCTGGTGATCTCCAAACGGACGGCCGACGCACACGTGGAGCACATCCTGGCGAAGCTGGGATACTCCTCCCGCTCACAGATCGCCGCCCTGATCTCGGCAGAGTCTCTGGCAGTCGTCGGCCGGGCCAACGGCTGCTGAGCCTCCAGCGGTCGGTCTCCGATGAAGCAGCTCATACAGGTGCGTTCCCTGCTGGACCTCTGGGCACAGCTCGTGGGCCTGCGCGATTCAGTGGCAGCGGCCTCTGCCGCTGGTTGAACACCACGTCACCGTACGGTGTCAGGGCCCTGAGCATCAGGAGACAGACGAAGCTGCTCTCGCCGCCCTTGCGCGGGCGGCAAGGTGGAGACCCCGCAGGCGTTTCGCGTCCTTCTTGGATACGACGTGGACGATCGCCGCATGGACGTCGTGGTGCCAGGTCAGCCGGCACCCACAGCCATGCCGTAACGGAACGTGCATGTGCCCTTGACGGTTCCGTCGGGTTGGCCCGAAGCCTGGAGTCGGGTTGGCCCGAAGCCTGGACCCGTTCACGGGGAGGGCGCGGACGGTTTCACGCATGGGTGGTCAGCTTGCGAGGTCTCGGGTCTCGGGATTGAGTGGAGGAAATTCATCCGCGCGAGGAGCTGCCATGTCGATGTCGTCGTTCGGCTTTGGTTCGACGGACCCGTTCAGTGAAATGTTGAATCATTTCTTCGGCATGTCTCCGGCGTCTTCTCCCCCTGCGGTCCAGCGCGTACCCATCGGGCGGCTCCTGACGGAGTCGTCGCAGGAACTCCTCAACCTGGCTGCTCGGCGTGCCGCCGAGGACGGGACGTCCGACCTCGACACCGAGCATCTTCTGTGGGCGGCCACCAAGGTCGATCCCGCCCGTCGGATCCTCTCGCAGTCAGGCGTGGACCCGGACGCCCTCGCGCTCGAGATCGCCAAGGTTCTCCCCCAGGAATCGAGTGAACCGTCCGCCGAACCGGGGCTCACGCCGGCAGCCAAGCGCACGCTCGCCACCGCCTACGCCCACTCGCAGGCGGCAGGGGTGTCCTACATCGGGCCCGAGCACATCCTCAGCGCCCTGCTGGACGACCGCGACACGGGAGCGGCTCGGCTGCTACGCGCTGACGGCCTGGACCCGAAGAGGCTCTCGCACCTCACTGATCAGACTGCCCGTGCGGACGGTGTCCCGGCTGATCAGAAGCAACCCTCCACAAGTCTGGACGAGTTCGGCCGTGACCTGACGGAAGAGGCGAAGGCCGGCAGGCTCGACCCGGTCGTCGGGCGGGCCGAAGAGATCGAGCAGACCGTCGAAATCCTCTCGCGCCGCTCCAAGAACAACCCCGTGCTCATTGGGGAACCCGGCGTCGGGAAGACCGCCATCGTCGAGGGCCTGGCCCAGCGCATCGTCGCCGGGGAGATCCCCGACACCTTGAAGGACAAGCGTGTGGTCTCCCTCGACCTGTCTGCGATGGTGGCCGGCGCACAGTACCGCGGCCAGTTCGAGGAGCGGCTGAAGAAGGTCATCGAGGACGTCCAGAAGACAAGCGGCGACATCATCCTGTTCATCGACGAACTCCACACGGTGGTCGGGGCCGGTGCCACCGGCGAGGGTTCGATGGACGCGGGCAACATGCTCAAGCCCGCCCTGGCGCGCGGAGAGCTGCACGTGGTGGGCGCGACGACCATCGACGAGTACCGCAAACACATCGAGAAGGATGCCGCGCTCGAACGCCGCTTTCAGCCGGTGCTGATTCCCGAGCCGACCGTCGAGGAGACGGTGCAGATCCTGGAGGGGCTACGGGACGCCTACGAGGCGCACCACCAAGTCCGTTTCGCCGACGGTGCGTTGGCAGCGGCAGCGGAACTGTCCGACCGCTACATCAGCGACCGGTTCCTGCCGGACAAGGCGATCGACCTGATGGACCAGGCCGGCGCGCGCGTACGGCTGCGCAGTGCGGGCCGCTCCACCGAGGTGGTCAGTCGTGAGGACCGTGTCGCCAAGCTGCGCCGCGAGCTGGACCAGGCTGTGTCCGCGGAGGATTACGACAGGGCCTCGGAGCTGAAGGGGCAGATCGCCGAAGCGACGGGCGAGCTCGCCGGGGTGCAGGAGCGCCGCGAGGGCGTCGTCTCGGTCACGGCGAACGACATCGCGGACATCGTCTCCCGGCGCACGGGCATCCCCGTCTCCCAGCTCACCGCGAGTGAGAAGGAGAAGCTCCTCAGGCTCGAAGAGGAGATGCACGCCCGCATCGTCGGCCAGGACGAGGCGGTCACGGTCGTTTCGCAGGCGGTACGCCGCAACCGGGCCGGGATGGGCGACCCGAACCGCCCGGTGGGTTCGTTCCTCTTCCTCGGTCCCACCGGAGTGGGAAAAACGGAGCTGGCCAAGACGCTCGCCGAGCTGCTCTTCGGTGACGAGGACCGCATGGTCCGCTTCGATATGAGCGAGTTCCAGGAGAAGCACACAGTCGCGCGGCTCGTCGGGGCCCCGCCCGGATACGTCGGCTACGAGGAGGCGGGCCAGCTCACCGAGAAGGTGCGCCGTCAGCCGTACAGCGTGGTGCTGTTCGACGAGGTGGAGAAGGCCCACCCGGACGTCTTCAACACGCTGCTGCAAGTACTCGACGACGGCCGTCTGACGGACGGCCAGGGCCGCTCGGTCGACTTCCGTCACTGCGTCGTCATCATGACGTCCAATATCGGCGCGCATCGCATCCTGGAGCATCGGGGCGACACGTCCGAGATCAAGGACGAGCTGATGGACGAGCTGCGGGCCCGGTTCCTGCCCGAGTTCCTCAATCGCATCGACGACATCGTCATCTTCCACAGCCTCACCGAGGAGGATCTCGGCCGGATCGTGGACCACTTGCTGGCTCAGAGCCAGCACCGGGTGCACGCGCAGGGCTTGCACCTCGAGGTCACCGAAGCCGCCAAGAAGCTGCTCCTCGCCCACGGCTTCCAGCCGGAGTTCGGTGCCCGTCCGCTGCGCCGGACGATCCAGGCGGAGCTCGACAACCGCATCGCGTCACTTCTCCTCGGTGGTGAGGCGGATCCCGGAGACACCCTCGTCGCCGACGTGCAGAACGACTCGCTCCATTGCACCGTGCGAAAGGCGCCTTCGAGCGAGGGGGACGAGGAGGGCTCCGCGGATGCCGCCGACACGTCCGCGGTGTCCGTTGCTGAGTCTGCGGCCACGACCTCACATGCCGCACCGGCCGACGAGGGGGCAGGCGCGGATCGGCCCTGACGCACGCAGCTCTGCATCTGCCTTCCGGGGACTGCTCACCCGTCGTGAAGGCCACTGGAATCGATTCAGCGGGAGTATCCATGACCAGTCAGCCGGAACCGATCAGCGCCACGGCACGTCGCGGTCTGGAGGAAGAGCTCGCCGGCCTGCGCGAAGAACGCGCGAAGGTGGCGTCCACGCTGCGCGACGGCGACTACGAGGGCGACCGCGCGGACCAGGCCGACGAGTTGCAGCGGTCCAACGACCTCGGGCACCTGGATGCCCGCATCGAGACGATCACGCTGAGACTCCGCGAGGCGGACACCGCGGGCCCGCCCTCCAGTGATGTGGTGGGCGTGGGCAGTACGGTCACCGTGCGTTTGACCGACGGCGTCGTGCAGACGCTCCAGATCGGCGAGGTCGCCGAACCGCTGGATCAGACGGAGGTGACGGCAGACAGCCCGCTCGGTCGTGCCCTTCTCGGCCGTGCTGCCGGTGACACGGTCACTTACGACACGCCCGGCGGCCCGTCCGGCGCGACCATCATCTCGCTCGGGGCAGGCTGAGCCTGCCGGTCCGATCCGGTTCACCGGCAGTACCCTTCCCCAGCGTCTCGAAGGGCTGCCGGGTATTCATCCAACGGCTGGACGAGCCGGAGTGCAGGCTTACGCCTCAGTGGCGGAAGGGTAAGTGCCATGAACGCCTCCCACGACAAGCCGGAGGGCGTGGAGCCCACCACGGGTCCCGCCTCCCCCGGCGAACCGGAATTCCGCCCCTACCACCACCCCGCCGCGGGCTGGGGCGCCGCCAAGAGCGTGACGAAGTTCCTGGTGCGCGAGCGCGAACTGGTGGACGGGCCGCGGGCGATCATGAAGATGAACCATGAGAACGGCGGCTTCGACTGCCCGGGTTGCGCCTGGCCGGACGACCTCAAGGGCCTGCGGCTGGACATCTGCGAGAACGGCATCAAGCACGTCAGCTGGGAGATGACGCCCAAGCGGGTCGGGCGCGAGTTTTTCGCCCGGCACTCGGTGAGCGAGCTGTCGCAGTGGAGCGACTTCGCGCTGGAGGACCAGGGCCGGCTGACCGAGCCGATGGCCTACGACGCCGAGAGCGACCGCTACGTACCCATCAGCTGGAAGGACGCGTTCGAGCGGGTCGGGAGAACTCTGCGGGATCTGGAGAGCCCGCATCAGGTGTCGTTCTACACCTCGGGCAGGCTCGGTAACGAGGCGACCTTCCTGTACCAGCTGTGGGCGCGGGAGCTGGGCACGAACAACCTGCCGGACTGTTCCAACATGTGCCACGAGGCGAGCGGCAGGGCCATGCAGGCGTCTTTGGGCACCGGCAAGGGGACGTGCGACCTCAAGGACTGGGAGAGCACCGACGCCCTGTTCATCATGGGAGTCAACGCTGCCTCGAACGCGCCCCGCATGCTCACCGCCCTCGCCGAGGCCTACCGCCGTGGGGCGCAGGTCGTGCACGTCAATCCGCTCGTCGAGGCGGCGGCGACGCGGACGATCATTCCGCACGACTTCACGGACATGGCCCTGTTCAGGTCGACGAGAACCAGCACGCTGAACCTGCAGGTGCGCATCGGCGGAGACATGGCCTTCCTCCGCGGCATCGCCAAGACCGTCCTGGAACAGGCCAAGACCGACCCCAAGGCCCTGGACCGGGAGTTCATCGACCGCCACACCAGCGGCTTCGAGGAGTACCGGACGCTCTGCGAGGCCTCTTCCTGGGACGAGATCGAGCGCCAGTCCGGGCTGAGCCGCGCCGACATCCTCAAGGCTGCCCGCGTATACCGCGAGGCCGACCGCAGCATCATCAGCTGGTGCTTGGGCGTCACCCAGCACGAGCACGGCGTCGACACCGTGCGGGAGATCGTCAACGTTCTGCTGCTGCGGGGCAATCTGGGCCGCGAGGGCGCGGGCCCGTCCCCGGTCCGCGGACACAGCAACGTCCAGGGCAACCGCACCTGCGGCATCGACCACCGGCCCACCGGCGCCTTCCTCGACCGCCTCGCCGAGGCCTGCGGAATCGACCCGCCCCGCGAGCACGGCCTCGACACCATCGGCACCATCCGGGCCATGCACCGCGGAGACGTCAAGGTGTTCGTAGGCATGGGCGGCAACTTCGCCCTTGCCGCGCCCGACACTCCGTACACCTACGAAGCGCTGCGCAACTGCGAGCTGACCGTCCAGGTGAGCACCAAGCTCAACCGCAGTCACCTCGTCCACGGCCGCCAGGCGCTCATCCTGCCGTGCCTGGGCCGCACCGAGAAGGACCAGCAGCGCAGTGGAATCCAGAGCACCTCGGTCGAGGACTCGATGAGCATGGTGCACCTGTCGGTCGGAATGAAGCGGCCGGCCTCGAAGCACCTGCTGTCCGAGCCCGCCATCATCGCGGGCATGGCCCGTGCCGCCCTGCCCGACAGCGCCACCCCGTGGGAGTGGTACGTGGAGGACTACGACCGCGTCCGCGACACCATGGCCCAGGTCCTGGACGGCTTCGAGGACTGCAACCGCCGAGTGCGCCTGCCGCTCGGCTTCCGCATCAAGCAACCCGCCCGCGAACTGGTCTTCCTCACCCCCTCGGGCCGTGCCGAGTTCTCCTCCGCCCCGCTGCCCGATGTCGTGCCGGCACCGGGGACCCTGGCGCTCGGCACGATGCGCTCGCACGACCAGTGGAACACCACCATCTACTCCGACAACGACCGTTACCGGGGCATCAAAAACCTGCGCACGCTCGTCTTCATGAACAAGGACGACATGCGCGAACGCGGTCTCGCCGAGTTCGATCCGGTCGACATCACCAGCACCGCCAGGGACGGCAGCCAGCGGCATCTCTACGGCTATCTCGCCATCCCCTACGACATCCCCCGAGGCTGCGCCGCCGGCTACATGCCGGAAATGAACGTGCTGTGCGCGCTGGCCGACTACAGCACCCAGAGCGACCAACCCCTCATGAAACACGTCAAGGTCACCGTCGTACCCGCTGGCTGAGCCGCCGTACCGTGCCCGCGCGTCTGGCCGAACACCAGCAACAAGCCGCGGTGGGGTTGTCACTCGACCACCGCCGCCTGGGGCACGAGGCGTCTCCTTCGTTCTGAGCACGCATTCGATCCAGTGCCCGTACGCGCCCACCCCGGAGCGCGCGATGGCCCGCGTTCAGGTTCTCAGTGGCAACCCGGCCCAACAGCTCTCTGGGCTCATCGCTCTGGAGCGACTGGCCACCGGCATCATGCGAGGCCAGGTCGGCGCCGCCGGGGTCCCGGCGGTTGGGTTGCGGCGGCCCTGCTCGCACCCGTTGCGCTGGTGGTGGTCGTCTCCGCGCTGCTGCCCCACTGGGACGTGCTCAGCGGGGCGGAGACCGTGGGTCTGGCCGCGGCCCGGACCGGCAAGGTGCTGCACGCTTGGCGCCCCCGCGGCGATTGGGGTGTCACCGCTTCGGGTCGATCCTGCCCGTGAGGTGGTCGTAGGCGATGTTGCAGTGCAGTCGTACGCCCTGCACCAGAGAGTCGTCGTTGACGTAGAAGTGCGGGCTGTGGTTGGGAACCAGGCCCCGCCCGCCGGGGGCGGGTTCCATCTTTCCGTCGCCGGACACCTCACCGTCCTGGGCCCCCAGCATCAGGTATACGCCGCCGAACCTGTTGACGAACTCCGAGACGTCGTCGTAACCGAGCGTGGGTGGAGTCTCGAAGACTCTGGCGGCTCCGACCGTGCGGCGCAGGGTCGGCATGCTCGCGTCGATCCACTCCCGCAAGTTGTGCACGGCCGGCACCTCCTGCAGGTACTCCACGGTGGCCGTGCAGTTGTAGGCGGCGGCGGTCTGCTCAGCCAGGGTCGCCAGCCGCTTTTGGACCTCGGTCATGTCGTCCTCGACCGTGCAGCGGACGGTGCCCCACAGTGTGATCGTCTCGGGCACGATGTTGAAGCGGCCGACATCCTCGATGTGTCCGATGGTGACCGTGACCGGGTCAAAGGCCGGGAGCTGCCGGTACAGCTGGCCGATGCCCACTGCGAGGGCACCTGCCGCGGGCATTGGGTCGATGCCCATCCACGGGGTGGAGCCGTGCACTTGCTGCCCGGTGATCACGACCTTGACCATGCAGGAGGCGCCGAACTGGTTGCCGATGCGGTAGCCGACGTACCCGTTGGGCAGCGGGCCCAGGTGCATGCCGAACACCATCGTCGGCACCGGGTCGTCGCAGGCTCCTTCGGCGAGCATCTTCCGGGCTCCGGACTCCTCGCCGGGCGGGGCGCCCTCCTCGGCGGGCTGGAAGACAAACAGGACCGTACCGGGCAGCTGTTCTCGTAAGCCGGCCAGAACGGTGGCGGCGCCCATCAGCATCGCGATGTGTCCGTCGTGCCCACAGGCGTGCGCCACGGGGAACGGTCCACCGGGATAGTCCTCGTCCACGAAGGTGGAGGCGAACTCCTCGCCCGACTCGTCCTTGACCGGCAGCGCGTCGATGTCGGCGCGCAGTGCGATCACTCTCTCGCCGGGCCGGCCCCCGTGGAGGACACCCACGACGCCGTGCCCCGAGATTCCGGTACGGACCTCGTCCAGCTTCAGGGACGTCAGGTGCCCGGCGATCAGCGCGGCGGTGTTGATCTCGCGGTTGGACAGCTCCGGGTTCTGGTGGAAATGGTGGCGCCACTCGATGACCTGCGGCTCGACCGCTGACGCGCGGGCGTCGAACGCTTCGTACATCGGCTCGGTGCTCATTGGCCGGCTCCCGGACAGCGTCAGCTCGGGGTGTCGTACGTGTAGAAGCCCTGACCGGACTTCACGCCCAGCTTCCCGGCGTCCACGTACCGTTTCAGCAGCTCGCGGGGGCCGGCGGGCAGATAGGGGCGTTCCGCTGCATAGTGGTTCTCGATGTCCAGGACGACGTCAAGACCGACTTGGTCCATCATCCGGAAGGGGCCGGTCGCCAGCCCCGTGTTGAGCTTCCACATCGCGTCCACGTCCTCGGGTGTGGACACGCCTTCGGCCACGACCTCCAGCGCCTCGCGCTTGATCGCGGCCCAGACGCGATTGAAGATGAAGCCCGTGGACTCCTTGCGTGCCACGAACGGGAAGATCCCGAAGAGCGGCAGTTCGCGCTTGAGCAGGTCGAAGATTCCCGGGTCCGTGTGCCCGTCGGACATGAGGTCGACCGCGTCCTGGTGCGGCGGCATGTAGAAGTGCACGTTCAGTACGCGCTCGGGGTGTTCGACCCGGTCGATGAACTCACTTGTCGCGTACGACGAGGAGTTGCTGGCCAGGATCGTGTCCGGCCGCGCTACCCGGTCCAGCTCTCCGAAGACTTCCTTCTTGAGGTCGAGTCGCTCCGGTACGGCTTCCACCACCAGCCAGGCGTCCAGCAACGCCTCGGCCATGTCGTCGGTGACCGTGACCCGCCCCGGCTTTCCGCCTTCGATCCCTGCCGCGACCTCACTGACGTGCTCCTCCACGTAGGCTCGCGCCGCGTCGCCCGCCTGCGGCGACTTGTCGTAGATCCGCACCAGGCCGCCGCGGGTGGCGAACATCAAGGCGATCCGCCGGCCGAGGGTGCCTGCGCCGATGACGGCGACCGGACGGTTCTGGATGTCCGTGGGCAGGGTAAAGGTCATGTCTGCTCCCGCGCTCTGTTGTTCGGGTGGTGCGCCGGAGGGGGCGGCCTCCCGCGGGCCGGCTCGCCGGAGGGGGCGGCCTCCGCAGGCCGGCTCGCCTCTCTCCCACCGTCTGATCCCTCACCTTCTGACGGCATCCGGCGCCGCACGACCCGGGTGGCCCGTTCGGGCGAGTACGAAAAGCGGGCTGGTGTGGCACACCTGCCGCTGTCCCGGCCGCACCTACGCTCCGCAGTGCCCTGGGCGAACCAGCCGCCCTCGACATCCCGTGGAGCTCCATGCCTTCCCACCGCACGCGATCCTCCGGATCCACGGCGAACGCCGGATCCCTGTTGCTCCGCGGAAAGCTGTGGCTCGCACCCGGCGTACTTTGCGGGCTGGTCGCCCTGGTTCTCTCCCTGCTCTACATGGGAGGCATCCTCACCCCGGACAGCAGCCTGCACCGACTGCCGATCGCCCTGGTGAACCAGGACTCCGGCAAACCGCTGCCCGGGGCACAGCAGAACCTGGGCACGCAGGCCACCGATCGGATCGCCTCTTCCACCGCGCCGGAGAGCGTGCAGTGGCGGCGCCTGGACATGGCGGCTGCGAAGGATCAGCTGGCCTCGGGGAAGGTCTACGGCGCCCTGATCGTTCCCGCCGACTTCACCGCTGCCGTCCGGTCGCTGGGAGGGCCCAGCGCCAGTCGGCCGACACTGACCGTGCTCACGAACCCCGGAATGGGCAGCCTCGGTTCGTCGATGGCCGCCAAGATCTCCGAGCGGGCGGCGCACGGCGCGTCGGCGGGCATCGGGAAGCAGCTCATGGCCTCGCCCGGGCTCGCGGACACCGACTCCGCGGCCCGCCTGCTGTTCGCCGACCCCGTCACCGTGCTGACGAAGCCGGGGCTCGCCCTGGGCGGGCACAGCGGCCTGGGGCTGAGTGCCTTCTACTACGTACTGCTGCTCGTACTCGCGGGATTCCTGGGCGGCAACATCATCCACAACGCCGTCGACACCGCGCTCGGTTACGCCGACGTGGAGATCGGCCCCTGGCACCGGCGCCACCCCACGGTTCCGATCAGCCGCACGCAGACCCTGCTGCTCAAGATGGCCATGACCGCGGGGCTGTCCGTACTGACCACCGCGCTGGTGATGGCGGCGTGCATCGCCGTCCTGGGCATGGACGCCGACCATCTGCCCATGCTGGCGCTGTTCTCGTACTGCGCCTGCCTGAGCGTGGGACTCGGAGTGCAGGCGATCAACGCGGCGTTCGGGAACATCGGACAGCTCGTGTCGATGTTTTTCTTCATCGCCCTGGCCCTGCCTTCCTCCGGCGCCACCATCCCGCTGGAGGCCGTGCCCGGCTTCTACCGCTTCCTGGGCACCTTCGAACCGATGCACCAACTCGTCGCCGGAATCCGGGCGATCCTGTACTTCGACGCGCGCGCGGATGCCGGACTGACCCGTGGCTGGAGCATGATCGGGGTCGGTGTCGCGGTGGCCCTCGTCTTCGGATTCCTCATGACGCGGTACTACGACCGCAAGGGGCTGCACCGCTTGGTGCCTCAGCCCGAGTGACACGGCTGCCGCCCGCGAGCCGCAGCACGGGTGAGACGGCTGCGGTCCGCGAGCCGTCTCACCCGGTGATGATCCCTGTGACGAGGTTGATCGCCGTGGCCAGGATGCTGGCGCCGAAGACGTAGGACAGCAGACAGTGCCGCAGAACAACGGCGCGCAGCTGTGTCGTGGAGACATTGTTGTCGGAGACCTGATAGGTCATTCCCAGGTTGTAACTGAAGTAGAAGAAGTCGCTGTAGCGCGGTGGCTCCTGCGAGTTGAAGTCGATTCCGCCGCCGGGCTCCGCGTAGTAGTGGTAGGCGTAGCGAGTGGCGTACATCAAGTGGAGAGCCGCCCACGCCATGAACACCCCGCACAGGGCAGTCGCGGCCCCCGCGTGACTCAGGTCCGAGTCACCGACCACGAGCAGCAGCACAATGGCGACCAGGCCGCCGAGAGCGGCCACGACGACAGCCGTTTCCTCGACGATGGGCCGGAACTCCTCCCGCCCGACGTTGCGCCGGGTGGTGGAGGCGTCCATCGGCCACAGGACGAGCCAGCCCGCCACGACAAACAGCGTCAGCGCGGTGGCGATGCCCACCAGTGCGCCCAGCGGCGCACCCGCGGGCACAGCGACACCCGCGCCGGCTGCTGCGCCGAGAACCGCGGCGCAGCCGAGACGGGGGACGGCGGAGAGCATCGGCCGACGGTTCATGAGCACCTCAGACTTCGCACTCGGGACCGCCCACACGAGACCGCGCACACGGCGGCGGTTCTGGCCTTGCGGGCAGCGGATGTGATGTGCAGGAGCGGGCGGCTGGGGGATGCGCAGTCAGAAGCCCCGTGCCCTCCTTGCCGCCCCGTCCTAGTTCCGCAGCAGGCACAGCCCGGTCAGCGGGTACGGCAGCACGACGATCTCGCGCGGCTCCTGTCCGGCGGCGGGGCCGCCGGGCAGGGGTACGGCACGGATGTGGCCCTGCAGGTCGGCGACGTAGGCAATGCCCTCCTCGCCGTCGACGGCGAGGCCGATCGCCTCCGCGAAGCCGCCGGCAAGGATCTCGGGGGCCTGTCCGGGCTCGCCGGGCGGCGGCACGGGCGCACGGTTGAGGGTGTTGCCCGCGGGCTCGGCACCGCGGTCGGTCCAGTACAGCCAGTCGCCGTCGAGGTGCAGGTCGATCGGCTCGGGCAAACCGCTCCAGAGCACCTCGACATCGTTGCGGTTCTCGGCGCTCTGGCCCGGCGGGATCTCCAGGCCCGCCCGGAGGATCCGGCCCCTGCCACCCTTGGCCGGCCCTTTCTGCGTCCAGTACAGGTACCCGCGCACGGGATCCACCGCTACGCCGACGCATTCCCCCATGATCTTGTCCTCGGCCGGGTTCACCACGAGGTCGGTCAGGCCGCTGCCGTCCACCCGGGCCCTGCTGACCCGGTGACCCTCGCGGTCGCTCCAATACAGCGTGCCGGCGCCGTCGGACGTCAACTGCTTGCCGGTCGTCATCGCCCCGCTCGGGACCACGTCGTGTCCGGGCCCGCCGTCGAGGCTCCACGCGTGGACGCCGCCGTTGCGCGCGGAGAAGTCGTAGCCTGCCTCGCCGGGAGTGTCAGGGTCGACTGCGGGAGCACCCATGGTGGTCCAGTAGGCGGTACGGGAATCCACGACGATGCCGTCGGGCCCGTCCCCTGCATCGTCGAGCAGGGTGTGCACCTGGCCGTCCGGAATGCTCACCCGCAGCAATTTCGCGGGCATGAACTGCAGTGCAAGCAGCACTTTCGCCATGGAAGGTGTCCTCGTTCCCGGTATTTTTCGCTCTGTCTCGCTCTGTCCCGGCTTCGTCCCGGCCGGGGCGGGTGGTCACTGCTGCGGGCCGTCCGCGGACGCGGGCTCCGGCCAGCCCAGCGGCTTGAGAACGGCGCGGGTCCGTACGTCGCGCAGTTCGACGAGCCGCTCGTAGGCCGCCTCACCGGTGCCGTAGGCGTCTTCGACCGCGGTGAGGACCGCATCCAGCCGGGCCGGGTCCGGGCTGCCGGTCTCGAAGGTCAGCTGCGAGCCGACGTGCTCCACCAGATGGCGCATGCCGGCGGGTCCACCGCCGAGAGTGCCGCTCTGGAATGGTCCCGTCACGGCCCAGCGCAGACCGAGCGAGGCCCGGACCAGGTCGTCGAGGTCCTGCACGTCGATCACCCCCTGCTGCACCAGGTAGGTGGCCTGGTCGTTGAAGACCTTCTGGAGGCGGTTGCCGACGAAGCCGGGGATCTCCTTCTTCAGCCGGATCGGCAGTTTGCCGAGGTCGCGGTACACCTCGACGGCCCGGTCGACGGTTCGTGCCGTTGTCTCGGGCCCTGGCACCACCTCGACCAGTGGCATCAGCTCCGGCGGGTTGAACGGATGGCCGATCACGATCCGGTCGGCCGCCGGGTTGCCCTTGGCGATCACCGAGGGCAACAGGGACGAGGAGGACGAGGCCAGCACCACGTCGTCGCGGGTGTGCGCGGCGAGCGTGGCGAACATCTCCTCCTTGATCTCGACTCGCTCCGGGCCGGCCTCCTGCACGAAGTCCGCTCCGGTCACCGCGCCGGCCAGGTCGGCGCTCGCCGTCACCGGCAGTCCAGCCAGCTCCCGTTCCACCAGCTCGTGCAGGTCGGGGCGCGGGTCGCTGACCCGTACCTCCCAACCGCCTTCGCTGAACAGACGCGCCCAGGAGACACCGATGACGCCGGCACCCACGATTGTCACGACCGCCACGAAAACCACTCCAGACGAACGACAGGGGAAACATGCTCGGGCCAGGCGCGCCGCCAACCCTGTCTCCAGGAGAAGGGACCCAGGGAAAGGCGGCAAATCGGCCGAGCTGAGACAAGGGGAACAAACTCCGCGCTCCGGCGGAAGCTCCAGGACCTAGTCGACACCCGAGAGGTCAGGTCTGTCCAATATATGATCAGATCATGACTCATACTATGGAAGATATGAATCTGTCGCGGCGGCTGCTGGAACAGTTCCTGACGGTGGCACAGGAGAAGCACTTCGGCCGGGCCGCCGAGAGGCTCGGCATGAGCCAGCCGCCGCTGAGCCAGTCGATCCAGCGCCTGGAACGGACCGTGGGCGTGCGCCTGCTCGACCGCGGCCCGGGAGGTGTGCGGCTCACCGCGGCCGGGAAGGTGTTCGCTACCGATGCACAGCGGCTGCTCGATCTCCAGATCGCTGCGGTCACTCGGGCCCGGCGGGTCGCCTCCGGAAAGGAAGGCGGCGTCCGCGTCGGGTACGTGAGCCTCCTGAGCCACCTCTACCTCCCCACCATGCTGCGAGAGGCGGCCGAACAGCTGCCAGGCCTCCGCGTACACCTTCACCACAGCTCATCTGCGGGTGTGGCCGACCAGGTGCGGGACGGAATGCTCGACCTCGGCTTTCTGCGCGACCCGGGGCGGCTCTCCGACGAGCTCGTCAGCAGACTCATCGTCACCGAGCGGATCGGTGCCGCAGTACCACGCGGCCACCGGCTGGCCGAGGCTCGCAGTATCGACCTCGTTCAGCTGGCGGACGAGGACTTCGTACTGCCTCACCCGACCGCACTGCCCGTCCTCGCCGAGCAACTCCAACTCGCCTGCCGCGAAGCGGGGTTCACTCCCCACGAAGTGGCGACCGCGGACGATCTCAGCGGACTGTTCAGCTATGTGTCAGCAGGCCTGTGTGTGAGCCTCGCTCCCGAGAGTCTGCGGCACCTTGCCGATTCCGGCGTGATACTGATCCCGCTCCAAGGGCGGACGAACCACCTGGACACCGCCGTATACGCCATCCACCGTCCTGACGCCGACGCCGCGGTGATCCGTCTGCTGGAAATGACGACCAACCTGCAGCCCCAGGGCCTCTGATCCGACCCGCCCCATCACTGCCTGCACCTCCCCTCGGGGAGGGTCCCGATGACCACTCCACCCACCTCACCCCTGACGGTGTCGCGGGCGAAGTGACGCCCCCGCGAGAGAGCCACCCAGCCCACCGAAACGCAATACCTGGTGGCAGAACACGCAGATGACTGGCCGTTCTCCCCAGCTGCCACCCGCCCGTGTGGCTGCTCCGCGAGGTTCGGCGCAGGATGGGCCCTGTGTGAACGATTGCCCATTGCCGTCACGCACATGGAGAGGACCGACTTCTGTGCCCGAACCCCAGCCTGTGATTGCCCCGCCGGCCAGCGCCACCGTCTTCCTTGTCGCCGCCATCGGGCCGGGCGGCCTGCAGACCGTTCGTGCCGTTCTGGAAAACGTGTCGGCTCTACGGCGTTCGGTTGCCTTCCGGTCCCCCGGTGACGAGCTCACCTGCGTCGTGAGCATCGGTTCGCAGGCCTGGGACCGGCTGTTCAGCGGGCCCCGGCCTCGCGACCTGCATCCCTTCGTCGAGTTGACCGGTGAAAAGCACCGGGCTCCCTCCACCCCAGGCGACCTGCTCTTTCACATCCGGGCCGGACGCATGGACCTCTGTTTCGAACTGGCCCGGCTCCTGATGGAGCAGCTGCGCCATTGCGTGTCCGTGGTCGACGAAGTACACGCCTTCAGATACTTCGACGAGCGCGATCTGCTCGGTTTCGTGGACGGCAGCGAGAACCCCGAGGGACAGCTCGCGGCCGACTCCGTATTCATTGGGGCCGAGGACCCAGGGTTCCACGGAGGCAGCTATGTGACGATCCAGAAGTACCTGCACGACCTGACGGCCTGGAACCTGCTCCCCACAGACGAACAGGAAAAGGCCATCGGACGCACCAAGTCGGACAACGTCGAGTTCCCCGATGACATCAAGACCGAGGACGCCCACATCGCGGTCAACTCTGTCACCGACGAGGACGGCACCGAGCGCAAGATCGTCCGCGAGAACATGCCGTTCGGCGCAGTGGGACAAGGGGAGTTCGGCACCTTCTTCATCGGGTACTCTCGCACCCCCGACGTCACAGAGCAGATGCTGCGCAATATGTACCTGGGCACCCGAGCTGGCCT
The DNA here is from genome assembly GCF_040651475.1 of Streptomyces sp. NPDC048442. NCBI lineage: Bacteria > Bacillati > Actinomycetota > Actinomycetes > Kitasatosporales > Streptomycetaceae > Streptomyces > Streptomyces sp. NPDC048442. The sequence goes on from NZ_JBEZKB010000011.1 coordinate 104,474, forward strand.
GCACGACAGAATCCTTGACTTCTCGACCGCCGTCACCGGATGCCTCTTCTACACCCCGACCGCCGACTTCCTGGACGACCTGCCCACAGCCCCACGTCCCGCTCACTCAAGCAAAGGCTTCCCGGAGATCCGCAGCCTCAAGGGCACCGCATGACCCTGTCGGCGATAGGTACGGCCTTGGTGCTTCTTGGAGTACCGAACAGTTCTTTGACCAGTCGACGACGGTGTGGCTGTGCACGGCGCTGGCCGCGACGTTGCCCGGGTGAATATCTGAATGCCACACGCGCGACAAACGGGCCGTTCACGCCAGGCGAGATGGCTCCGTCATCCCACCGGCAGCGCCCGCAGACGCTCGGCACCGATGTAGACGTTCATCGATGCGCCGCGCAGAAAGCCGACTAGCGTCAGTCCGCTTTCCGCCTGCGCTAGGAAAGCAACCAGCGTGGACTCCGCGCGGGCCACCGCCCGGCCGGTTCTCACCCGTTCCGCATCGGCCCGGGCCGATTCCTCCTGGGCCTGCCGGTAGCTCTTCTGCGCCTCCACGAGTACCCGCTCAATCGCTGTCGGCGTACACCCGAACGTGGCCCCGGCAAGATTTTCGTGAAGCGGGGCTGCGCCCCCGTGCACCGGTGACGCTCCGTCACGGGAAGCGGGATCGTCGGTGAGTGTGATGACCTCGTACCAACTGTGTCGCCGCACCTGGATGTGGTGCGGGTGGAACGGGTGTGGTCGGCGGGTGGGGTGGTTCATATCGCGGCCCGTACCTATGAGTTGCCAGCCGCGTGTCCGGACTGCGGTCGCGAGTCCGCGCGGCCGCACAGCCGGTATGCCCGCGCGCTGACCGACGTCGCTGTCGGCGGTCGCCCGGTGCTGATCGGTTTGTCGGTGCGGCGGTTGTTCTGCGACACCGCGGATTGCGGACGGCGGACGTTCGCCGAGCAGGTCGAGGGGCTGACGGTGCGCTACCAGCGGCGCAGCCCGCTGCTGCAGCATCTGGTGGAGATGGCCGGGGTATTGCTCGCCGGCCGTGGCGGGGCCCGGCTCCTGAGCATCTTGAAGGCACCCTTGTCGCGGACAAGTGCGTTGTTCCACTTGATGCGCATGCAACTGCCGTCGGCCGCGACACCGCGGGTGCTGGGCGTGGACGACTTCGCGCTGTACGCGGACGCCTACGGCACCCTGCTGGTGGACGCCGACACGCGGCTGCCGATCGAGTTGTGGGCTGGCCGCGATGCCCAGCAGCTGGCGGCCTGGCTGCGCACGGATCCTGGCGTCGAGGTGGTGCCGCGACGGTTCGCTGGTCTACCGGCAGGGCATCACCGACGGAGCCCCGGACGCGGTGCAGGTCAGCGACCGCTTTCACCTGTGGCAAGGGCTGCCAAAGCGGGTCTCGGACATCGCCGCAGTCCACCGCGGCTGCCTCGCTGCGGCAGTACCTGAACCCGAAGTGGCCCCACCGCCGTCGGGCGAATCATGTGAGGCGGCCGAAACTCCCGCCCGCCGTCACGCGAAGCGGCTGTTCGAGACCGTCCAGGGATACACCGGCACGGCCCGCAGTCTCAGCGCGATATCCCGCGAACTCGGCCTGAACCGGCGCACCGTGGCCAAGTACGCACGCGCTGCCTGCTGGCAGGAGTGCGTACGGCGCACTCCACCCCGCCGGTTCACAAGTCTCGACCCGTATCTGGAGTATCTGCGCCAACGCTGGGAGGAGGATGAGCACACCGCGACGATGCTGCACCAGGAGATCGCCGCCAAGGGCTACGGCGGCCACTACCAGCGGGTCAAGATGGCCATCGCGCCGCTCCGCCAAGGCCTGCCAATCGGCACACCGCGCGAGCGACCACCCTCGCCCCGCCGGGTCGCCCGGTGGATCACCACCGCACCAGTTCGGCGCGGTCCGCATGCCACCGAGGCACTCCGCCGGCTGTTCGAAAACTGCCCGGAGCTCGACCAAACCCACACAGTGGTCCGGCAGTTCGCGGCCATGCTGGAAGCCCGCGACGCCGCTCCGCTGCCGGACTGGCTCGACCAGCTCACGGCCTCGGGCCTGTCTGCCTTGGCGAGCCTGGCCAACGCCCTCCGCGAAGACCAGTCGGGTAGTCGTGCAGGGGATCACTACCTCGTTCAACTCCGGCGTCAACGAAGGCCGGATCACGGACCTGAAGCTCCAGAAGAGGATCATGGCTGGCAGGGCCGCAGTTCCACTCCTGCGCCACCGCGTCATCCTCATAGCCCACCTCCGACGCCGCTTCCCGTGACGGAGCGTCACCGGCGCACGGTGGCCCAGCCCCGCTTCACGAAAATCTTGCCGGGACCACTTTCACGTGAACGCCGACAATCGCTCGGCAGCGGACCACAGGATGGTGTCCCGCGTGATGGTGTAGGCGATCAATCGGCGGTGGTGTTCGGGGTGTTGGGGAGCTCGTGGGTGGTGTTCTCGGTGCTTTCGCCGGCGTAGATGGCCGCCATGCTGCCTTCGGAGAGGTAGCGGCGGGGGAACGCGATCCACTCGTCGTGCATTTCCCTGAGGACCGCGGTGACGAGCCGTTCGAGGGCGGCGGGGGTGAGGAAGATCTGGACGACGTCGGTGCGGCGTTTGGATCTCCCGGTTGATGCGTTCCAGGGGGTTCAATGACTGGATCTTCTTCCAGTGGGAGACGGGGAAGCCAGCGAAAGCGGTGAGGTCCTCCTTGGCATCGAGAAGCATCTGTTCGACCTTGGGGAACTGCTGGCCGAGGATGTCGGCGACCTGATCGAGCTGGTGGCGGACGGTGTCGGCGTCCGGCTGGATGAAGATCGTGCGGATGGTTGCTGCGACCATCTCTCCGGATCCCTTGGGGATCACCGAGAACACGTTCCGCAGGAAATGGACCCGGCAGCGCTGCCAGGCGGCGCCGAGCATGACCTTGCGGATCGCAGCGACCAGGCCGCTGTGGCTGTCGGAGATGACCAGGCGGACTCCGCTCAGGCCGCGTGAGCGCAAGGAGCGCAGGAACTCGCTCCAGGACGCTTCGCTCTCGGTGTCGCCGACGGTGACGCCCAGGACTTCGCGGCCGCCGCCCTCGGTGATGCCGGTGGCGATGATGACGGCCTGGGAGACGATCCGGTGGTTCACCCGCACCTTGCAGTACGTCGCGTCGAGATAGATGTAGGGGAAGCGGGTGTGATCCAGCGGCCGGTCCCGGAAGACGCGGAGATCGTCGTCGAGGTCGCCGCAGATCCGTGAGACCTCGCTCTTGGAGATGCCGCTGTCCGCGCCGAGGGCTTTGACCAGGTCGTCGACGGCGCGGATGGACACGCCGTGCACGTATGCCCCCATGATGACCGCGTAGAGCGCCTGATCGATGCGGCGCCGGCGTTCCAGCAGGCTGGGGAAGAAGGTCCCGCTGCGGAGTTTGGGGATGGCCAGGTCCAGGTCACCGGCCTGGCTGGTCCAGGTCTTGTCGCGGTGACCGTTACGGAAAGCGGTGCGCTCCTCGGTGTGCTCGTTCCACTGGGCACCGATCCGGCCGAACAACTCAGCCTCGATCAGCTCCTGGAGCATCCGCTCCGCGACATGCCGCACGAGCTCGATACCATCTCGTTCCGGCCGTAGCGCACCAGCAGCATTATTGCTGGTAGCAGCGGGCATGGACACCTGTGGCGGCGAACCCTCACCGTAGGGGCTACCAGCGGCACCATCGCGGCTTGCCCGCTCCGGCCGCCCTCAACCTGCCCGGCATCTGTCTCCGTAGGTTCAACCTGCGGCACCATCACCGCGAGGAACAGCGTGGCTCGCTGCAGGCCATCGAGCCTTGTCCCTGCGGCTCAATACCGGAGCATCGCTACGGCATCATCGGTTCTGACGGCAGGAATGTCGTTGGGTGGGTCACCTCTGCGACCCCAAGTCGCAGCACCATTACGGCAAGGTCGAGGACTCCCATGACGGTTGGGCTGCGGCCTGCCTCCGCGATTTCGTTTCCCAGCACCACCACGGCCCCGCGATCACCGCATTCGCCGCCAGAAGGTTCGCGCTACCTCTGCGACTTCAAGTCGCAGCACCACTACGGCGGGCTCGGCAGCACGGGCCTTGGGCATGTCGAGATCCAAGGGCTACGACCTGGTGCGCCGTGGAGAGTTCCCTTGCCGGGTGCTGCTGATCGGCCGAACCGCCCGGGTCGTCACCGCGTCGCTCCTGCGCGTACTCGAAAGCGGCGAACCGGAGCACAACGGAGTCCCCAGCTCCAGCGCCAACCCATCCTGACCAAGCACGCGATGAGGCCCCACCGGAGCAAGTCGGCGGGGCCTCGTCGCGTCACCCGTCTCACCTAGCTATCACGAACCCCACGGACACCAGCACGGCGGACGAAGATCCGGACCATATGCGGGCCAAGGCTTCCTGACACGCCCGAATGGAGGTCGTTTTGCCTGGTCAGCACGACAATGGCTCGTGTACCACCAGCAGACGAAGAACCTTCTGGTGTCGTACTCACCGAGGAAGTTGGGCTTCTTCTAAGTGCCGCAAAAGGGCCTCTGACCAGGGGCTTTCCCCCGCAGGCGCCCCTCGTCGGCCACATCAAAGCCACAGGTCAAATAACGAAGGTACTCCCGATATCTCCCACCGCTGTCCCACCTCTGACCAGCTGTTCCGGGGCATTTCCGGGCCAAGACCGGGATCAGGCGCCCTACATGCCGCTCTCCGGCTCGTCCCACCGCCGCATCGACTCCTCTATCAATGTGTTGGCGTGGTTGCGCGCCTCGGCCAGGAACTTGGCGTAGTAGCGGAAGAGGACCTGGATGCTCCGCCCTGCTCTGCGCGCACACTCTGCGGGGTCTACGCCGGAGGCGAGCCAGAAGGAGATTCCCGCGTGGCGCAGGTCGTAGGGGCGCTTCGCCAGTACGAGGGCGTGTTCGTCGAGGGTGAGTGTGGCTTCACGTGCCCGTCCCCATGTGATGCCGTACGCCGCAGCCTCGATGTAGTTTCCCGCTGCGTTGCGAAACAGGCGCCCGTCAGGCGCGACACCGAAGAGCTCTATGTGCTCGCGCAGCATGCGGACGAGCACGGGCGGGATGGGCACCGGTCGCGTGGCCTTGGCAGCCCGTCGCTTCAGTGAGTGGATCTCGTGAACGGCGCCATCGTTCGTCCACGCCTTTCCGGCCGCCACGACCCCGCCCTTGAGGTTGAGAAGACCCCACCCGCTCGCCGGCAGGCGACACTGGGACTTCTGCAGGTGGATGACCTCAGCGGGACGCATGGCGGCGTAGTACATGCCCGGCAGCGATTTGCGGCAGCCAGAGCGACTGCTGCTCGGGGCTGCGCAGATCTTGCAGCGCGAGGGCGCGTATCAGAGATGCCTGTTGGATGCCGCCCGCTGCTCCGCTCGCATGCGAGACATGCGCGATCAGGAGCGTCTTGGCCATGTGGCCTGCACTCACACCGCCGTACTCGGTGGGAACGAGAATACTGGTCCAGCCCAACTTGCCCATGTGGGCGGCGAGTTCGCGGTCCGTGAGACCCGGCACGTTCCCCTCCCTGCAGGCGGTTGTACGGAGGCCAGGTGCTTGATCAGGTCGACGGCTTCCGCCGCGAATGCCTTGCTCAGCTCGACGTCGGCGCGGTTCAAGTCGGGCTGCTCAGTGCCGACCGCGCAGACCGTCCCGGGACTGATCTTGGTCGCGGGGTCGATCATCGGGGCGCCGAGGTAGGTCCTGACGCTGAGCCGGTACATGGACCCTTTGCCCGCGCTGTGTGGGTACCTCAGCCGGTCAGCGGCCCCGTATACCGAACGTAGACCGCCTACCGTGATAGTCGGCGCACGAAGCCACAGCGGCCGTACCTGGGCCTCCCCGATCGCACCACCGACGAACAGGAGCTCCCTATGCAGCAGCACCCCCTGTCCCTTCCCCGTCGCGCCCGCCTGCTCAGGGTGCTCGCAGCGGCATTCCTCGGCTGCCTTCTGACCCTGTCCGGGGCCGGGCACGGGGCGGGCGGCCCGGCCGGGATCCTTGCCACCGGGGATCCACTCAGCGACGGCCAGGAGCTCTCCCCCAAAGAGGTGAACTCGACTGCGGGGTACGTTCGGACGGCCTCCTGACGCCTTCGGTACGGGGCGGTTGTCCTGCGTCCTCACGAGCGGTGCAGGCCCCTGGCTCAGCTCGGCGGTGTGCGCACGGCGCCGATCAGCCGCCTGGCCTGTTCGGTCTCCGGCAGACCGGCCCGAGTGAAGACTTCCAGCGCCGCTCGTGCCTGCTCCAGTGCCCGCCCCGACTCCCGCACGGCGAGCAGGGCGCGGGCGTGGGACAGCAGGGCGTAGCCCCGGTCACGGTCCCGGTCCAGCACCGTGCCGTAGTAGGCTACCGCCTGCTCCGCCTCTCCGGCGGCCTCGGCGGCCCGGCCGAGCCCGAGGAGGGTGTCGGCACGGCGATAGCGGGCCTGCGCCCGCTGACCCGCGAGACCGGCGGCGGCACCGACGTCCAGGCACTCCTGATAGGCGGACAGAGCGTCCTCGTAGCGTCCCAGTTCCTGAAGAGCCTGACCGCGTGCGCACAATGCGTAGGCGATGCCACGGCGGTCGGCCACCTCGCGCAGCGCGGCAAGTGCTCCGTCACAGACCGGCAGCGCCTCCTCCGCCCGGCCCCCCCGGGTTCGGGCGAGCGAGGCGTTGAGCGTGGTGATCAACTCGCCTGAGCGGTGCCCCAGTTCCCTGGCGAGGGCGACCGCCCGGTCGAAGTGCTCCGCGGCGGCGTTGTGGTCTCCTTCGAACAGGGCGATCACGCCGAGGTCGTTGTAGGTCTGCTGGAGAATGGGCCGGTCGTCGGCGAGCCGGCACGCCTCCGCGGCACGCTGGGTGTGGTAGCCGGCGCGCGGCAGCCGGGTCGCCTGGAGTGCGGCGTTCCCGCAGATGAAGTGGGCGCGGCCGGCGGCGCGGTGGCTCTGCCGCGTCGAGGCCACCTCTGCCAGTGTCCGGGCCACGTCCTCGATGTGGGTGTACGGAATCTCCTGGCCGTATGCCCCGAGGGCGACCAGCAGATCGGCGGCGTCCGTGAGGGTGCCCTCCCCCGGCCCCACACCGGCCGACACCGGCCGTCCCAGCAGCCGTACGGCATGAATCGCACAGTCGAATTCGGCCACGACCCAGGCACGGGCGTCCGCCAGGACCCGGAACCGAGGGCCACGGGATGCGGAACGGCCGGCGGGCAGCATGCTGCGGACCGGGTCACCGGGAACCATCAGCTGGAACGCTTCCACCGCCCCCTCCAGCAGATGGTCCAGCAACCGCCCCAGCACCGCGAGGTCCGTGGCTGCGCGCACCTCCGCGGGGGTGTCGGGTTCCGTAGGCGTATCGGGGCCGGGCTCCGCGGACGTACCGGAGGGGGACAGCTGTACGGCGAAATCCCGTACGAGGTCGTGGTAGCGGTATCGGCCAGGCGCGGGGGATTCCATCAGGGCGATGTCCACTAAGGATTCCAGCAGTTCCTCCGTCTCCGCCTCCGGCAGGCCGAGTACGGCCGCCCCGGCCGCGAGGCCCACATCGGGTACGGCGATGGTGGCCAGCAACCGGAACGCTCGGGACTGGGCCGGAGCCAGCTGGTGGTGGCCGAGTTCAAACACGGCCGCCACCGCGAGGGCCCCGGTGCGCAGTTCGCTCAACCGGCGGCGTTCGTCGGCGAGGCGCCCCAGTAAATGGGCCACAGTCCAGCCGGGCCGGGCGGCCAGCCGGGCCGCCACGATGCGCACCGCCAGCGGCAGGTGCGCGCAGGCCGCGACCAGAGCCCTCGCTGCGGCCTCCTCCGCCGAGATCCGCTCCGGGCCGACGATCCGCCGCACCAGGGCCAGTGCCTCCTCGCTGCTGAACTCGGTGAGCTGGACATGAACGGTGGGCGCGACGGCCGACAGGCGGGTCCGACCGGTCACCAGCACCGCGCACCGGGCCTCACCCGGCAGCAGCGGCGCGATCTGGACGCTGTCTCGTGCGTCGTCGAATACGAGGAGTACGCGGCGTCCGTCCAGCACGGTGCGGTACAGCCGCGCCCGGTCCTCCAGGGACGCGGGCACGTCCTGGCGAGCCACGCCGAGCGCCGTCAGGAAGCTCTCCAGGACCGTACCGGGATCCACCGCTCCCGGCCCGGCGCCCTGCAGATCCACGTACAGATGACCGTCGGGGAAATGGTCCTTGACCCGGTGGGCTACCCGCAGCGCGAGGGCGCTCTTGCCCATGCCGCCCATGCCGCCGACGGACACGATCACGGGGGCTGAGCACCCGGTGCCGGTCAGTACCGGGCACAGAGTGTCGACCGCCTCAGCGCGCCCGGTGAAGTCCGTTGTCTCTGAGGGAAGCTGGGCTGGCCGCAACACGACCGTGACGGGTGCGGAGCCGCGGACGGGCTCCCTCGTACGCACGGACGGCGGCTTCGCCGGGATCAAGTCCGGGTCGCCGCCAAGGATGCGCTCGTGCAGCGTGCGCAGTTCGACGCCGGGGTCCAAGCCCAGCTCACTGCCCAGCACTGCCCGCGCCCGGCCGAATACTGCCAGGGCGTCCGCCTGCCGCCCAGAGGCGAACAGTGCCTGCATCAGGGTGCCGTACGGTCCCTCCCGCAGCGGGTGTTCACGGATGAAGGACGTCAGCTCTGGAACGAGGGGAGTGTGTCTGTGCTGCTGGACCTCCAGTCGGAACCGTTCCTCCCTGAGCGTCAGCTGGAGCTCTTCCAACCGCGATCGCGCGCCTTCCGCGAACGGTCCGGGGACTCCCGCCAGTGGTTCGCCGCGCCACAGCGCCAAGGCCTGCACCAAGTGCTCCGCGCAGTCGTCGTACCGGCCCGCCTCGCTTGCCCGCGCGGCCTGCCGTCCACCCTGCTCGGCCCGGCAGGCATCCACCTGCTCCGGCCGTACGGCGAGCCGGTAACCATCGCCTGCGGAGTCGAGTAGCCCCGGGTCGCCGCCGTGCCCCGCGATCAGCTTGCGCAGCCGCCACACATACGTTCGCAGCACCTTGTTCGCCGAGACGGGAGGCTCCTCACCCCACACCGCCTCCATCAGCTCGTGCAACGGCACCGCCCGGCCGGGATGGAACGCGAGCACGGCGAGCGTGGCTTGCTGCTGCGGCGCGCCGCAACGAAGCTCCCTGTCTCCCGCATGAATACCTACAGGTCCGAGCATAAAGACGTCCACGACTTCCCCCCGGTGATGTTCCGATGCGCCCGCCAGTCACCTGCGCCGGCCCCACCCGGTGGTACCTCGCGAACAGTTGGTCGTCGTCCTGGCCCTCACCCCTCTGGCCAGGGGCATATAAGGGGATGGTCATTGCTCCGTCTCGGTTCCCTCCTGGAAGGACCCGGCCACGGCCCGAGCGGTTACGGCAGGAGACTCGCGGGGACAGGAGGAGCTTGCGGGGACAGGAGGAGAGAGTGGGCCAACTCGAGCGACGCCGACCCGGCCGGTGCATGGGGAGCCTGTGCTCCCGGGGAGCCGGGCGGAGGTCACCTTGGCGACGTCGTCGGCCGGGCCGAGGCGGATGGTGTCGAGGAACTGGCACCAGGACGTCCGCCCTGATTCCAGGGTTGCGACGAACGAGGAGGGCCAGCGAGGTATGAGCCGGCCGGATGACCGGCCGCTGGGGCCGTAGGCATGGCAGAACTGGCTGCCCTCGCCGGGGCTTGCCGACTCGATCGCAGTGTGGCGAGCCAGAACAGGCGGTTCGCACTATCGGCGCGTCCGGGCGGAGCCAGCCGCTTTCGCTCGGCTTCCTTGCGGCGCCGGAATTCGGCGAGCTCCTCCAGGACGACCATGTCGCCGTCCGGGGTGTACGGGCCGCCGGTTGTCGTGGGCAGCTGCACGAGGCATCGCCACTCCGCGAGCTCCGCTGTGCGCGCGTGAAGCTCAGCTTCCCCGAGCAAGTCCACCGCTTCGACAGGCGTCATGCCCCGGGCGCGGCCCTGTACCGCGAACGGGCTGGTCTTCTCGTAGCCGAACGGGGCCGGGCGGTCGGCGTGCGCCTTGGGGACGCGGCGCGGTCGCCTCACCGGCTGACTGCCGTTGTGGCTGCTCGGCTCGTCCGGTTACTCCGCGAAGGTCGCCGACCGGCTCGGCCTGCCGTTCGACTTCGCCGCGCTCTCCCACGCCCGGCGCCATCGCTACGTCGACCGCACGCTGACCCACAGTTCCCGGGCCACCTCGCCGTTCGGGAGGTCCTGGGCGACCGGGTCGGCAGCTTCCAGCCGGATCTTCTCCCGGAATGCCCTCCGCTCGTCGGTCAGGCCTCCGCCCTGCGAATACCTCAAACCCTCCCGGTCAGAGCACTAGCGGGTCTCAAGCCGTTGTGGCGGGCCGAGGTTCGTGGAAGGTGCCGTCGCGGAGCATGGCGAAGAGGACGTCAGCTCGGCGGCGGGCGAGGCAGAGTCTGGTATTCGCCCTTGCCGACATCCAGGCCGAGATAGACGTTGATGTCACGGGTGTCGATCACGTACAACCTCCGGTTGTGCTCAGCCGGCCTCGAAGCCACGGCACCGATCGCCACATCCACATCACGAGGAGCCTCCCGACCTGCGAAGAAGTCAGTGGTCATGGCCCTAATCAGCGGTCAGTCAGTGCCTCCGGGTCCGGTGACACCACCGCCGGATCATGGTGAACAAGGGGGGAAGTCATGCCGGCCTCGGAGGCCGGAAGCTCCATCGCGGAGCCAATGAAAACGGTAATGGGGGCTCGCCGTCCCCCGCCCTGGCCTGCGACTGCGCACCTGGAGGACGTGTTCTCCTATGCCCAGGTCGAGGGCGTTCAGCTGCGCTTGGACGCCGCCGAGGTCCAGGCCCGCAGGCCGGCGGCGGGCCAGGGCAGCCGGCGGGCGTTCCTGTCGGGCAAGAAGAATCAGAACACGATGAAGGCCACCGTCATCGCCGACCACCAGGGACGCACGCTGTGGACAGATGCCCTCCGGCCAGGGTTGATGCACGATGTGACCGCTGCCCGCACGGACGGATCAGCAGATGCTTCGAATACTTCGACCTTGTCCAGGTCTTCCTCGACGACGGCTACCTCGGCCTCGGACGGAATCACCCGGGCCAGTCCCTCACCGCACCTCCCACATGACGACCAGGAGTAACTCCCCCTTCGTCGAAGCCCGAGCACGCCCAAGACACGACCACTCCTCACGCCGCATCACCGTCGGACACGCCCTCGCCGACCACAAACGCTGGAAGCAACTGACGCGTTGGACCCACCGCCGAGACCGCCTGCCCGACACCTACCGAGCCATCGCCATCCTCGTATCCGACCGCACCACCACCGCCTGAAGAAGACGCTCAGCAGGACAAACACGTCCTACCCGCCATCACGCACCAACTCGTTAGTCCCTCGGCTACGGCTTCCCGCATCCGCTGGTCGATCTCGCCCGCTTCCTGGGCCACGGCGAGCCGCAGCTCCGGTACGGACACCAGGACGGGATCGGCGGCCACGACGTCATAGGCGCCGCGGGGCGGCCGGTAGGAGCGGACCAGGATGCGCAGCAGCGCCTCGCGGGGGTCGAGCTGGGCGGCCTCCCGCCCGGTCAGCCAGCGGGCGGTTTGCTCGGCCGACAGCGCACCGGGCTGCATGCCCCAGCGGTCGGCGGCAGCCAACGCGGCGTCCTCCGGCAGGGCGTCCTCTGGCGTGTTGTCGGTGCCGGCCTCCGCGTCGGTGCCGGCCTCCGCGTCGGTGCCGGCCTCCGCGTCGGTGCCGGCCTCCGCGTCGGTGCCGGCCGCGGCGGCGGCGATCCGAGCCAGCGCGAACCGCCGCCAGCGCGACGGACAGTCCTCGTCATGTACCTGGCGGTGGCGCAGCACCGCGGCGTCGCCGTCCGGGATCCCGCGCACCCGGGCCGCCGAACTCGGCCTGCCACTCGTGGAGGTCCCGGCTCCGCCAGCCCTCGGACCGGGCCCAGTGGAGGGTGTCCGGCGCGGGGGACACCAGCCGGTTCAGCCGGGCGAGCGTGTCGGCGGCGTCCGCCGCGTTGCGGTCGGCGTGCTCCGGCCGGGTGGCCAGGTGGCCAGGAACTCCCGCAGCCTGCGCAGGCCCGTATCGGCGCAGGTGCCATCGGCGGTGCAGGCGCGCTCCACGGCGCGCCAGCTCCGCCGGTGGTACGGCAGGGCGTGCGCGGTAGCGAGCACCGCGGTGGCCTGCGGGGGCGTCAGGACTTCGGCCGCGGTGGCGGCGTCGAGCGCGTGACGGATGTTCACCAGCGGCTCGCTGGTGCGCCGGTACTCGGGCGCCTCGCCATGCGCCTCTGCGACCTCGTCGTCCGCGTCGATGACGCCGTCACGGTACATCCGGAAGACCACGCCGTCCCCGATCATGCCGAAAGGGTGGAGTTCGGCCGCCCGCAGCGCGCCCATGCTGGCGCAGCCCACCACCCGGACCCCGGCGGCCAGCGTGGCCAGGATCTCCTTGTGCCGCACCGGCACCACGTGGTGGTAGTAGCCGTCGATCACGACGGCGGCGTCTCCGGGCGCGAGGCCGAGCCGGAACAGGTCACCTTGCGCGATGGGCGGGCGCACCACGGCGTCCGGGGCGAGGGCCGCCACACGCGCTACGGGCAGCGTGGGCCCGACGAAGACGTAGGTGGTCATCGGAGCTCCTTCGGTGGAAGGGGGCCGGACGAGCCCGGGGCGGGGCGGTGGTCGAGTGGGAGGTGCAGGGCCTGGCCCGGGCGGCCGCAGCCGACCAGCAGCATCGACATCGACTGGCCCGTCGAGCCGGGGCCGTCCGCCAGCCCGAGGGCGCGGTCGGTTGTGGGGGTGCTCCCGTCTGAGTGGATCCGGGCCGCGAGGCCGAGGGAGGCCGCCGCGAGCGCTGCCCGCTGCAGGCTCATCCCGGTGGCGATCTGGGCCAGCCGGTACCAGCGGTCGCCGTGACAGCGCAGCCCGGACCGGACATTGGCGACCGGCAGCAGGGCGAACGCGCACTCGGACAGGCTCAGCACGGTCTGCTCGTTGGTCAGCCCGGCTCGCAGGCGGCCGGTCCACTCCGGTCCACCGACGACGGCCAGCCGGTCGTCCGGCCCACCGGTGTGCCGGTCGTACCAGTACGCCCCGGCCGGGACCGAGGTCACGCGGCCGACCAGGCAGCACATGCCGATCGGCACGGACAGGTCGACTCCGCCGCCTCCCGGACCGGCGGCAGCCCGCAGGACCGCGGCCAGCGCCTCGGCGGGGACGGGCTCGCGCAGATATCCGTGGCCCGCCGACACTCGTGCGCGCAGTCCGTGCGCCGGCACCGCCACGCCCGGCGGGAGCCGCACCGGCTCGCTTTGCGCTCCCCGGACCGGCGGCGGCTCGGGAGGTTCCGGCAGCGGTCGGGTGGCCGGTGGCTGGACCATCGCCGCCGCGTGCAGCGCCGCCGTGACCGGCAGAACGGCCGAGATGTCCGGCAACGCGTGGCTCTGGGCGACCGGGGCACCCCTGGCGACCAGGGCGGCCGCTGCGGGCCGGTCCGGTCCGGGCATCCGCGCTGCCGGCCGCGCGGGATGGTCCACGGCCAGGACGGCGGTCGCGCTCTGCCGAAGGGCCTCCAGCCCGAGCAACCCGTTGACCTGCTCGTCCCGGAACGCCAGGTGCACGGCCGCCGTGCCGCCCAGCGCCCCGGCCACGGCCTGAGCCTGCGCGGCCAGTACCCCGGTCTCCTGCTGTTGCAATCGGTAGCCGTACTCCCCGTACTTGACCCCGCTGCACCACCAGGCCGTGGTCAACACCAGCACCAGCCACGGGGGTTGGGCGGGCGGCTCGGTCAGCGTCGCCAGCAGGGCCGACCGGTGGTCGCCTGCGCGGACGGTGCGCAGCGCATGCGGCAGCGGGGCGTACTGGTACAGGCCGTCCCGGGTGGCCACCTGGACCTCGACGGGGTAGAGCCCGCCGCCGCTGGGGGCCGGGCGGCCCGCCGACTGGTGGGCCACGCCCCCGGCCGGGGCGCCGGTGGCCGGTTCCAGCGGGTGCGACCAGACGGCCCGGGTCAGTCCGGACATGCCGCGCAGCAGCTCGCCCAGCAGTGCGTCCGTCGGCGTGTCCGCCGGTGCGTGCGGTGCGTCGGCGCCGGGCCAGGGCAGCGCTCGGACGGGCCCGCCCGGGTGGTCCGGGTGGGGCGCCGGCACCGTGGACCAGTCGGCCCGGAACGGCCGGGGTCGGCGCCCGTGCGGCAGATAGGCGAGGGTGGCGGCCCCCGCAGTGGTAATCGTCATGTCCGTCCTCGGCCAGTCAGGGGAAGGGGTGCGGATACGGATTCAGCTCGGCCGACTCCAGGTCCCGGTCGCGGTGCCCGAGCCGACGCGGGGCGGAGAGCAGCCGCGGCAGCCCGTCCACCCGCCGGAACCGGTGACCGAAGCTCATCGGGACAGCGCCGGGGACGATCACCTTGACGCAGGACAGCTCAGCCGACCGGTGCTCCGACGCCGTTAGGTCGACCACGACCACGTCCAGGCCGGTGTCCAGGTAGCGCTGGACCAGCTCGGCGAGGTCCTGGCCGAGGTCCTCGTACTCCGGCCAGGGCAGCTCCCGCGCGAGGCTGCCCGTGGGCACGGCGGGCCCGTCGCGAAACAGGAAGTCGAGCCGCTCGAAGGCCTCTGGATGCCCGTACAGCTGGGCGTGGTCCTCCATCTCCTCGACGGCGTCCGGGTCGGCCAGCAGCCGGGCCGCCCGGGCCCGGTCGTGCTGCTTGACGGCTCCGGCCAGGAAGCCGGTGAGCTCGTCCAGCGCGCGGAGCAGGGCCCGTTCGGGGTCGAGATGGGCGCCTGCGCCGCACAGCAGCGCCGGATGGTCCGCGCGTCCGTACAGGTCCTGCGCGGCCACCCAGAAGGCGGGCACGCGCTGCTCCAGCACGGTGGCGAAGGCGTGCAGTTGGTAGCCGTGCTCCTGCCGGGTCCGCTCAGTGAGCAGCGGGATGCGCCGGTCCGCAGCCGAGTCGAGATCGACCCGGGGGGCGGGCAGGCGGGTGTACCAGGTGGTCAGGAAGGCGTCCCGCTCGGCGACTTCGAGCAGTCCGTGCAGTGCGGCCTCCGTCCAGGACCCACCGAGGGCGAGCCCGTTGGAGGTCTCGTAGACGAACCGCCGATCGCCCGGCCCGGTCGGGCCGAAGCACGTGTAGCTCTGCGGCACCAGGACCGGCCGCTCCCGGGCGAAGGAGTACCCCCACAGCCAGCCGATCGGCTCCGCGGGGTCGAACTCCGCCAGAGGGAAGCCGGGGCGGCGGTGCTGGCCGGGAGAGTGCAGGCCGAGCGAGAACGGATCGACGGCGTCCGACGCGACCTCGTCGAACCGCGCGGTGACGGGGGCGAGCGGGCTGCGCGGTCGCTCGCCGCCGTACCGCTCCAGCGCCTCCAGGACGGCGGTGAGCCGGGCCGTGGCGAAGTCCCGGGCCCGGCCGTGCCCGAAGCCAGTGGCGTCCTCGGCGAGAGCGGGTGCCAGCCGGGCGACGGCGCAGGCCGCGTTCGGCTCCGCCCAGGTGTCGACGGCGGACACCAGCCCGGTTACCGGGTCGGCGTAGCACCGCTCCAGCCCTTCCGGCGAGAGGCTGCGGAGCCGGGTGCTGCCCGGGTCCGGCTTCGGTGCCGGGGACCAGCGGGGCCGGGCGGCGGCCGGGCCGGGGACCAGCGGGGCGGCGCAGAGCGGGCAGCGCGAGTCGGGAACCACCAGGTGGCGGGTCACCGCCAGGGTGGTGAGGTCCAGGCGCAGCCGAGCCCCGGCGGTACGTGCGTCCGTCGGATCGGCGTCAGCCAGCTGCCGCGCCTCGTCGGCGACCAGCAGGGCAAGTGGCTCCAGCGCGAACGGTCCGGGTGCCGACTGCGCCGTCGGGCCCTCGGTGAGCAGGGCGCGGAGTCCGGCCGGGTGCGGGCTGTTCGCCGGGTGCCGACGGTCGGCGCACTCCGGGCAGCCCGGGGTGCGCGGCAGCACCGCGGGGCCGAGCAGGGCGGTGCCGCTGTCCAGCCGCAGCGGGAGCCAGGCCCGGTCGGAGCCGGCTGCCCAGGCACGGGCGATCCGACGGTGCGTTTCGTCGCCGAACGGGTCCTCGGCAACGAGCACGCGGGCGTCGGGGCCGGGCGGGTGCGGCAGGTGCCGGTCGGATACGGGGGCGGTCAGCAGCGGGCGGGGGGCCAGCTCCGCGCGGAGGGCAGCGGCCAGCCAGTCGGCGCCAAGCAGGGCCACACTCGCGGCGGGGTCACGGCCGGGCATCGGTCATCACCACCTGGACGAGGTAGGGGAGCAGGGCGGTGGCCTGGGCATCCTGGTCGAGTGGGACGGCGACCGCGTGCAGCCCCCGGGCGTGCAGGGCCACCGCGAGCGGCTGCCAGGGCTGCGGTCCTGGCGGGACCGGGCGGGTGGGTGCGCCGGTGGACAGTTCTGGGGCGGCCGAGCCGCCGGGGCCGACTGCCGTACGGAACTGCCAGGCGAGCAGCGCCCGTTCCGCCGCGGCAGCCCGGGCGGTGGCCCAGCTGGGGCCGGCGGCGAGGCCGGTGTCGGGGCCGATGCGGACCTCGCAGACAGGGATGCCGAACAGCTCGGTGAGGTCGCGGAGCCCGGGCGCCGCGATGGTGTGCAGAAGCCCGAGCAACCGCTCGCCGCGCTCGTGCGGCTGCCGCTCGCCGGCGCCAGCCGCCAGCGGGCCAGCAGGCCGGTGGGCCTTGTGCCGTCCGGCGTGCTGTTCGACATGTCGTTCGACCTGCTGGTAGAGGCCGGTGAGCACTGCCTCGGCCCAGCTGAGGCCTGCCGCGGTACCGGCTCGGGTGCGAGGGGCGGGCACCTGGACGAGGTCGCCGGTGACCAGGTCCTGGCCCCAGACCAGGCCGTCGTCGGGGCCGGGTCGTGCGACGACGAGCGCGGCGTACGCGGCGAGGCCGGCGAGCAGGGCGCGCAGCCGGGCTTCGTCGCGGTCGAGGCCGTGGCCGAGGACCATGGACGGTTGGGGCGCTCCGGGCCGGTCCGACCGGAAGGGGTCCGCGGGCTCGGCCCAGCAGCTCCACAACGGTGACTGCGGCAGGTTGCCCTCGTCCACGGCGCGGAGCAGCCCGGTGCGGGGGTCGACGGCGCGCGCCGCGCGGTGCAGCAGATCCTGCGGGTCAGCGGGAGCGCCACTCACACGGTCCTGCAGCGCGGCCCGGGCACGGGCCTCTCCAGGCCTGCCGCCCGGTCGCGCGCCGTCGATCCGGGTGGTGCCGAGGCAGTGCGCGGGCTGCTGCACGGGTCGGTCCGCCGGGTGCGGCAGGGCGTGGTGACGGCTCGCCTCCAGGGTCCGCAGGTCGACCCGGACGAGGTCGGTGCCGCCGGGCGGGGCCGATCGTCCGGGGCCCGGGGAGAGGGGTTCGGACGCCGACGGCTCAGCGAGGCCGGTCGCGCGGCGGAACCAGCCCAGCAGCAGCTGATGGGCGAGCAGCGCCGGCACCGGGCCGGCGAGCCTGCATGCGGCCCAGGCGTCGGCCCCGCCCTCCCGCCCGGCCGGACCGGTCGCTGGTTCCAGCCGCCGCCACGATGAGCCGGCGTCCGGTCCGGCTGGAGCGGCCGGGCGGATCCAGGCTTCGTCCCCGGCCGCCAGCAGCTGCCCGAGCACAGCACCCGACCGGGAACAGTGCTCGGCCACCGCTCGGACCTCACCGGTGTCCGTGCCGGTGCACACGTGGAGCACCGTGGCTTCCCCGAGCGCCGCGACCTTGTCCAGTGAGGCGTGGAGCACCACCTCCTGCCGCCGGTCCCGGAGGACCGCCGCGGCCTGCTCGGCCAGTTGGTCGGCCGCAGTGCCGCTCGCGACCACCTCCACCCGGCGGCAGCCGGTGCGTACCGCTGCCGGCACAAGGGCCGCCACCAGGGGGCCGTCGCCGGCCACCACCAGGCGGTGGTCGCGGTAGCGCTGGAACCGGTGGTCCGCCGAGTCGAGCGCGTACCCGACGAACGCGATCAGGTCGGCATATTCCCGCCGCTCCTCCTCGCTCAGGCCGTGCGGCCGGTCTTCCCGCGCGTCGGCGACGAACCCGGCCCGGTGCAGCAGCCGCACCAGGTCGCCGACCACGGCCCCCTTCTTCGGGGACAGCCCCGCCGTCAGCTCGGCCAGCGAGTGCTCCCCGGTCAGGTGCGGGGCCAGCCGCTCCAGCCAAGTGCCGGCGCCGCCGCCCGGCACCATGAAAGAGCCCCGCGATCCCTGCACGAACACCCCGCCCTCGACAGGGGCGAAGCGCACGTCCTCCTTCAGGCGCGGTCGCACGGGCCCTCCCCCGTACCGCGGTCGAAGGGGGCCGGGTGCGCGGCCACGTAGGCGCGGCCACGCTCCTCCGCGGAGACCCCGAAGAGGTCCTCGACGGTATTGGCGACCAGGTGGCAGAGCAGCAAGCGCTGCCTCGGCACGATGCCCAGCCGGTTGAGTTGGGTGTAGAGCACGTTGATCGCCAGCCGGTGACTGCGGTGCCAGACGGTGGCGAGCACCTCCTGCTGGTAGGTCGGATTGACCAGCAGCAGGTCCAGGTACGAGTTCTGCCCGTCCGTCGGCGACAGCCCGATCGGCACCTGCGGGGTCTGCGGCAGGTGGTGGTCCAGTGAGATCTGCCCCGCCTCAAGCAACGGCTCCGCGGCGGCCTTGACCTCGGCGGTGTGCTGCGCCCACCACCGGACGAAGGGCACCTGCCCGTCGCCGTCCAGGGTCTCCAGGACGGCGGAGACCCGCCGTTCCAGCGCGGGCCGCCTGCTGCGGTACTCCGCGTCGAGCGCGTTCCGCACCGCCGACGGGTCCTGGCAGCGGCTCAGAAAGCCCTCGGCATGGGCGCGGTAGGAGCTGAATCCCTTGGTGATCGGCGGGACACTCACATGGGCGAACGCGACCATCAGGTCCAGCGCGATGCCACTGCGGCTGTCGTGGCCGCCGCGCACCCGCTCCAGCATGGCGAACAGCTGCTCGCAGCTCGCCGCGTACGCGGAGTCGAGCAGCTCGGCGAGCCGTCGGCTGCCGAGGATGTGCAGCCGGTTCTCATAGGGCTCGTGCTGCAGGGTGTTGTCCGGGTGCCAGGGGAACAGCGGGCCCCGCTCGTCCTCGGCCTGCGCCATCCGGCTGTGCGCGGCGGCGTGGGCCTGCTGGTCGAGCACGGTCGTGGAGGGGGATGCGCGCAGGTACTCGGCGAGCTCGTGCCGCGCGCCGGGCAGTACGGTGTTCTGCCAGTCCTCCTCGGTGGCCATGAAGTTGAGGCGCAGATGCGGTCCGCGCCGCCAGTGCCGTGTGAGGTAGGGGCTGCCGATCTCCCCGGCGAAGCGTCGGAACAGGGGGCGGACGGCGTCGAGGACGAGGTTGTCCTTGTCCTCGGCGTAGTAGCGGACCTGGATGCTGCGCCACTGCGCGGCAGTGGCAGACTCCGCAGTCGTGGTGGTGCTTGTGGTGCTCTGGGTCTTCATGAAGTCTCCTCGGTGTCGTTCCGGCAGATGAGGGCAGCGCCGACCAGGGACCTGAGGTGCAGTTCCCGGTCGGTGGTGAGCCCCAGCCGGTTGTGCAGCAGGTGGACGCACCGCATCAGGACGACCAGGACAGCGCGGTCACCGGGCTGGAGGGCGGTGGCGTCCAGGCCGTACAGCGGGTCGGTGGCGGTGGGCGCGAGCCGGCCACCCTCGTGCAGGGCCGCGAGTTCGGCGCGCAGGCGGCGGACCGATCGCCACCAGGCCGCGCTCGGTCCACCTACCTCGGCGGGGGCGGTACCGCTCGCCAACTGCCAGCACAATTCGGCGCGTTGGCGGAGGGCGTCGGGCACCGGCGGGGCAGGCAGGCGTGGGGTCAGGGCGAACAGGGCGCCGATCCGCTCCCGGTCCGGCTCCCAGGCCGCCAGCGCCAGCAGCTGGGCGGTCAGCGCGAAGGCGGCCCGCTGCCGCAGGTCGGCGCCGGCCGTCAGCAGCTCCAGCGCGATCCGCGAGGAGTCGGTGAAGTGCCGCTCCACCGCAGCCACCGCTTCCGGCCCGCCGTAGGCCCGGTACTCGGGCCGGTAGGGTATGCGCTCGACACCGTCCCGGGTGCGGATCCGCCGGTCGAAGTCGTGCAGCCCCTCAGCTTGGGCCAACTGCCCCGAGAGCCGGGCCAGTTCGTCGGCCGACGGACGCTTATCGGCTGGCCGTCCGGCCAGCCAGCCGACCAGTGCGTCGGTGGCCTGTGCGGTGACGGCTGCCGGGGAGGCGGTCGCATCGGCGGGCGCGCACCGCAGCCGCAGCCGCAGGTGCGGCCCTCCCTCCCAGTAGCGGAGGAAGAAGTGGCCGGTGATCAGGCCCCGGTGCTCCAGCGTTGCCAGCAGCGGGGCCACCGCCCCGGTGAGCAGTGCGTCCGTGCCGCTGGTGTGGAAGGCGTGCAGGCTCACCCACGGCCGGTCAGTCACGGTGGACCCCCTGCTCGGTGAGCTCCAGGACGAACTCGGTGACCCGGCGACCGGCCTGGCCGAGGTCGGGGGCGTGGCCGAGGTCCGGCAGCGCCTCCTGGAAGAGCACCTGGCCCACGCGGTTGCGTACCAGCCGCTCCAACAGCTTGACCAGGAACCAATTGGCCAGGTCGACGTACATCGGCTTGAGGTCCTTGTCGGCGATCACGGCGCCCGTCCTTCGCCGGTCGTCCTTAACCAGCCGGACGAAACACCGGCTGGGGATGCCCTGTTCGGCAAACCAGACGGCCAGCCGGAGCAGGTACTCGGCCTCCGACTCGTGGCCGTGCCGCACCGGGACGAGCTCTGCCGGGACGGTCCAGGAGGCGCGGGCGAGGGTCACCCGGCCGAGGTCGAGCCGCGGCCGGGCGGTCACCTGCCGACGGGTGCCGTCCGGGATGTCGGCGAACAGCCACCAGGTGCCGGTCGCGGAGTTCGGGGTGTCGCCGAAGAGCTCGACCAGCAGCCGGATCGCCGGGGGGAGCTGGCTGCTGACCATGGTGCCCAGGTGGAGCGGGCGGACGGCGGGCCCCTCGTCGCCGACGCGCAACTCCAGCCGCCCGGACGCGCGGTTGGGCGCCACCACGAGCGCGGACAACGGGACACGGTCGGCAGCTCTCCGCGCACCGGTCACCCCCGGCAGGTCGATCGTCAGCCGGACCGAGGGGCTGCGCAGGTTGACGTTGCTGTCGAAGCAGCCGTCGTTCTCCGCGAGCAGCTCGTCGTCCCCGTCGAGCACCCGGGCGGCCCGCTCGGCGGCCGGGGAGCCGGTGAGTTCGAGCATCCGGTGCAGTCGGCTGCGGTACTGCCCGTAGCCGGGGCCCACCCCATTGAGTACCAGCCGGACGTCCTCGTCGGCCGCTGGACCCGCCGCCTGCTGCGCGTACACGGAGATCGAGCGTGCGGGCATGACGTACGAGGGCCAGGAGCCGAGCTGCTCGGCGAGCGCGTCGCGGTCCACTGCGGCGATTCCCGGTGATTGCTCCGGGGCGGACCGCAGCAGCTCCAGCAGTCGCTGCCGCAGTTGGTGCAGAGTCCGCACCCGGGCGACGGTGCTGGTCGCAGTGGAGTGTTCGGCGCCTGCGGTCTGCCGGACCAGCGCGCGCAGCTCAGCGGCCGCCCCCCGCTCCGGCGCGCCGACGGCCATGGAACGCAGCAGGTCCCGGTAGTACACCGTGTACGGCACCCGGGCGCCGGGCCCGTACCGCTCGGCGAACGCGGGTGCGGCGACCAGCGCGACGACGGTGTCGTGCCGGAACACGGCTAGCAGCCGACGCAGCAGGTCCAGGTCGTCCAAGGCCGGCTGCCAGCGTGTCCGGTTGCAGTTCAGGACAGGGTCGGACAGCACGGCGTTCTCGTGGAAGAGGTTCTTCCTCGGCAGAGCCGCGGCATACGTCTCCTGGATGCCCGGCAGCGCGAACAGCCGTTCCACCGAGGCCTCCACCTGGGTGTGCCGGGCCCGCCGGCCGGCCACTTCGGTCAGGTCCGGGTAGCGGCGGATGGCCCCCCGGAGCGTGCCGAGTGTCTGCCGGAGGGCCTCGCTGTCGGGGATCGTCACGCCGTCCAGCCAGCTGTCCACCCAGCCGAGCAGCTCACCGAGCGGGTCGTGCGACTGGTCGGCGAAGGGCAGTTGGAGGTCGAGCAGCCCCGTCGCGAGCAGCCGGTCCACCAAGGCGACGGCCGGCTCGCCCCCGCCGAGGTGGGCGCGGAGCGCGGCCACCGTGGTGCCGTCCGCCCCGACCTGCTCCAGGCAGGCCCGCAGCGTCGCGCTCGCGGTGACGCCATGGACCTCGCCCGAGCGGTCGCGGCCGGTGAACCACAGGCTGCCGTCCTGTTCGACGGCGCTCGGATTGACCCGTACATGCAGTGAGGCGGCCGCCTCCGGATGCCGGGCCAGGGCGCGGGCCGCCTTCTGCGCCAGCCACACGTTGGGCTCCACCGCGCTGCGCCAGGACCAACGGCCGGTCGGCTGCACCGCCGGGCCGTGCGGCACCCAGCAGGCCGACCCGGTGAGGGTGAAGGTCGCGTACGGACTGGTCTTGGCCACTATCCGGGTCAGGTACTTGGCGAGCTTCAGCGGCACCGTGCGGTCCGGCTCGGCGGTGTCGGGCCCGGTGAGCCAGGCGTCGAGTTCGTCCGAGAGGGCGGGGCTCCCCTGGACGAGGCCAAAGCGCAGGGCGTCATCCGCAACGTGGTGGCGCAGCCGCGATCGGGCCCTGTGCTGCTCGGCCGTGAACACAGCGGGCAGGTCCTCGGGGGTCCGGTCGGCCTCGGCCAGCCGCGCGGCCCACTGTTCGACCTCGGCCAAAAGGTCGGCGGGCAGTGCGGCACGGACCTCGGCGCGCCGCAGCGCGCCGGTCGGCGGACGGGAGTTGTGCAGGTCACGGCGGAGCGCGACCAGGGCGGGCTTGAGCGGGTGTCCGGCGTGGTCGCCGATCAGCACGTAGCAGTGGTCGGCGAGGGCGCGTCCCTCCTGTGCCAGCCGGGCCCGCTCGGCGACAGCGCGCCGGACGGTCTCCCAGGTGGCGGGGGAGCGCAGCTCCTCCAGCGCGGTGACGGGCAGTCCGGCGACCCGGACCAGGACCAGATCGGAGACGGTGGCCGTGGCGGAACGGCCCGGATTGCGAACCATGTACTTCTCCCGGAGTGGTCGACTCTCCGGGCGCCCGACTCGGCGGCACCGGAGGAACAGCGGGTGCCCCATGAGCTGGGACACCCGCTGGTAGTGCTGTGCGTCAGACGACAAGACTGCCGAGCTTGGTCCGGATGCAACCGGGGCAGGAGGCCCCGATCTCGGTCACGGCGTGACCGGTGGCCAGCGACTCGAACGACGCGTCCTGCGGAAGCTCGATGGTGTCGATGTCCAGCTTGTCGAGGTCGGCGAGCAGCTTGTCGGTGTTCATATCCGGCTCCTTCGAGTTGGGTGCACCACCGTGGTGCACCGCTTGTCGAAACCTTCACCGGCCGACATCTATGGCAGGACTACGGCAGGTCTACGGCACGGTGTCGGCCCGGCGGAGGTCAAGGCGCCCCGGGACCTGGCGGGCACGGTCGAGCCAACCATTGTCAAGAAGCGCCAGAGGCGCCTGACCGGTGTGAAGGAGATGGTGCTGTCCCTGCCGCGAAGGGCCTGACGCACGGGGAAATCTCCGCGCACCTGGCCGAGGCCAACGCTGCGAGCGTGTCCAAGGCGATCAATACCCCAATCACCGACAAGGTGAGGGAGGGCATGGCGGAATGGTTCAGCCGGCCGCTGGACCGCGTCTATCCGGTCCTGTTCGTCGATGCCGTCAACAAGATTTGTGACGGGCAGGTCGCGAACCGTCCGGTCTACGAGGTGATGGCCGTGACCGCCGACGGCCGCACGCGCCCCCCTCGGACGCGGCAGTTCTCCGGAGGTGGAGACGCCATGCTAGAAGGCTGGCCGACCCACAGCTACCCGCTTCCACCCGCAGGTGAAACTGTTCGGAGCGCCTTGGCGGTCAAGGTGACCTGAAATGCTCCGGCGCACCCCTTCCCCAGGTCAGAGGGCATTCAACTCTGGCATATGCGCCCACTGGCCGAGACAGGCAGCCTTCCGCAGGGCGCTCCGCCGGCACAGATCGAAAGTGGACGGATCCACCCCCATCGCAGGCCCGACCTGATGCATAGTCAGGCCCAGCCTGTAGTAGAGGACCAGGGCATCCGCCCCGCGCGGGCCGAGGACCTGGTGAAGCATGCGTGCGGTAGCCGTACGGTGGGAGGCGGTCGTCGCGCAGAGCAGCGCCCACCCCAGCGCGGAGGGAACAGCGCTCCGCAGGACCGTGTGCCACGGGGCACCGAGCTCACGGAAGGCGACGTCGGCGAGGCGCCCCCCGGTGACCGCGCATCCGGTGACGGAGCTGGCGTACTGCCGGTAGACCCGCCCGTAGTCCTGGCAGAAAGCGGCATAGGACGTGGCGGTTCCCGGGCCGGTGCAAAGGCGCGGGGCAAGTCGTACGGGCTTCCTTACCTCGGGCGCGGCGGCGTTCTGCGGTCCAGAAGAGCTGGATTGCCGCAGCATCGAGAACCTCACCTCTGATGGTCCGTCGGGAAGTGTGCTGGGTGCGCGCCGGAAGGCGCAGCACGCTGCAAGGAACGGGCTAAGCCATGGGTAAGCCGTGCGAGCGTGCGCTGCGTTCAGTGTGAGACCGGTGGCCGCCTCGTCCGAAGCGGCCACCGGTCTCACACTCCGGGCCGTCGGGGCATCAGCACGTGCGGCGGATCCTCAGATACGTCAGCCCGCTGCGGTCGGCGAAAGTGGCCACCGACACCGCGCACAACAGCTGGACTGGAAACGATTCGGGCCGCACAACGGCGGCGACCACAACTCCAAGTGCCAGTGCGGATCCGAAGCGAAGCGTCAGCACGGTGATACTCCGCACTCCGGTTTGCACGGCATCCGAGATCGGAATGCTAATTTCGGGCGCTGCCGGGAGGATCCTCGCGATCCCCCGGCGGACGTGCTGCATCATGCCCTTCTCCTTACGTCGGGTTCGGTTCGGCACGGCGGGGAGGGTTCCGGCGCTGATGGCAACCAACTCGGAGCCTTTCCGGTGCCTTTCCGCACGCTGATCGCGCAGCGCACGCCTCCGCCGAACAGCGAAAACCGTGAAAACGGATCAGGGAACTCCACAACGCGAGGGACCGATCGGCCGACAGGACGGCCAACGGCCCCAGAAGAGACTTCACCCGAACAAGGATGAAGGAACCCGGTCGACATTAGTCGCGAATTTTCAGGGGCGGCATGAAAGCCTCCTCCGCCACTCTGACGAGGGTCACTCCTTCGAGTGGTCTGGTCTTCGAGTGACGGCCTGGTGGTGAAAGCTCGCACCCACAACCGAGGGCTCACTTGGTCGGTCTGAGCGTTCGTGGTCGCCGTCCTGGGTATCACCTCGGATATCTAGGATGAAGAGCCTGTGGGGCACCGTCGGCACGGGTGAACATGTCGCCGAGTGGCGTCAGTTGTGGGTGACCGCGATGAGCAGTCCGGCAGCGGTGGCCGTGAGCATCATTGCGGCAAGAGCCCCGGTGACCGAAAACGCCCAGGCGGGACAGTGGTGGAGCACGGGCCGCAACGCCGGTGCCAACGAGCAGACTGACCACGAGCAGCAGCAGAACTAGAAGAAGCGGTCAGGGTCATGCGGGCCGTCCCTTCCAGGCGGCTGCCGCAGCGGCACGCTCGGTGTGCCGTTTCCGGTGCGGGTGTGGCGCATGAGCCCCTTCGGCGGAAGCACCGCCCAGGCGGTGTGTGGGAGGGCTTCGATCCGCCGATCTTCTTGCGGGATTCGGCCCCGGCAACGAAGTTCCAGGCTGCGTTCTGTGCCTCCTACACCTTGCCCCGGGCCGACGCGGTCGCCGTCGGCCCGGACAACGTCAACCACCTGTGGGAGCTGACCGAAGACCTGGCATACGAGATCGACGATCAGGCCGTCCGGGAGTATCGGCAGCTCCTCACGGCACGTCAGCGCCCTTGAAGGTCCTCCAACAGCGAGTCGACCGCCTTCCGCGCAGGAGCCAAACGGGGGTCTTCGGGCTCGGCATTGGGCCGAGGATCTTCGCGAAGAAGCGCAGTAGATCCTGCGCGTCGCGATCCGCAAGGGCCTACCAGGCCAGGTGAGCGGCGACTTCGTTACGGAAGAGCGTCTGCAGCCCGTCCATGGTCTGGGCCTGCAGCAGGATGCCCGTGGCGGGGTCGAGTGTGAAGTGGCAGGTGAGGCCTTCTTCCGGGGCCCAGGCGCTGAAGGGGAAGGTGCGCATGGGCCGGACCACGGCGATGACGGAGGCCGGCCCGGCCCCCGTGACCTCTGCGAGGTGCGACACGATGCGGGCCGGGGTGAGCAGTTCCGCGAGTCTGGCGGCTGCGGGGTCGGCCTGGTCGGGTTCGTAGTCGCCGCTCATTTCCACCGTCCTCGCGGTCGCGCCCCGAGGGGTGACGGCCCAGGAGCGGTGGGACGGCACACTTGCGACCGACAGTTCCGATCCGATCTCCGGATCGGTCGTGACGTCGGCGCTCAGCCGTACGGGATCGAGCAGGCTGGTCGCCATGCGCGCCAGCACGCAGCAAGCTGCTCCCTTCGTGCTCTCTGATGCCCACGGCTCATCGGCGCTCGGTGAACTTTCGTCCGCAGAAGTACGCAGGTGGCGAAGACGACCGGAGCGGAAACACCCCTGTGCGTCGTAGGCGCGGGCGTGCAGGAGGAATCCGGTGGCGGTGTCCACGCCGACAGTCAGGTGAGCCGCCCCCGGCGGGAGCCAGGGGTCCTGTGGGTCGGCGGCCCGGGGATTCGGGACCAGCGTGACGTCGACGCAGGGACGTCCCTCGCTCCAGGCGCATTGCCCGGCCGATGCGCCGGCCACGCCGCTCACCAGTCGAGCGGGATCACAGAGTGAGAGGAGAGGGTCGCCGGCGGCTTCGTCCTCCCGGCGCAGACGGGCGCTGGATTCGGAATCGATATGGAGTCGCCCCGTGGACGGGACCTCTGCTTCGCCGAAGCGCTCCACGCCGTGCCAGCCGTAGCGGCCGGAGAGGTCTTTCGGAACACGGTGCTGAACGTATTGCGCCTCCGCGCCGAACCGGACGTCTTCTGCCACTGCGGCGGCCATGCGCCCAAGGGCCCAGCGAGCCAGACCCGCGTGATCGCGAGCCATGGCGCTCAGGGGGTGGGGAGTTTCCACGATGCCCAGTTCTCCGGTTCGCCGGGGCGGCCCGAGGGCCACTGCACGTACAGGATGCGGTACGGGTGATCCTGAGGCGCAGGGGCAAGCGTCTCGATCCGCCACCGGTGGCCGCCGAGCGACGCAATACGGCATCCGGGCCTTGTGATGCCCTCTCCACACGCCAGTACCCGCTGGTTGTCCGGACTTTCATCCGGAATGCCTGCCCGGTCGACGGTCTTGTGCGTCATGAAAGACGCGTACCAGGGGCGCCCCGGACCTGCGACCTCCACTGACAGAGAGTCCTCCGGTCGCACGGCGTGCCCTCGTTCCCACGCGAGTTTCTTCGGCGGATGGTGGGCACCACTCCCCGGCCAGTGGCCGGCCACCAGCGGTAGGACGGCGTCGTGTTGACCTTCGCGTGCGCTCGGCACACCCGCCACGGAGTCAGGAGGAGATTCACCACCTTGCCGACTGGTCCCGCACGACGCCAGGGTGACCATCAGACAGGCGGTGCCCGCCGCGGCAGCCATCCCCCGCATCAGCGCTTCTTGCACGTGATCTCGCTGTCGTTCTGGTTGTAGACGTGCGCTGAGCCCTTGCCCTGCGGGCCCGACACATAGAAGCGCGCCTGCCCTTTGTAGCGGTACTTCGTTCCGGCCTTGCAACCCTTGGGGGCAACCACGCGCAGCTTGCGCGTGTTCTTCCTCCCGTCCTTGGCCGTCTTCAATTGTTCCCAGCCGTACCAGCGGGATCGGTAGAGACTGCCCTCGGTCGAGACGTTAGTGGCAACCATCTTGCATGCCGTGTCGAAGTGCACATTGATCGTGTAGTTCTTCGTGTGCGAACTGTGCGGAGAGTCGACCTTCCCACTACAGAGGTATGGCAATCTGGGAGCCCTGGCCTCGCGAGGCGTCTCGGCCAGGTCGGCCTGCCCCCGAACGGCGTTGCCAGTCTCCACGACCCGTCCGTCGGCGACTGCACTGCCTTGCCCCGAAGACAGAGCGAATGCAGCGAGCACCGCAACCGTCAGAACCATTCCACAACGTTGTGACATGACACTCCGATGTGCTGGGCCAACAATGTGACCAGGCGGCAGGAACGAACCCTGTATAGCCACATCAGAGCGAATGAAAGGGCTGAAGCGGCGCGAATTCATCCAGACGGCCCTGCCCGATGACCACACTCCCTCGCTGCCCGACACGCCAACGGCCTTATCATCTTGTGTCAATCAAGTGACACGCCCTCTGAGGCAGGGGCTTCCCCACCAGACCTTCCCAGTCCGGACAACGCATGCTGTTCCGCTTGGTCATACGCCGAGGCGAGCGCGCGCACTCTCGAACCACTCCATCTGCCACCCCCACCTTCAGGACAGCAGACCGCACCGCGCACGTCACGCCCTAGCGTGAAACTGGGAGCGCGCACTGCTGGCTCGCACCCTCAACGTGCCCTGGCGTCAGCCTGCCGGAGCGGCATCTGGCCTGGCTGCGGAGCGGCAACAGGCACTGCTCGCGGGGCCGCTGCCGGCAGCGGCCCCCACCGCTCAGGTCCGGAACGAACACCAACCACCACTCGTCCAACCTGCACGCCTCTGAGTCCTTGAACTCACCCAATCATCAGGGAAGGCAGCATGACCGGCGACGACTGGAAGCGGGTTATGAGCCAGGCCGCGGCACTCGGCGTCAAGAAGATCCAATTCATCGGCGAAGCCACGCTTCACCCCGACTTCGTCGAGCTCGTGGAACATGCCCTGGCAGAAGGGCTCGGGGTTCAGGTGTACTCCAACTTGTACCGCGTGCGCCATGAGCACGGGGCACTTTTCGCCCGGCCCGGCGTCAACCTCGCGACGTCGTACTACGCCGACACCTACGCGGGGCACGACCAGGCAACCGGCCGCAAGGGCTCTCACTCCGCGACCCTCGCGAACATCATCGAGGCCCTCCGGCGCGGTATTCGCAGGCCCGGCACGACGCATAGGACGCCGCCGACTGCGATGCCTTCATTCGAAACATCCACGCCCAGTACGGGCCTCTGCTCGTCCGGTACGCCACCCGGCTGCTGGACGGCGACTGGCACACGGCGCAGGACATCTTCCAGGAGACCGCGGCCCGCGCCTGGAGGCACGCCGGGCTACTGAACACCCGCGGCGGGCACATCCGGCCGTGGCTGTTCACCGTGACGAGAAACCTCGTCATCGACCACCTCCGAACCCGGCAGATCCGGCCACTGGAGTACCGGCAGAGGACCTGGACGCCTCCTGGGACAGCACGGAATCCACGATCACCACCCACGTGGTGCTGAAAGCCGTGCGGGAGCTGACCGAACAGCAGCAAACCGTCATCCGCCTCATGTACGTCCTGGAATGCACCGTGGCCCAGGTGGCCGAGCACCTCGCCGTCCCGCCGCCGAAGGCGCTGAAGAGCACGAGCAGCGCGAAGATCACCACGCCGGCGACCGCGAGGCGGTTGCGCAGGAAGCGCCGCAGGTAGAGCCGGCCGCGGCCGAGGCCTCTACGCGGCTGGGCGGTATCGATCGCTGTCGCCATGTCAGTTCACCCGCACCCTCGGGTCGAGGAAGACCGTGGCGATGTCGGCGAGGATCGCGCCGATCGCGGTCAGTACCGCGGCGAAGGCGGCCGTCGCGACCGCGCCGTGCACGTCGTTCTTGCTGATGGTCTGGATGAAGTAGCGACCCATGCCGTTCCAGCCGAAGATCGTCTCGGTGATGATGGCTCCGGTGAATATGGCGGGCACGCTGAACGCCACGGAGGCAGCCGTCGGTATCAGCGCGGCCCGCAGGGCGTGCCTGCGGACGGCCTGGCTGCGGGTGAGGCCGGTGGCCTGGGCCGTACGTACGAAATCGGCGTTGATCGTGTCGAGCAGCAGCGAACGCTGCGTCAGGTGGTAGCCCACGTAGCCCATCAGCGTCAGGGTCAGCGTCGGCAGGATCAGGTGGAGGAGACGGTCACCGATCGTCGGGAGCAGCCCCTCGACGCCTGGTGAGTTCTCCCCGGCGACGTAGAGGAAGTCGAGCCCGGCGTGCTGGCCCAGCCAGATGGCGACGAAGACCACGGCGAGTGCGGCGACGGACGTCGGTACGTTGAACACCGCGATGGATATGGCCTGTGAAACCCGGTCGGCCGTGCCGTATTGGCGTGCGGCGGTGTAGACGGCGAGCGCAACACCGATCACGACGGACAGGACGGTCGCCGTGACGACCAGCTGGGCGCTGACGAGCGCGCGGTAACCCATCTCACCGTTGACGGAAACACCGGTGGGTGACTGGCCCCAGTCGAAGTCGGAGATCACCGAGGTGAGCCAATTCCACCACCGTTGCACCAGCGGCATCCCGGGGTCGAGGTTGTACGGGGCGAGGGCCCGGGAAATCTGCGCCTCGCTGCGGACGGGCCGCAAATCCTTGAAGTTCGATCGCGGGTCCAGGAACCAACTGGCCAGGAAATAGGTGGCGTTGGTCGCGACCGCGATCATCAGGAGCCAGCCGCCCGCCTTGCGCATTACATGGCGCACGGTGCGGACCGCCCCCTCATCACACACGTGGGATGCGCCGGGACGGCGCCGGAGAAGCAGGACGAGTACATGTGTGGTGGAGCTTTCTGCGGGCGTACGGGTACGGAACGGTGCCACGAAGGGGCGAATGTCAGCTTGGTCCGTACCTGGATGGCCGCACCAGGTTTTGGCCGGTTTAGCCACAAGGCCGCAACGTTGCGGCAAGAACCGCAATGCTGCCGTAGCAGAATGATCTTCGATATGCCGCAAACCGGTCTATCGCAGGCATGGTCCGCACGCAGTTCTCAGCGGCGCGTGCCGAGGGGGCCGGGGTGGCGTCGGTGCCCACCGTCACGGGCAAGCCATAGCGGTTTTGGCATCTCGGCCGCCAGCACCGGTAAGGGATTTGGCGTGCTCCGGGAATCGGAATTCTCGGTAGCGTGGCCATCTGCTGCATGGTGTGCCCATGTGTCCATATGTCCGGCTGGTCCGTGCGAGGGCTTCCGGCGGAGAGTGACGAGGCTGCAATGAGTGAACGGACCAAGCCCGAGGTCGACGTTCCGGAGGGTGACGCTCCTACCGAGTTGACCATCCGGGACCTGGTCGTCGGGGACGGCGCTGAGGTGAAGCCGGGCATGGTGGTCAGGGTCCACTATGTCGGGGTGACCTTCGAGTCCGGGAAGGAGTTCGACGCCTCCTGGGACAGGGGCGAGGCGTTCAAGTTCGGCCTGGGCAGTGGCAAGGTCATCAAGGGCTGGGACCGGGGGGTGAGGGGCATGAAGGTCGGCGGTCGGCGCGAGATCATCGTTCCCCCGCGTCTCGGCTACGGCAATCAGTCGCCCTCGCCGTTGATCCCGCCGGGCTCGACCCTGGTTTTCGTGGTGGACCTGCTCGACTCGTATTCCAGCACAGCAGGGTGGAGCAACGCCTAGCGACCCTGGCGCTGTCACCGGGGCCACCGGCTGCATCGGAGGTTCGGTCGCCGATCTGCTGCTGCGTTCCGGACACCAGGTCGAGGGATGCCCTCGTGATGTCAGGCGGCGCGCTCAACGTGGCGGACCAACCACATCAGCAGCGCATCCAGGTCGGCGACGGCCGAGAGGACCCGGTCGACCGCCTCGGGCGTGTGCAGCCACTCCTCGCAGCCGAGCGGACGGGCTGCGATCAGCGAACGATGGCGCAGCAGGTTCGAACGGGAGTGGTCCGCCGGATAGCCACGCGGGGGGCGTTTCATCACGTCCCCGGAGATCTCGTAGCCCTTCTTCCGCACATCCTCGACGATGGCGGACAGTTCGAGGCCACTCCCCCCGGAGGCCACGGCCTTGCGGAACATGTCCACCTGGCCGGGATCGGGGTACCACCAGGCGCCCTGGATCCGCAGGCCGTCGAGGGCGAACCGGAGACCGATCTCAATCTTGCGGCCGAGCCGGATCACCGCGCCCTGGTGCTGCCACCACCAGGAGTCGGTGCGGTAGTGCCAGACGGAGAAGTCCTCGTACCGAGGGTCGGTGTCCGCGACTTCGTTGAGGAGGGCGATCATCGGCTGCCGGACCAGGCATTCACGGTCCGCGCGGTAGCGCTCGCGGATCGCGTGGGTCGGCTCGCCCTGGAGCTGCCACAACACTTCCATGGCCTGCTCCGGCCAGCCGGTGAACTGTCCGCGCATGCGCGCACTTTAGCTCCCCCGTGATCGGCGCGCGGAGAACGAGGCGGGGCTGCAGCGGATTGGCCGCCTGGCCGGGGGATGGTGGAGGTGTCGATCCGGTGGCGCGTTGATCCTGCGCAGCTCGGACAGGACCTCGCTCAGACCGTCCACATCCTCGGCCTTCCCGAATGCCGTGGCGGATCCGGCCGTCCGGTCGCCGTCACCGCTCCGCTCGATTCCGCAGGCTGGAACCGTTCGTACGGGCGCACCCGGCACGCTCCGCTGCGGCGGCCCCAGCCCGACTTCCCGTACGCACACCTCGCCCTTCGTCGCCGGCCACCCGCTGTTCTGCTGTCGTCCGGGTGTTGTCACCGGTAGTGGGTCTGCGCCAAGGCGTAGCGCGCGGTCTGTTCCCTCACCCTTCGAGGATGCTGCGGGCTACAGGTAGAGGGCGTACCCCGTACCGGCCTTGTACTTGGAGCCCACGGTCGAGCAGTAGGCATAGGACTTGCTGTAGTTGCTGGCGGAGGCTCCCTGTACCCACCGGCCGTTCTTGCACTGGGCAACTGCGATGTAGGGACCGCCGGAGCAGGCAATACCGAAGGTGGTGCCGTCCGTCCACGGGGCCTTGCAGGCCAGCTGCCCCGCACTCGCGGGAGCAGTGGTGGCCAGCAGGCTCCCGCAGGTCAGTGCGAGGGCGGTCAACGTCGTGCGAACCATGCGCTTCATCAGGTCTCTCCAGCGCTCGTGAGCCGGAGCCCGTCTCCGGCCGGCAAGGCAGACCTTGGCAGGCGGGGCAGGGAGTGGGAACCGCGTCCCTCTGTCCGGGACATGTCCCGGACAGAGGGACCTCGCGAGGGTTCGGGCGGTGAGCCATCCTGCAAAATCCTCGGCGCGGGCAGTGGCTCCCCTCGCGGGGCAAACGTCGTGGAACCACGTAAGCCTTGGCCTGCCGTTCCGGCACAAGGCCGTACGGGGGGGGCAGGGGCGCCGAACCTGGCGCGAACCCGGCGTCCCCCCGTACGGGCGCTACCGCCGCGGGACCGGGGTGCGGGTATCGACCGCGGCGAGCCAGGCGTCGGCGATCAGGCGGTGGCCGAGAGGGCTCGGGTGGACGCCGTCCGGGGCCAGTTCCGCCGCTTCCCGGTCCTGTACCGCGCGGAGCAGGGCGAGGTCCGCGCGGACCACCTGGGCTCCGTTGCCCCGAGCTGCCCGCAGCACGGCTTCGGTACGGGGCACCAGGTCGTCGAACCAGCCTTCCTGCTCCGGGGTGACGGGAAGCAGGAAGGGGGTGATGACTACCAGCCGTGCGGCGAGGGTCTGCGCGGTGCTCGCCAGAAGGCGGTCGAGGCACGCTTCGAACTCGTGGACGGGGCTGGGGAGTCCGCTGTCGTAGTGCCGCCAGGTGTCGTTGATTCCGATCTTGACCGTGACCACGGTGGGCCGGAGATCGGTGACGTCGGTGGTCCAGCGGGATTCGAGGTCGTACACACGATTGCCGTTGAGTCCCTTGTTGATGACCCGGGGGGAGGGCCCCGGGGTGGGGCCGGACCCCGCGTTCGCCCGGTCGCGCAGGGTCTGCGCGATCTCGTGGACGTATCCGTTGCCGAGCGAGGTGGGATCTGCCCGGGCGCGGCCCGCGTCGGTGATGGAGTCACCGATGAACAGGAGTGTGTCGTCTCCCTTGATGTGCATGTCTGCCGTCCTGGCGTCGCGTGTGGGGTGGCGTGGGGGACGAGACGATCGTTGCTTTCCCACCTGCCGGTCGACTACCGCTGATGAATTGGTCGTTGCGCTGCGGCGCGCCGCAGCGTCGCGGCCTCGCGTGCCAGCACGGTGGGGTCGTCGCCTGGCACGAACTCCAGCAGTGCCTCGACGCGCCGGCCGTTCAGCAGGCGGAGTGCGGCGGCCCACAGGGCCTCGCGTTCGGCCAGCCGCAGCCGGGTGTTGCCCGGCCACCACGAGAAGGCGTGCACGGCGGTGACCCGGTCGCCGAGCTCGGCGAGGCCGGACAGGGCCTCCTCGTCGGGGACGTCGAGCGGCGGCTGCCAGTAGGTGCGGACGTTGTCCGCGCCCACCTCGTCCAGCAGTTGGACGGTCGAGGCGACGGTGTCGGTGAGCGTTCCCTGATGGAACTCCGGTGCGAGCTCCAGTCCGTGGTCCGCAGCGATCCGGCCCGCCTCCCGGAGACAGGCCACGGTCGTGTGCCGTTCGTCCGGCGAGGTGGCCCGCGATCCGGTTCCGCCCGCCCAGACCCGTACCCGTGGCGCCCCGAGGAGCACCGCGGCCTGGGCGACGGCCGGGAATTCGGCCAGTTCGCCCGGGGTGGCGCGGAAGTACGAGCCGTACGAACAGCAGGCGAGCTCGTACCGGTCGGAAACCTCACGGACCGCGCGGACGGTACCGGGTTCCCCGGGCGGCGCGTGCACGTCCGCTCCCCACTCGACCACCTCCAGGCCCGCGTCCGCGGCGCACCGCGCGACCTCGGCGGCGGGCAGCCGGCGGAAGGTGACCGAGCACAGGCCGAGCCTGGTCACGCCGGCGTCGGGCCCGGCCGGTCGACGGCTCGCGGTGTCGTCCGCCACGCCCCGCCTCAACTTCTCGGTCACTCCATGCCTTTCCGGCGTTGTCCTGCGGAAGCTCTTGGGTGGTCCACCCGGGGGCGGGGCGTGCGGACCGGGTCGTCCGTGCCCCGTCCCCGGGTGCCGTTCATGCTGCGTTCGGGCCCACGTCCGCGGCGGTGAGAGGGTGCCGGAGAGCGGGAGTTGTGGCGTACTCGTCGGCGCCGATGTCGCGCGCGCTGCCGCGCTGGTCCCCGTCGATGTCGTCGGCCACCGCCGGGCTGCCCAGCGTGGCGGCACCGATCGCAGGGCTGCCCGACGACAGTCGCAGGACACCGTCCTGGCCCCGGGCGAGGCGGGGATCGGCCCGGGTGTAGCCACCGGAGGGGATGTTGCCGTTGCTGGCACTCCCCCACAGCATGTTGGACTGCCAGGTGAACCCGGAGGTGGCTCCCATCGCGACGAGGCTGCCGGAACCTGCGACCAGCAGGTTGTCGGCGACGACCACGTTCCGCGGCTCGTACGTCCGGTTCTCGCCCACGAGCGTTTTGGTGTTGTTCAGCAGGGAGTTGTGCACGATCACCACTGAGTCGCAGGCGTCGTTGCCCCTCCTTTCTGCCTCCGTCTCGTCCGGGTTGTGGTCACGAGTGGATCCGCTGCCGATCACCAGCGCATTGCCCGACAGCCCGCTGAGGTAGTTGTTGGCGATCAGGTGCTTGTTTCCGTAAATGCGAATTCCGTCGGTGCCGTCGATGAGGTAATTCCCCGCCACCGTGGAGTTGTTGCCGTGCCGCAGCACGATCCCGCCGCGGCTGTCACGGATGGTGTTGTACTGGATGGTGTTGTACGAGGACTTCACCGAGATGGTCTCGGGGTCGCCGTTGCAGCGCTCGAAGAGGTTGTACTCCACCCTCGCCTCGGCGCGGGACAGCGCCCGGCCACTGACTCCGAGCCGGATCGCTTCTCCGCCGTTCAGCCCCGAGTAACTGTGGTCGGAGAAGCGGTTCTTGAAGATCTGCAGGTTGTGGGCCGCCACTCCCGTGCTGGGGTCGTCCGAGCCGGGGCCGTCGAGGACGATGAAGATGCCGGCGGTGGTCTTGTCGTGGAAGTGGTTCCTGTCGATCTTCGTGTCGTCCGCCCGCACGGCGACCCAGTCCAGGTCGCCCGTGTTCGCGAACTGGAAGTCGTTGCGGGTCAGCCGGATCGACGAGCAGCTCGCCGGGATCTCCATCTGCATGCTCTGACGGAAGGAGAAGCCGCTGATAGTGATGTTGCTCGAATTGCTGAGGACGAAGCCGCGTTGGCCTCGCAGCACGACGCCGCCGCGGGTCTTGGCGACGATGCTGATCGGCGCGGCACTGGTCCCGTTCTTGCCGGATATCTTGATCGAGCTCCCCGACGGCACGGTGTAGGTGCCGTCGGCGACGACTATCCGGTCACCGGGTGCGGCGCCGTTGATCGCGCTCTGGAGTTCGGCCAGGGAGGCGACGGGTTTGTCGGCCGCCGATGCGCTGCCCGACAGCAAGGTGGTCAGGGGCACGGCGGCGAGTGCTGCCACCGCGGTGCTTCTGAGGAACGTGCGTCGTTGCATGGTGTCTCTCCTGCGGGGATGAGGCGGGGCCGGCCCTCCGGCCTGTGGGGATGAGGCGGGACAGGCCCTCCAGGGGTGTGGACGGATGTTCTCAGCCGGCCTGCGGACCGACGTCCGCCGGGGTCAGTGGCCCGCGCCTCGGTGCCCGGCGGGAGTATTCGTCCGCGCCCACGTCCCGGGCCCGGCCGCGTGGCTGCCCGTCGATGTCGTGGGTGATGCGCGGCCACCGGAGCGTGCCGGCGTTGAGCGCCGGGCTGTCGGCGGCCGGCCGGACGATTCCGCCTGGGCCCGTCACCAGCTTCGGGTCTTTGCGGGTGCCGCCGCCGGCGGGGATGTTGCCGTCCGCGGCCCCGCCCCACAGGAGGTTGCCCGACCAGGTAAAACGCACGGTGTTCGCCATCGCGACCAGTTGGCCCGAGTCCCCGACGAGCAGGTTGTCGGCAACGGTGACGTCCCGCGGCTCGTGCGGGCGCTGGCTCTCCCCAAAGAGCGTGCCCTTGTTGTTCACCAGGGTGTTGTACGCGATGAGGACCCGGTCGGCGGCGTCGTTGCCACGGCGCGCGTCGGGCGTCTCGCCGGGCACGTGGTCGCGCTCCGAACCGCTGCCGATCACCAGGGCACGGCCGGACAGACCGGACAGGTAGTTGTTGACGATCACATGGTCGTTTCCGTAGATCCGTACGCCTTCCGTGCCGGCGACGAGGTAGTTGCCCTCCACCCGGTTGCGGTTGCCGTGCCGCAGCACGATCCCGCCGAAGCTGTCACGGATGGTGTTGTACCGGATGGTGTTGTCCGAGGACTTCACCGAGATCGCTTCGGGGTCCCCGTTCGCGCGCTCGAACAGGTTGTACTCCACGACCGCGTGGGCGCTGGACAGTGCCCGGGGGCTGACCCCGAGCCGGATCGGCTCGCCGCCATTGGACCCCGTAAAGCTGTGGTCGGAGAAGTAGTTGCGGTGCACGTGAACGCGCTGGGCCATCTCCGCCTCGCCCGCGCCCTCGATCCCGAGGTAGATGCCAAGCGTGCTCTTGCCGTGGAAGTGGTTGTGGTCGACCTCGCTGTCGTCCGCGCGCACCATCACCCAGTGCACGCCCTCGATGTCGGCCAGTTGGAAGTCGTTGCGGGTGAGCCTGATGTGCGAGCAGTCCGGGGGGACGTCCAGGGTGCTGCTCTGGCGGAAGGAGAAGCCGCTGAGGGTGATATGGCTGGACGCCTGGAAGACGAAGCTCTGCTCGCCGTTCAGTACGACGCCGCCGCGGGTCCGGGCGGCGATGGTCACGGGTGCGCGCCTGGTGCCCCGCTTGTTGCGGACGGTGAGAGGCCGGTCCGGCGGGACGGTGTACGTACCGTCGGCCAGGACGATCCGGTCTCCCGGGCGCGCCCGGTCGATCGCGGCCTGGAGCTCGTCCAGTGACCCGACGATCGCCGGGGCCGCCGTGGCGCTTGCGGTCAGCAGTCCTGCGGCAGGGGCGGCGGCCAGCGCCGCCCCTGCCGCGGTGCCTATGAGGAACGTGCGTCGTTGCATGATGCCTCCGTGAAGTGGTGGACCGGGCTCCGGCTCAGCAGTCGGTCCGGTCGGCCGAGGTGTCCAGGAACAGTTCGATGACGGGTACGGGGGTGTCGGGGCGCCGGACCGGGATCTGGAGGGTGAGCGTCCCGGCGGGCTGTCCGCCCATCTCGGTGTTGACCGCGGGCCGGTCCGGGTCGATGTGGATCCGTACGATCTCGGACGCGTCGTTCAGCAACTGGGCGTAGCGCACCCGGCCGGCGAGGCCCGGCAGATGCAGATGGCGCAGCGGCCAGGCGAAGAGATGGACGTAGAGCCGGTCGCCGCGCTGGGTGTACCGGCATTCGGCGGGGGCGGTGTACGGGGACGGGCCGCAGCCGCGTACCGACCTCTCGTGCAGCTCCGTCCACCGGCCGATCTCCCCGAGGACCGCGGCGTCGCG
Organism: Streptomyces sp. NPDC048442; assembly: GCF_040651475.1. Taxonomy (NCBI): domain Bacteria; kingdom Bacillati; phylum Actinomycetota; class Actinomycetes; order Kitasatosporales; family Streptomycetaceae; genus Streptomyces; species Streptomyces sp. NPDC048442. Next base: position 142,767 of record NZ_JBEZKB010000011.1, read on the forward strand.
CGGATCGAGATCGCCGCGGCCGGTGGGGCCCACGTTGAGGAGAAGATTGCCGCCCTTGGACACTCCGTCGACGAGCATGCGGATCAGCAGGTCGGCGCTCTTGTGGTCGAGGTTGTCGCGGTCGTAGCCCCAACTCCCGTTGAGCGTCTGGCAGGCCTCCCAGAGCACGGGGCGCCCGTCCTCGGTCATCGGTCCCGAGGGCTGGTACTGCTCGGGGGTGACGAAGTCGCCGGGAAGACCGGTGCGGTCGTTGACGAGTACGTGCGGCTGGAGTTCACGGATCGTCTCCAGGAGTTTCCGGGAGTCCCAGTCGTCGGGCCCCTTGCCGCCCCACCAGCTGCGCCCGGCGTACGAGAAGTCGAAGAACAGGTAGTCGACACGTCCGAACGAGGTCAGCAGTTCGCGGACCTGGCCGTGCAGATAGCGCTGGTAGTCGCGGATGTCCCGGTCCGCATGGGCGGCCTTGAACTCCTCGTCGTCGCGCTGCGGATGGGTGCCGTCCACGGGAAAGGACGGATGGTGCCAGTCGATCAGTGAGTAGTAGAGGCCGACCTTGAGCCCTTCGGCGCGGCACGCCTCGACGAACGGGCCGACGAGATCGCGGCCGTGTGGGGTGTGGGTGACCTTGTAGTCGGTGAGCGCGCTGTCCCACAGGCAGAAGCCGTCGTGGTGCTTGGCGGTCAGGACGACGTACCGCATGCCCGCGGCCCTGGCCGCCCTGGCCCATTGGACCGGGTCGTAGCGGTCGGGGTCGAAGTGGTCGAAGTAGACCTGGTACTGCTCGTCGGTCAGCTTCTCCCGGTTCTTGACCCATTCGTGCCGAGCGGCGAGGGAGTAGAGGCCCCAGTGGACGAACATGCCGAACCGGGCGGTGGTGAACCAGGAGGTCTCCGGGGCTTCTTCGGTGGCCGGGGTCCCGTTCAGGTGTGCCGGCGGAGTGTCGGTGTGCGGGGTCATGGGGGATTCGCTCCTTGGACGGGAGTGTGCGGACGCGGCACGGGTGCCGGTCGTGGGCGGGCTGACCTGCCGGGGGCGGGCTGTCCTGCCGGGGGCGGGCCGGGCGGGCTGACCTGCCGGGGACAGCTTGTCCTGCCGGGCCGGGCAGGGCGCCGGGGATGCCGCGGCTGCGGGGTCAGCCCTTCAGTGCGCCGGAGGACAGGCCGCTGACGAAGGAGCGCTGGAAGAACAGGAAGACGATCACGGAGGGCAGCAGGGCCAGCAGGGCGGCGGCCATCACCACGCCGGGGGTGACGTCGGGGTCGATCCGCAGGGTCCGCAGTGCCAGCGGGAGAGTGTAGGAGGAGGCGTCGGTGGAGACGAGGAGGGGCAGCAGGTACTGGTCCCAGATCATGGTGAAGCCGAAGACCCCGATGACGCCCAGGGCGGGCTTGCACATCGGCAGGATGATCTGGAGGAAGATGCGCAGGTCGCCGGCGCCGTCGATACGGGCGGCCTCCTCCAGTTCGCGGGGCACGTCCTTCATGAACTCGGTCATCACCAGGATGGAGAATCCCCAGGCGCCCAGCGGGACGATCATTCCGGCCAGTGTGCCGATGAGGTTGAAGTGGAGGACCGGCAGGTCGGAGAGGATCAGGGACAGCGGGAGGGCCAGGATCTCCTCGGGCAGCATCAGCGTCGCCAGGACGGCGACGAGTACCAGCGTCATGCCGGGGAAAACCTTCCTGGCCAGCGCGTATCCGGCCAGGACGGACACGGCCACCTGGAGCAGCAGCCCGAAGCCGACCACGAAGAACGAGTTCAGCAGGTACTTCAGGACGCCCTGGTCGAAGGCGATCCCGAAGTTGTCCAGCGTGATTCCCGACGGGATGACACTCAGCTGTGTCGGGTCCTTGACGTGGCCGAAGGAGCTGACGAGCAGCGCCAGCAGCGGTCCGCCGAAGACGATCAGGACCAGCAGGTAGACGAGGGCCCTCAGGATCCGTCCGCCGGCACTCCGGCTCTCGGTCAGGCCCAGCGCGGTCTCGGTCGGCGCGGTCATTTGCTTTCCCTCCGCCGCAGCAGTTGGACGACGACGGTCAGGATCAGGGTCGCGACGAACAGCAGGACGGCTCCCGCCGCGCCGACGCCGAGCCGGTTCTGCTCAAGGCCGAGCTTGTAGATGAGGGTCATGACGACCTCGGTGGAGCCGTCGGGCCCTCCGTTGGTGAGCAGGAACACCTCGGTGAACACCCGCAGTCCACGGATCGCGGCGAGGATGAACAGGATCGAGAACACCGAGCGCAGTCCGGGCACCGTCACGTACCACACCCGCTGCAGCCTGGACGCACCGTCGACCTTGGCGGCCTCGTACAGACCGCGGTCCACGCTCGCCAGACCGGCGAGGAAGATCATCATGTCGTAGGGGGCGCCCCGCCAGATGCCGGTGAGCATGATGGAGGCCATCGAGCTGTGGGGGTCGTTGATGAACCCCGAGGGACCGAACCCCACCAGTCCGAGGAGAGAGTTGAGCATCCCGTCCTCGGTCGGGTGGTACATGATCCGCCACAGTTCGGCGACGACCGCGATGGGCACCACCACAGGCAGGAACACCGCAGAGCGTACGAATCCCAGTCGGCGGCTCTGCCCTTCCATCAGCAGCGCGAGGGCGAGGCCGAGCACCATCGAGCCGGCTGTCTGCCCGGCGGCGAGGACGACGGTGTGCCATGCGGCCTCGCGGAAACCGAGGGACTGGAGCACCGTGGAGTAGTTCTCGGTGCCGACCCACTTGTTTCCCAGGTAGGGCTGAACCTCCTGGAAGGACATGGTCAGTGCGCTGGCCATGGGGATGAACTTGAAGTACAGGAAGAGGAGCAGGGCGGGGGCGAGGAACAGCCAGGGCGTCCACCACCGGCCCGACCTACGGCCGTTCCTCCGGCGGCCTGCGGCCCCCGCACCCCGCCGGCCCGCTGTACGGGTGGCTGGTCCGGCCGCCGGGGGAGCGGCCGGACCAGCCTGGTCGAGGCTCATGACGCGGCGATCCCCTGCTCCTTGAGAATGCCGGCGAGCTGCTTGTCGAGCTCAGCCAGCTTGGCCTTGATGTCCAGGCCGCAGTCGGCCATCAGCGCGTTCACGGTGTCCGCCGTCGCCTGCCGCACCGGGGTCCAGTTCGGGATGGAGGGCGCGTAGCGTCCGGAATCCCGGTACACCTCGGAGTAGGTCTTCCAGCGGGGGTCGGGACGGACCTGGGAGATGTTCACCGTCTTGTTGACGGGGAGCTGTACGACGAAGCCCTTGTCGCCCTCCATCCCGACCTTCTGGCCCTCGGCGGAGACGGCGAAGTCGACGAACGCGTCCTGCCCGGCCCGGTTCTCGGAGCCGGCCATCAGATAGACGGAACCGCCCTCGGCGAGGACGGTGGCGTCCTTCGGCCCCTTGGGCATCGGCACGACCTCGTACTTGTCCTTGCCGAGGCTCTCGTCGAAACGCGGCAGCATGTACGGGCCGACGACGTACATGCCGGTCTTGCCCGCCTCGAACGTCTCGTTCGTCGGCGGGGTGTCCATGGTCACCGAACCCGGCTGGACGGCCTTGTCCTTGCAGCCGAGGTCACGGAACCATTCCATGGCCTCGACGGACGCTTTGCTGGTCATCGCCGGTCGGTACGTGCCCTTGCCGGCCTCGGTGATGAAGTCTCCGCCCGCGGCCCACAGGAAGTTGGAGAAGTACCAGGAGGCGTAGCCGCGCTTGGTGGAGAGCGGGGCGGCGAGGCCGGAGGTGTCCTGCTTGCCGTTGCCGTCGGGGTCCTGGGTGGTGAAGGCCTTGGCCATCGCGGCGAAGTCGTCCCAGGTCTTCGGGGCGCCGAGCTTCAGCTTCTGTCGCCAGTCCTTGCGGATGAGCAGTGCGGACGCCTGCGCCGAGTAGGGCAGTGCGTACTGCTTGCCGTCCACGCTCTTGCCGGAGTCCAGCCCCTGGCCGATGAGGTCCTTGCTGTTCTTGATCTTGTCCAGTTCGATCTCCCGGAGCAGGCCCTGGCTGTGCATCGCCCCGAGCTGCGTGACGTCGTTCATGACGAGGTCGGGAAGGTTCTTCTGCGCGGCCCGCTGCTGCAGCTTGGTCTCGAAGTCGTCGAAGATGGCCGTGACCTTGACCTTGTGGCCGGTGGCCTTCTCGAAGGCTTTGGCGAGCCTGAGCGTCCCCTGCTCCCCCGGTCCGCCCGGTGTCGTCCTGGTCCAGAGCTCCAACGGCGCTTTGGAGTTCTGTTTGGCATCCACTCCCGCAGGCCCGGATGTACAACTGGTGAGGACCAATGCCGAGGCGAGAAAACCCGCACCTATCCATTGTGATCTCTGCATGACAACTCCTGTTTCGCCGCTGCGCAGTTGAGCTAGAAAGCGCTTGCTCGGACGGTAACGGGGTCCGAATCAGCGGTCAATAGTCCGATGAATATGAATATTCCGGTGATCGGCGAGAGTCCTGCCAGAGGCGCTCCCACGCACCGAAATGGGCATGGGCCTCCGCAAATTGCCGCCCGATCGACGAGGGCCGGAGTTCCACGTTTCAGGCGATGACATTCCAGAGATCCGATGTATGGTCCCTGCGAGCCGCCTGGCCCGAGTGGTAAACCCAAGTGGTAAACAAACCGCGCCAGTCTGCGACATCCGGTCGGACACTTGCCCACGCATCCGACCAGGGGCCGTCGGCCGGCCGGCTGACGGGCCGCCAGTGAACAGGCAGAGGAGAGAGCCGACATGAACGAGCCGGTCACCGTACCGACAGCCCTTCTGGTCATGGAGGAAGAACGCCGGGCGGACGTCTATCCGCCCGAGGTACTGGCCGGGATCGACGGGCTGGTGGACTGGCAGGGACCGCCCCTCACCCGTCAGCAGCTCGCCGATGACCCCTCCGTGCTGAGAAGGGTCGACATCCTGCTCACGGGCTGGGGCGCGCCCGTCCTCGACGCCGCCCTCCTGGGGCATGCCCCTCGGCTGCGGACCGTCCTCGTCGCGGCGGGATCCGTCCGGCACCTGACCACGCCCGCCTTCTGGGAGCGCGGCATACCGATCGTCTCCGCCGCCGCGGCCAACGCCGTCCCGGTGGCGGAGTTCACCCTGGCCCAGGTCCTCCTCGGGCTGAAGCAGGTGCACCGCATCGCGCGGGACGTGGCGAGCAGCCGCCGCTTCCCCCGCGACGTCGCCGTGCCGGGCGCCTACCGGTCGCGGGTGGGCCTGTTGGGGCTCGGGCACATCGGCCGACTCGTCGCGGCCCACCTCGGCCGCTTCGACGTCGACGTCTTCGCCACGGACCCCGTCGCCTCCCCGGAAACCGCCCGGGAGGCGGGCGTCCGGCTCATCGGCATCGAGGAGCTCTTCGCCACCTGCCACGTCGTCAGCCTCCATGCACCGCTCCTGCCCGAGACCCGCGGCACGGTCGGGGCGCGGCTGCTGAACTCCCTGGGGCCGGGCGCGACGCTGATCAACACCGCGCGGGGCGCGCTTGTCGACGAGGCGGCCGCGGCGCAGGTGCTGCGCGCCAGGCCCGACCTCACCGCCGTACTCGATGTCACACACCCGGAGCCTCCGGCCCACGACTCGCCACTCTTCGACCTTCCCAACGTGGTCCTGACGCCCCATCTCGGCGGCGCGATGGGCGCCGAACGACACCGACTCGGGCTGCTGGTGCTCGACGAACTCCGCCGCTTCACCCAGGGACTGCCGCTCCAGCACGCCATCAACCCCGCGCACGCCGCCTCACTGGCCTGACCCGGCGCGGAGCCGTACCGGTACGCGACCCGGGCCAGAGCCTGGCCCGGGTCGGCCGTACCGGCCCCGGTCTGCAAGCCGGTCTGCGACTCAGCGCCGGCCGTCCGTACGGCGCGGGAGCTTCCACGGGTTGTCGTCCCGCAGGGCGTCCGGCAGCAACGCGTCCGGGAAGCCCTGCCAGGCGACGGGCCTGAGGAAGCGCTCGACGGCGGCGGTGCCCACGGAGGTCGACCCCGGCGAGGTGGTCGCCGGGTACGGCCCGCCGTGCTGCTGGGCCCAGCTGACGGTGACTCCGGTCGGCCATTCGTTCCACAGCAGCCGGCCCGCGAGCCTGACGAGCGAGGGCAGCACGCCGCGTACCAGCTCGGCTTCGCTCTCCTCGCCCTGCACGGTCGCGGTGAGTCCCGGTTCGAGCCGGTCGAGCAGGCGCACCAGCTCGGCCCGGTCGGCGTAGGTGACCACCAGCGACGCGGGACCGAAGCACTCCTGGTGCACACCCTTGCCCGCGGCCAGGAACTCCTTGCCGCTGATGCTCAGCAGGGCCGGAGTGAACACCGGACCGTCCTGCCCGGACTCCACCAGCGCCTCGACACCCGGCATCTCACGGATCCCGGACAGCGCGCGGGTGTAGCCCTGCGCGATGCGCTCGTTCAGCATCGGCTGGGCGGCGACGGCGGAAACGGCCTCCTTCAACGCGCCGTCGAGGCCATGGCCTTCCGGCAGGAACAGCAGCCCCGGCTTGGTGCAGAACTGGCCGGCGCCCAGGGTGAACGAACCCACGTACGCCTTCGCGATCGCCTCACCGCGCGCGGCGAGGGCACCCGGTGTGACGACGACCGGGTTGACGCTGCCGAGTTCGCCGTAGAACGGGATCGGGCTCGGGCGGCCGTTCGCGATGTCGAACAGCGCGCGCCCGCCCGGCACCGAACCGGTGAACGAAGCCGCCGCGATCCGCTCGTCGCGCAGTGCCGTGACACCGACGTCGACGCCGTGGACGACCGCGAAGATCCCCTCCGGCGCACCGGCCGCGACCAGCGCGTCGTGCACGAGCGCGCCTGTCCGGTCCGACAGCTCCGGGTGCCCCGGGTGGGCCTTGAGTACGACCGGGCAGCCGGCGGCCAGCGCGGACGCCGTGTCCCCGCCTGCGACGCTGAAGGCGAACGGGAAGTTGCCTGCGGCGAACACCAGCACCGGGCCGATCGGTATCAGCGACCGCCGGATGTCGGGACGGGGGCCCATCGGCCACGCGGCGTCCGCGTGGTCGATCGTGGCTCCCAGGAAGTGTCCGTTGTCGAGCTCACCGGCGAACAGGCGCAGTTGGAACGTCGTCCTGGCGAGCTCGCCCTTCAGCCGCGGTGCGGGCGGCAGGTGCGTCTCGGCAGCGGCCAGGGCGACGAGTTCCTCGGCCGCGTCGTCGAGTGCGTCGGCGACGGCGATCAGCCAGGCCGCGCGCCCGGCGGGGGTCGAGGCGGCTGCCGGTCCTGCCGCTGCCGCGGCGCCGGCGAGAACGCGCTCCAAGGTGGCGGAATCGGTGTCCTGGGTCATGGGTCCCTCCTTCATGAGTCCTTCCTTCGCGCAGCGTGCGCCGCGCCCGTGGCGGCGTGCATGTCCGGCAGGCGGCCGGGGCCGGCCAGCCCGAGGTGGTAGAGGTGCAGCTCGGCGGCGCCGGCCCCGGCCAGTTCCGTCACGTAGGCCGACATGTCGGGGACCGGGCTCGCGGCCACCGCGGTGATGTAGCTGCCGACGTCCACGGTGGACGGAAGCTGCCGTCGGGCCTTCGCGACGGCGTCGACACTGGCCCCGCCGGGTGCCCAGTTCTGCAGCACCACGGCGTCGACGTCGGCGGCCGCGGTCGGGGTCAGGCCGGGAAGTGCCCCGGTCGCCCAGGGGTCGAGCGCGCCGTGCAGGACGACCCTGGTGCCGGGCCCGATCGCGGCGAGCACACCGCGCCGGAGCCGGTCGGTGCCCCGCTGCCGGGTTTCGAGGATCGTGGTCCTCAGATCGGCGGGCAACCGGTCCGCGGTGGCGAGAAGATCGGCGCTGTCCACCAGGCGGCGGACCTCGCTCCGCAGGGCGTCGCGGACGTCTTCGGCTTTCGCACCGGACTCGGCCCAGCCGTCTGCGCAGGCCGTGCAGCAGCACACCGAGAGCAGCCGTGCGACAGCGGGAGACCAGACGCCGTCGGTCTTCTCGTGCTGGTGCTGGTGCACCGCGCCGAGCGGGCCACAGGCTTCGAGGAGCACCGACGCGACGTCGAGCCCCTCCAGGCACTCCGCGGTCAGCGTCGCCGCGTACGCCCGCACCTGCGGCTGCGACGGGCACAGCGCCCACGGGTAGCTCTCGCCGAAGCAGTTGCGTACGGCGTACTGCGGGAACTGAGTGCCCAGCCGGGAATCGTGGGTGAGCACGATCCACGCGGCGGCGGGCACACCGGCCGCGTTCAGCACGCGGACGGCGTCTCCCGCACTGTCGGGGACCGACGCCCAGTCGGGTGCGGCCGGACGCAGCGGGGCGTCACGCCAGGCTTTCTCCCGCACCGGACGGTAGAGCGCCGCATGCCGGGCGAGGACCGAAGTGCCCGCAGGCGACCAGGGAGTGGCGGCGCGGGCGCTGTGGTAGGACACGGCGACGGCCACTTCGTCGACCCCGAGTTCCCCCGCCCGGTCCACGAAACCGGGTGCGTCGAGGATGTCCCAGGGATAGGCGTAACCGACTACTCGCACGGGTTCACCACCGTGCCGTATGAGGTTCGAACGAGGGGACGAACTTGCGCATGTACGTCACGTCGTTCCGTTTGGTCTGTCCGCAACGCACGTAGTCCTCGTGTGCCCTGGCCAGCGCGTCCGGATCCAGCTCGATGCCCAGGCCCGGCTTGTCGGGCACGGCCACCGCGCCACCGCGGAACTCCAGCGCACCGGGCGCGATCACGTCGACGGCGCGCCACGGCCAGTGCGTGTCGCAGGCGTACGTCAGATGCCCGGTCGCCGCGGCGACGTGCACCATCGCGGCGAGGCTGATGCCCAGGTGACTGTTGGAGTGCATCGAAAGACCGACGTCGAAGGCCTCGCAGGTCTTCGACAACGCCTGGGTGTCGCGCAGGCCGCCCCAGAAGTGGTGGTCGGAGAGGACGACACCGACAGCCCTGGCCCGGAACGCCGGCTCGATGTCCTCGAACCGCACCACGCACATGTTGGTGGCCAGCGGCATGCTCGCCTGCTCGGCGACCTTCGCCATGCCTTCGATGCCCGGGGTCGGGTCCTCCAGGTACTCAAGGACGCCGTCCAGTTCCCGGGCGACCCGGATCGAAGTCTCCACCGTCCAGGCCGCGTTCGGGTCGATGCGCAGCGGGTGCCCGGGGAAGGCCTCGGCCAGCGCGCGGATCCCGTCCATCTCCTGGTCGGGGTCGAGCGCGCCGCCCTTGAGCTTGATCGACTTGAAACCGTACCGGTCGATCATCCGCTTCGCCTCACCGACCAGGGCCTCTGGGGTGAGCACCTCGCCCCAGAGGTCCTGTTCGGCGCCCGCGTGCGCGCCGTACTTGTAGAAGAGGTACGCGGAGAAGTCGACCTCGTCGCGCACACGCCCGCCGAGCAGGTCGACCACCGGACGGCCCAGGCAGTGCCCCTGGGCGTCCAAGGAAGCGACCTCGAAGAGCGCGTACACGCTGGCGATGGTCTTGCTCACCGAGAAGCCGCCGGTGAGGCCGTGCTCGTCGGCGAACACCGCCCCGCCCAGTACCCGCGTCACGGTGCGGTGCAGTCCCGGCAGGTCGAACACGTCGTGCCCGGTCAGTTCCGGCAGCACCTTCCTCACCTGGTCGAGGAAGGCCAGGTCGCCGTACGACTCGCCGAGACCGACCACCGCGTCCTCGCAGCGCAGCTCGACCACACTGCGCAGCGCGAACGGCTCGTGCACCCCCATCGCGTTGAGCAGCGGCGGATCACGGAACGCGACCGGGGTCAGGACAACGTCGATGATTTTCATCAGCGCACGCCCTCCAACGCGGACAGCAGCGCGTAGCCGTCCTTGACGATCTTTTCCAGGCGCTCGACCTGCTCCGCGTCGGGTTCCACGAGCGGTGGCCGGACGCCGCCGACCCTGTCGCCCCGCAGCCGTGCGGCGGCCTTCACCAGCGAGACCGCGAAGCCCGGGGTTTCGTCCCGCAGCGCCACCAGCGGCAGGTAGAACCCCGCCAGCAGCGCGTCGACGGCCTTGTCGTCCCCTGCCGCGAGCGCTCCGTGGAAGCGCATCGCGATCTCCGGCGCGAAGCAGTGGACCGCCGACGAATAGCGGGCCACCCCGATCGCCTTGTACGCGCGGGCCGAGACCTCGGCCGTCGGCAGACCGTTGAAGAACAGGAAGTCGCCGGCCCGCGGCGACTTCGCGCTCCGGATCGAGGTGACGACCCTGGTCATCAGCTCGACGTCGCCGACGCCGTCCTTGAGACCGACCACGGAGGGGATGTCGAGCAGCTTCACCGCGGACCTCGGGGTGAAAGCGCCGTTGGAGCGGTGGTAGACGACGACCGGGACGTCTGTGTCGTTCACCGCGTAACGCACGTGGTCGACGAGGCCGGACGGCGGCCCGGACACGAGGTACGGAGGCAGCAGGAGAACGCCGTCGGCGTTGCCTTCCTGTGCCGCCGCGATCCCGGCCCGTGCCGTCGCCGCGCCGCCTCCGGCTCCCACCCAGACCGGCACCCGGCCGGCGACCACTTCGCGCGCCCTGCGCAGGAGCGCGGCTTGCTCGTCGGCCGTCAGCGCGCTGAACTCGCCTGTCCCGCAGGCGATGAACAGTGCTCCGGCACCGGCTGCCACGTGGCCCTCGACCGTTTCGGCGAACGCGTCCAGGTCGAGGTCGAGGTCGTGGGTGAAGGGAGTGAGGGGAAACGCGAGCAGGCCTTCGAGCTCGACGTGGGGTTGTGCCATCAACTCATTCGCTCTTTCGTATCTGAAGGGTCATGAGCGGGAAGTGGGTTCGCTCATGCGGGTGTCGAGGTCGTCGTCCTCCCTGCCGACCAGTTCGATCATCTCGTCGGTGGACTCCCTGCGTTCGGGGGCGAGCAGGCCGAGTCCGCAGAAGAGGGCCAGCGAGACCAGTACCGGCGTGGCGACAGTGACCGTCGCGCCCGCGGCGAACACGTAGTAGCAGAGCGCGTAGGCGATCAGCCCGCCCGCCCAGGAGACCAGCGCGGCTCGCGGCCCGCAGTTGCGGAACGCGGGGAGCATGCCCAGCAGCAGGGGCACCGATATCGGGCCCATCAGGGCCGCGACCCACGACACGACAATCTGGAGCACACCACCGAGGTTCTGCGCCTGGGTGGCGACGATCATCGTCAGGACGACGAACAGGATGGTGGACGTCCGGGCCACCCGCAGGCCTTCCGCTTCGGTGAAGCTCCTCGCCCGGCGCCAGAGCGCGGGCAGCATGTCCCGGGTGATCACCGAGGAGAGCGCGTTGGCGTCGGAGGAGACCATCGCCATCGTGTGCGAGAAGATGCCGGCCAGTACCAGGCCGATCAGGCCGGGCGGCAGGAACGTCATCGTCATCACGGCGTACGAGGTGTTGGGGTCCTCCAGGCCCGGGACTAGCAGCGGGGCCGCGAACATCGGGAACATCAGGACCGGTGGCCACAGCAGGTAGAGAGCCGACGAGAGCCGTGCACCCCGGCGTGCTTCGCGGGTGTTGGGCGCGGCCATGTAGCGCTGCGCCAGGTTCCACATCCCCCCGTTGTACTCAAGCGTCTTCACCAGTACGTAGACCAGGAGGAAGACGGTCGTGTACTTGGCGGTCGCCGGGTCGAGGTGGCCTTCGGGAAGCTTCGCCCACATCGTCCAGAGGCCGGACACACCGCCGAGCTTGCCGAGGATGACCCAGATCATCACGAGTGCGGCGACGGCCTGGATGACGAACTGGCCGAAGTCGGTGAGGGCGTCGGCCCAGAGGCCTCCGGCGGTGCAGTAGATGAGGGTGACCGAGCCGGTGAGGAGGATGCCCCAGAGGTAGGGGACCCCGGCGAAGGCGTGGAGCAGGGTCGCCACCGCGTACCACTTGGCCGCGATGTCGAAGACCTTCAGCAGGCTGCCGCTCCACGCGAGGGCCTGCTGCGTCGGGACGTCGTACCGCTTGGCCAGGTATTCGAGCGGTGAGGCGACGCCGACCTTCGAGCGCAGCCGGTTCCACCTGGCGGCGAAGAGCCAGCTGCCGATGCCGACACCGATGCCGATGCTGGCGAAGCCCCAGAAGTAGACCGTGATCCCGCTCGTGTACGCCACGCCTGCGTACGCCACGAAGAGAACCGCGCTGTAGCCGGACATGTGATGGGAGATTCCGGCGAGCCACCAGGGCATCTTGCCGCCGGCGGTGAAGAAGTCGCTGACGTTGGAGACCTTCCGGTGGGACCACCAGCCGATCACCACCATCAGCACGAAGTAGCCGCACACCACTGACCAGTCGAGGAAATGCACCACTGACCCCTCTCGCTGTTCACATCCATGAACGGAGTCTGTTATTGTGCTAGCGGTTCATGCATGGGAATGCTGTCCCGGGACGTTAATGTGGTGTGACGTACGTGTCAACGGCTGGATGGAGGAGCGCCTCGTGCCGCAGAAGGTGGAAATCCCGGCAGGCGAGAACGCCGTCGAGCCGGCGGGAGTCAAATCGGCGCGCCGCGCCATCGATCTGCTGGAGACCTTCGCGGCCAACGGCGTCTGGCTGTCGCTGTCCGATCTGCAGGCGAGTACCGGTTTCCCCAGGTCGAGCCTGCACGGACTGCTCCGTACGCTGCTCGACGCCGGGTGGCTGGAGGTGGACTCCAACACCGGGCGATATCGCCTCGGGGTCCGGGCGCTGATCTGCGGCACGGCGTATCTCGACCGTGATCCCGTGGTCCCCTACGCGACGGAAGCGCTCGAACTCGTCCGCGAGAAGACCGGGTTCACCGCGCACTACGCCCGCCGCAACGGCGCGGAGGTGGTGTATCTGGAGACCCGGGAGTCGGTCAGGTCCACGCATCTGGTCTCACGCGTCGGCCGGACGCTTCCCGCGCACGCCACCGCCCTCGGGAAGGTGCTGCTCGCCGAGCTGACGCACGACGAGATCGAAGCCGTACTGCGCGACCCGCTGACCGCGCTGACCCCGCACACGATCACCTCGGTCGAAGCCCTCCATGCCGAGTGCGCCCTGACCCGGGAACGCGGCTACGGCGCCGAGATCGAGGAAGGCGGCCTCGGGGTGCGGTGCGTCGCCGCGGTGATCCCGTACCGGATCCCCGCCACCGACGCGATGAGCTGCTCCATGCCCATCGACCAGGTCACCGACGACGACGCCAAGCACGTCGGCGAACTGCTCGCCAAAGCCACCGCAGAGCTCGGGCAACGCCTGCGCCGCGCGGGAATTCGCTGATTTCTCCCCTTCACCTTCTGGTACGTATGTCCCTGTTGGTACGTAGAGAAAAGAGAACACCGATGGCAGACCAGCGCGTCCTGATCACCGGATCAGCGGGCATAGTCGGCAGCCTGATGCGCTCGCGGCTCCGCCGTGACGGCCGGATCCTGCGCCTCCTCGACCTCTCCGACCAGCCGGCCGCAGAGGCGGGTGAAGCAGTCGAGCTGCTCTCCGCTTCGGTCACCGACCCGGCCGCGATGGCCGAGGCGTGCGCCGGTGTCGACGCGGTGATCCACCTCGGCGGGCACAGCCGCGAGACGTCGTGGGAAGAGACCCTCGACGTCAACATCCACGGCACCAGGACTGTCCTGGAAGCCGCCCGCGCGGCAGGTGTCCCACGCGTGATCCTGGCTTCCAGCAACCACGCCGTCGGTTTCCGGCGGAACGACGAAGCCGGCGAGAGGGGCCTCGCCGCCGACTCCACCGCCCGCCCCGACACCTTCTACGGCGTGAGCAAGGCGGCCATCGAAGCGCTCGGAAGCCTTTACCACTCGCGGTTCGGCATGGACGTCATCGTCGTCCGCATCGGCTCCTGCTTCCCGACCCCGGTCGGCCTCGGACCGCGCGGCCTGGTCACCTGGCTCTCCCCCGGCGACGGCGCGCGCCTGTTCGAAGCCTGCCTGGCCACTCCGTCGCCCGGCTACCGCCTGATCTGGGGCGTCTCCGACAACACGCGCCGCATCTACTCCCTCGCCGAAGCGGAGGCCCTGGGCTACACGTCCCAGGACAACGCCGAAACGTTCGCGGACCGGATCGACGCACCCGCCCCCACCGGCCCCGCCGCAGAGTACGTCGGCGGCCCCTTCGTCACAGCACCCCTGGGCGAACCCAACCCCCTCTGAACGACACTGCCGTCGGACCGGGGACCGAGGGCGGCCGGTCCGGTCAGCTCCGGCTCAGCGCCTCCCGTACGGCAGCGGTCACGGACGGCGGGAAGCCCTTCAGGTAGAAGTGGTCGCCCGGGAAGGACCGGGTGGTGAACTCCGCCGAGGTGTGAGTGGCCCAGTGGTGCACGCCGTCCGGAGTCACCGGGTCCTCGTCGCCCGCGAAGGCGGTGACCGGGCAGGAGAGCACGGTGTCATCGCCCGGGTACGCGTTCACGGCACGGAAGTCGCTGCGCAGGACGGGCAGGAACAGCTCTCTGAGCTCCTCGTCCTCCATCAGCGCCGGGTCGGTGCCGGAGAGCAGCCTCATCTCGTCCAGCAGCTCTTCCTCCCGGTCCCAGTCCCGGGGGCGGCGGCGCGGCCGGGACGGTGCCCGCATACCGGAGACGATCAGCCCCGCCGGGGTGATGCCGTGGTCCCGCGTCAGCCTCTTGGCCGTCTCGAAGGCGACCAGGGCTCCCATGCTGTGCCCGAAGAGGGTGGGCGGCGGGTGCGGGTCGTCGGCGATGAGTGCCGCCGCTTCTTCCGCGAGCACCCCGATGTCCTCGACCGCGGGCTCCTCGCTGCGGTCCAGACGGCCCGGGTACTGCACGCCGAGCACCTCGACGGCCGGCGCGAGCGCCCGGGACAGCGGGAAGAAGTAGGAGGCGAAGCCGCCCGCGTGCGGGAAGCACACCAGCCGGGACGCGGCCTGCGGCGCCTCGTGGAAGGCGCGCATCGCGGGGGTGCGGTAGCGCTGCGCGGTCATGCTCCCACCTGCCGCGCGGACACCGGCTCGGCCATGCCGACGACGATCTGCCGGGGCGGCTGGAAAGGGGCCCGGCCGTGCGCGGTGAGCATGTTGTCGACCAGCAGGATGTCGCCCCGCTGCCAGGGGAACTCGACGAGCTCGGCGGCGTAGGCCGCGCGCAGCACCTCCATCACCTCGGGCTCGATCTCCCCGCCGTCCCCGTAGTACGTGTGGTTGGGCAGGGCATCGGGGCCGAGCGCTTCGAGGAGCGCGTCGGCCAGGTCGGGTCCCAGCGTGGAGAGGTGGAAGAACGTGAGGTGGTTGAACCACGTCCATTCGCCGGTACGGGGATGCCGTAGCGCCTCGGGGCGCCGCTGGGCGGTGCGCAGTTGGCCGTCGGGGCCCCACGTCACCTCGATGTCGTTCTCCGCGCAGTAGCGCTCGACCTCGGCCGGATCGCTGGTCCGGAAGGCCTCCTGCCAGCCGAGTCCCGCACCGTGGCCGAAGTTGCGCACGTAGAGGTAGCCGCCGCGGTCGGCGAAACGCTGCCGGATGTCCGCCGGGATCCGGTCGTACACCTTGCGGCAGTCGGCGAGGGGGGTGGCTCCTTCGCCGCCCGGCGCGATCAAGCAGCAGAAGCAGATGCGCAGCGGCCACAGGAGGTTGTACGACTGCTCGTTGTGCAGGTGGATGCGTTCGCGCGCGGGGTGGTCGGTCGAGGTGTAGACGTTCTTGTGCACGGCGTGGCGCGGGGAGGAGCGCTCGACGTATTCGAGGGGCGCTCCGCAGGCCTCGCGGACCAGCGCCTCGAAGGACTCGGCGGTGACCCCGGAGAAGCCGCGCAGCAGCACGGCCCCGTGCTCGTCGATGCGCTCGCGCAGCGGCTCGCGGTACCGGGACGCCCAGTCCAGGAGGTCCAGGCCGGGAGTGACCGGCTCGACGCCCAGCGGCAGCGGGCCTCCGGGCAGCACTGCCCACTCCCGTACGGCGTCTCCCAGGACGCTCGGGGCGGTGTTCGTCGTCATGTCTCTTCTTCTCTCCCACGGAGCGGAGGGGGGACAGTGGTCCAGCGGGGGGCGGTGATCCGGGGCGGGGACAGCGGTCGGCGCGGGGCAGTGGTCCGGCGCGGGGCAGTGGTCCGGCGCGGGGTCAGTGGTCGGCGGACGCCGCGGCGGGGCGCCCGCGGGGCAGCGTCAGGGTGAGCACCAGTGCCAGGACGACCAGCCCCGCCACCCACCAGAAGGTCTGGCTGAAGTCCGCGGGCGAGGCGTTGTGCTGCTCCCCCGCCTGGCTCGTGAGCACCACGGCGAACAGGGCCGTACCGAACGAACCGCCCACCCGCTGCAGGATGTTGATGGCGGTGGTGGCCCGTGGGATCGACGCCTTCGGCAGCCCGCCCTGGAACACGGCGGCCATCAGCGGGCCGACGCAGAGTCCCACGCCCGCGCCGCGCACCGCCAGTGCGGTCAGCAGCAGCCAGGCCGGCGGATCGGCGGGCAGTTGGGTGTACACCAGCGTTCCCGCCGCCAGCAGGCCGAGGCCGCCGAGCATGGCGGGCCGGGGGCCCAGCTTGTCGGCCAGCGAGCCGCCCAGGAAGAGCATCAGCAACAGGCCGATGCCCTGCGGCGCCACCTCCATTCCGGCCTGCAGCGCGGAGTGGCCCCTGCCCTGCTGGAAGTAGAGCGGGAAGAGGTAGACCGCGCCGAAGAAGAAGGCCCCGTACACCAGCATGATCCCGGCCAGGGTGCGGAACCAGCGGGTGGCGAAGAGCCTCAGGTCGATGACCGGAGGGTGCGGCGTGGTCCGGGCGTGCACCACGTAACCTGCCAGCAGCACGGCGCCGGCCGCGACCGGGACGAGCACCGCGACCGCGCCGTCGGACACCCGGGAGACGCCGAAGACCAGCAGGGCCAGGCCGGGCGAGAGCAGCAGCAGCCCCCTGAGGTCGAGGCGGGCCTCGCGCTGCGGCTCGTCACGCGGGAGCAGCCGGGCGGCCAGCACGCCGGCGATCAGGCAGACGGGCAGGTTGAGGTAGAAGATCCAGCGCCAGGTCGTCGTCTCCACCAGCACGCCGCCCAGGGTCGGCCCGATGACCGAGGCGAACTGGGTGGGGATGGTCACCAGGGCCATGATCCGGCCCACCCGGTTGGGGCCCGCCGCGCGGGCCAGGACCGCCTGGGCGATCGGCACGATCATGCCGCCGCCGAACCCCTGGAGCACCCGGGAGACGATCAGCGAAGGAGCGGACCAGGAAATTCCGCAAAGCAGTGAGGCGCCCAGGAAAATCCCCATGGCCGTCAACCACATGGTCCTTGCACCGAAACGGTCGACGGCCCATCCGGTCACCGGGATGACTGTCGCAATTCCCAGCAAATAGCCGGTGATAATCCATTGGATCGTATCAATCGGAGTGTTGAATTCCGAACGAATACTGTTCAACGCAAGCGACACGATTGTCGCGTCGAGGGCCGCTGCGAACGTACCCACGGCCATGAGGGCGCCCAGCACCAACAGCGGCCGATCGAGTCGTACATCGGCCTGCTCTGAAGTGTCCGCACTGGTCACAAGCGTCCTCCATTGATCGGATGTACGGCATTTCGGGCAGCTATTGCCCTGCCCAGCACTCCGTCTCGTCCGAGATCATGCATTGTCCGAGCCAGGAAATCCAGACCTTGATCTTGGCAACAGGCCCTGAAAGCATCCAACTTCAAACACCGACTGCTGCAACTCCCCACGATCGGACGGATGTTATGTTCAGGGCTGAACTGCCCACTCTCGCGGGGCTTTTCGAGCATCACACCGATACCGCACCAGAGCGGACGGCCGTAATATTCGATACCCAGGAGTGGAGTTACGCGGAACTCGATGTCCGCGCGAATCGCCTGGCCGCCCATCTGACCGACCGGGGAGTACGACCGGGGGCCTTCGTCGGCGTGTGCACCGACCGGCGGTCCGACATGGTGGTGGCCACGTTGGCCGCGCTCAAGTGCGGAGCCGTCTGTGTGCCGCTGGACGTGTCGTACCCGGATGAGCGGCTCGCCTGGATGGCCGGGGACGCCGTACTGGACCTCGTCGTCACCCGCAGTCCGCACGACAAGCTGCTGCCCTCGGACGGCATCCCCGTGGTGCGGCTCGACAGCGACGCCGAGCTGATCGCGGCGTGCAGCCCCGAGCGCCCCGGCCGGCAGTCGGCGGCCCAGCCCGCCTGCATGATGTACACCTCCGGCTCCACGGGCCGCCCCAAGGGCGTGCTGACGACCCAGCGGGCCGTCATCCGGCTGGTGGTGGACACCTGCTACCTGCGGCTGACACCCGAGGACCGGGTGGGCTTCGGCGGCAACCTCTCCTTCGACGCCAGCGTGCTGGAGATGTGGATGGCGCTGCTCAATGGCGCCTGCCTGGTGGGCATCGACCGGGAGGTGATGACCTCCCCCCGATACCTGGAGCGGTTCGTCAGGGAGCAGCGGCTCAGCACGGTGTTCGTCACCACCTCCCTCTTCAACGAGGTGATCAGGAACGAGCCGGCAGCCTTCGCATCCGTCCCCCAGCTGGTCATCGGTGGCGAGGCGGCCGACCCCGGCAGCGTCCGGGCCGCCCGGAAGCACCTGCCGCCCGGCGGCCGTCTGCTCAGCGGCTACGGCCCGACCGAGGCCAGCACCTTCTCCGCCGTCTACGACACGGCCGCGCTGCCGGACGAGGCCGACAGCGTGCCGATCGGCACCGCGATCGACCAGACGCTGCTGTACGTACTGGACGAGCAGCTGAGACCGGTCCCCGACGGCACCCCCGGCGAGCTGTACATCGGCGGGAACGGGGTCTCCTACGGCTACTGGCGTCGCCCCGACCGCACCGCCTCCTCCTTCCTGCCCGACCCCTTCGCCGGTGGCGGAGCACGGATGTACCGCAGCGGGGACCGGGTCACCCGGCGCCCCGACGGAGTCATGGAGTTCGGCGGCCGGCTGGACGGCCAGGTGAAGATCCGCGGCTTCCGGATCGAGCTGGGCGAGGTCGAGGAGGCACTTCGGGCGCACCCCGCGGTGATCGCGGCCGTCGCCACCGTCCGCGAGGATCGGCCGGGCGACCAGCGACTGGTCGGCTATCTGGTCCCCGCCGAGCAGAGCACGGACGGATCCGCCGGGCAGAACGCGGACGGTACCCCCGGGCGGAACGCGGACGGTGCCGCCGGACAGAACGCGGACGGTGCCGTCGGGCAGAGCGACGAACTTCCCGATCTGGTACGTGAGTTCATCCGCGGAAGGCTGCCGGCCCAGCTGGTGCCGAGCGCCCTGGTCGTACTGGACCGCATTCCGCTGACCCCCAACGGCAAGGCCGACCGCGCCGCGCTCCCCGCCCCGGCGGTACGCACCGCGCCGCACGGCGCGCGGGCGCAGCAGCAGCCGACCGATCCGGCCCGGGACACGATCGCCGGAATCTGGGCCGAGGCCCTGGGCGTCGACGAGGTCGCCACCGACCGGAACTTCTTCGACCTCGGCGGCCACTCCCTGATCGCCACCCAGGTGGTCGCACGCATCCGGGAGACGTACGGGGTCGAGCTCCCGATGCGGCTGATGTTCGAGGGCCGGACGGTGGCCCAGCTGGCCGAGGTCGTCCGGCAGGCCGAGGCGGACCACGAGGCCACCTCGAAGCTGCCGTCGGTACCCCGGAGAACCGATCCGTCCCGGGGCCTGCCCTCCTTCGGCGAGGAGCAGTTCCTCTTCCTGGACGAGCTGAAGCCGGGCAACACCGCGTACAACAACGCCTTCGCCTACCGGCTGCGCGGCCCGCTGGATTGCGAGGCGCTGCGCCGTGCGCTGACCGCCCTCGCGGCGCGGCACGACGCGCTGCGCACCTCCTTCGACAGCACCGGGGAGACGCGGCTGGCGATCGTGGCCGACGAGGTCGCGCTGGAGTTGCGCACGGCGCCGGCGCACCGTCCCGAGGACGCGGCGGGGCTGCGGGCCACCCTCGACGAGGAGGCGTACCGGCCGTTCGACCTGAGCACCGCGCCGCTGCTGCGGGCCCTGCTGGTGCCGCTGGGCGACGAGGACCACGTACTGCAGCTCACCGTGCACGAGATCGTGGCGGACGCGTGGTCGCTGCGGATCCTCTTCGAGGATCTGAGCGCGCTGTACGCGGGCCGTGCGCTGCCGCCCGAACCCCCGGTCGGCCACCGCGACTTCGCCCAGTGGCAGCGCGAGCGGCTGACGGGCACGGCAACGGTGCCTGCCGACGAGGACCTCGCCGGTCAACTCGCGTACTGGCGCGAGAAGTTGGCCGGAGCACCCGAGCTGCTGCCGCTGCCCACGGACCGGCCGCGCCCCGCGGTGCAGTCCTTCCGCGGCGCCACCCACCACTTCACCCTGACCGCCGATCTGGTCACCGACCTGGAGGGGCTGGCCAGGGAGCACGGGGCCAGCCTGTTCATGGTGCTGCTCAGCGGCGTCAAGTCGGTGCTGCACCGCTACACCGGTCTCGACGACCTCGTCGTCGGCTCACCGGTCGCCGGACGGCTCCGGCCGGAACATGACCGGATGGTCGGCTTCCTGGTCAACACCCTGGCCCTGCGCACCTCGCTGGACGGCGACCCGACCTTCACCGAGCTGCTCGGCCGGGTGCGGGAGACCTCCCTGTCGGCCTTCACCCACCAGGAAGTGCCCTTCGAACGGCTGACGGCGGAGCTGGCTCCCTCCCGCAGCCTCAGCCACAGCCCGCTGGTCCAGGTCCTCTTCTCGCTGCACACCATGCCGGGCGAAGGGCTCTCGCTGCCCGGGGTGGAGCGCGAGCCGATCCCGTCCGACTTCTGCGACACCCAGTTCGACCTGACCTTCACCCTGGAGCGACGGCCCGGCGGGACCATCTCGGGGGCCGTCATCTACAGCACGGACCTCTTCGACGAGCAGAGCGTGGAGCGGCTGACCGGGCACCTGACCACCCTGGTGCGCGGTGCGGTCTGCGCCCCGCAGACCCCGCTCTCCGCGCTGCCGCTGCTCACCGCACCGGAGCACGAAGGGCTGCGGCAGCTCAACACCACCGCGAAGGACCTGGCGCCCGGCGCCCCGCGGCTGCTGCACGAGGTCGTCGAGGAGCAGGCCCGGCGCACGCCCGGGGCCACCGCGCTCGTCCACGAGGGCGACCGGCTGAGCTACGCCGAGCTGAACGCGCGGGCCAACCGCCTCGCCCGCCACCTGGTGGGCCTGGGCGTCGGCCCGGAACGGATCGTCGCCCTGTCGCTCGCACGCGGCCTGGACGTACCGGTCGCGATCCTGGCCACGCTCAAGGCGGGCGGCGCCTACCTCCCGGTGGACCCCACCTACCCGCAGGAGCGGCGGGAGTTCATGCTGTCGCACTCCAAGGCGGCCGTGGTGCTCTCCGGAGCACTGCCGGACACCCGGGAGCTGCCGGACGAGGACCTGCACACTCCGGTCGACCCGCGGAGTCCCGCGTACCTGATCTACACCTCGGGCTCCACCGGCCGGCCCAAGGGCGTCCTCGTCCCGCACGCCGGAGTCGTCAACCTGATCACCGACCCGAACTACGACGCGCTGGTGCCCCGCGGCTGCCGGGCCGCGGTGTGGGCGAGCTTCAGCTTCGACGCCTCGGTCTACGCGATGTTCCCCGCCCTGGCGCGCGGCGCCGAGGTGCACCTGACGCCCGACCGGGCCCGCACCACACCCGAGGACCATCTGGACTGGCTGATCGAGCACCGCATCGAGAGCACCTTCATGGCGCCGTACATGGTCCCCGAGGCGGCCCGGCGGTCCGAGCTGGAGCTGCGCGGCATCAGCGTCGGCGCCGAGGCGGTCTCCGTCGAGGCCTACCGGCAGCTGTCCGGGCAACTGCCGGACGGCTTCCTGTTCGTCAACGCCTACGGACCGACCGAGGCGAGCGTCACCGCCAGCATGTACGCGGTGCCCGTTCCGCTGCCCGACGAGCTGTCCGGGGCCGGGAGCCTGCCGATCGGCCGGGCCCTGCAGAACGTACGACTGCACGTGCTGGACGCGGCGGGCAACCCCGTCCCGGCGGGCATCACGGGAGAGCTGTGGATCGCCGGTGACGGCCTGGCCCGCGGCTATCTCGGCGACCCGGCCCAGACCGCCGACCGGTTCAGGCCAGACCCGCTGGGCCCGCCCGGAACGCGGATGTACCGGACCGGGGACCAGGCGTACCGCCTGGCCGACGGGGAGCTGGTCTTCGCGGGCCGCAGCGACAAGCAGATCAAGCTGAACGGACTGCGGGTGGAGCCCGGCGAGATCGAGGCCGTCGCCGAACGCCACCCCCTGGTCAGCGCCGCACACGTCACGGTGCGCGGGGGCGGCCTGGTCGGCTACCTGGAAGTGCCGAACGCGGACGGCTTCGACCTCGACGCGCTGCGCGCCTCGCTGGCGGCGACGCTGCCCCAGGCCATGGTGCCGGGCCGGTTCGTGGTGCTGTCCGAGCTGCCGCTGTCACCGAACGGCAAACTCGAACCCGGCCGGCTGCCCGACCCCGGGGAGCTGCACACGCCCCGCGGCCGCGCCCCGCAGACCGATACCGAACGGCTGCTGGCCGAGCTGCTCGGCGAACTGCTGGACATCCGGGAGCTGACCGCGGAGGACAAGTTCTTCCAGCTCGGCGGCGATTCCCTGAAGGCGGCCCGGCTCGCCCGCCGGCTCTCCAAGGCCCGCCCGCTCCCGGTGCCCACCCTGCTCCGGCTGGTCCTCCAGCAGGAGACGCTCGGCGACCTGGCAGCAGCCGTGGACGCGGCCCTGGCCACGGCCGCCGAAGCCGGCCCCGGGCCCGCGGGAGCGCCTTCCCGCATCGCGCCGATGCGCCCCGCGGCACGCCGCACGCTGGCCGAGCTGCTCACCGAAGACAGTGCGGAGGCGATCTGATTCATGTCGGAAATACGTAGTGCCCGAATGTCCTTCGCCCAGGAACGCTTCTGGTTCCTGGCGCAGATAGCGCCCGACGAGGCGCCCCCTCTGGTGCATGTGGCGGTGCGGCTGCGCGGTGCACTGGACGAGGCCGCGCTGAACGGGGCCCTGGTGGCCGTCGTGGCCCGCCACGAAGCGCTGCGCACCCGCTTCGCCGAAGTGGCGGGAACCGCCTTCCAGGTGGTGGAGGACAGCGCCGAGATCGTGCTGGAACGGCTGGAAGGCACCGAGGAAGAACTGCCCTCGCTGCTGCGCGCCGTGAGCGCCCGCCCCTTCGGCCTGGACCGCGCACCGCTGCTGCGGGCCGTGCTCGTCACGCTCGGCGCCGAGGACCACGCCCTGCTGCTGGCGGCGCACCACATCATCGCCGACGGTGCGTCGATGGAGCTCGTCGCCGAAGAACTGAGTGCCCATTACAGCGGCGCGGAGCTCCCCGACGAGCCCACCCTGCACTACGCCGACTACTCGACGTGGCAGCGCGAGCAGCTGACGGGACCGGCCCTGGAGGAGGGGCTCGACTTCTGGCGGGAGCAGCTCGCGGGCGTCCCCGAGCTGCTGGAACTCCCCGCCGACCGCACCCGGCCCGCCGTGCAGAGCTACGCGGGGGCCACCCACCGGTTCGAGCTCGGCGAGGAACTGACCGCCGCGGTCGTCCGGTTCGGCGCGGAGCGCGGGGCCACCCCCTTCATGACCATGCTCAGCGTGTTCCTGGCGTTCGTGCACCGCAGCACCGGGCGCGACGACCTGATCGTGGGCACGCCGGTGACCGACCGGCCCGACCCCGCTCTGGAGCGGGTGGTGGGCTCCTTCACCAACACGCTGGCGATACGCAGCCAGGTGGACGGCGCGCTGTCGTTCGGCGAACTCGTCGACCGGGTGGGCGCGGACGCCCTGGCCTGCTATCCGTACGCCGAAGTGCCCTTCGAGAAGCTGGTGGACGAGCTCCAGCCGTCCCGCCAGCTCAGCCACTCCCCCATCGTCCAGCTGATGTTCGCCTGGTACGAGAGCGAGAGACGCACCCTGCACCTGCCGGGCCTGGACGTCGAGCAGCTGCCCGTCGACTACGGCACGGTCCCGCTCGACCTGATCCTGACGGTGGAGCGGCACGCCTCCGGTGCCACCGGGGTGCTGGAGTACAACACCGGCCTGTTCGACGCCGGCACGATCGAGCGGTTCGCCGAGCAGCTGACGACCCTGCTGACCGGAGCCCTCGCGCAGCCCGACACCCCGATCGCCCGGCTGCCGCTGGCCACCGCCGCCGACGCCGAGGCGGTCCGCCGACTCAACGACACGGTACGGGAGTTCCCTGGAGCCGAACTCGTGCACGAGCGGATTTCCGAGCAGGCCCGGCGCACCCCGGACGCCACCGCCGTGGTGCACGGCGACGTCCGGCTCAGCTACGCCGAGCTCGATTCCCGCTCCGACCGGCTGGCCCGGTCGCTGATCGCCCGGGGCGCGGGCCCCGAGCAGCTGGTCGCCGTGGCGATGCGCCGTACCGAGGACCTGCCGGTCGCGCTGCTCGCGGTGCTCAAGTCGGGGGCCGGCTACGTGCCGGTGGACCCGGACTACCCGGAGCGGCGCAGGCAACAGATGCTCAGCGACTCCGGCGCCTCCCTCGTCCTGACCTCCTTGGAGCCGCTCGACGGGGAAGGCGCCGCCGAGAAAGGCGCTGCCGGGGAGAAGCCCGTCGCCTCCGCGGTGCTGCCGGAGAACCCCGCGTACGTCATCTACACCTCCGGCTCCACCGGCACTCCCAAGGGCGTCACGGTGCCGCACCGTGCCCTCACCAACTTCCTGCACGCCATGGACGAGCAGATCACCGCGGGCGAAGGCTCGGTGTGGCTGGCGACCACCAGCATCTCCTTCGACATCGCCGGTCTTGAACTGCTGTGGACGCTGGCCCGCGGCGTCACCGTCGTACTGCAGGGCGAGGAGCGGTCCGCGCCGCGCCCCTCGGTGGACTTCAGCCTGTTCTACTTCGCCAGCGCGGAGGGCGAGCAGGGCCCCGAGCCGTACCGGCTGCTGCTGGAGGGCGCGAAGTTCGCCGACGAGCACGGCTTCGCCGGGGTGTGGACGCCTGAGCGGCACTTCAACGCCTTCGGCGGGCTCTACCCGAACCCGTCGGTGACCGGCGCGGCCGTCGCCGCGGTGACCCGGCGGATCGCGGTCCGCGCGGGCAGCGTGGTGCTGCCGCTCCAGGACCCGCTGCGGGTCGCCGAGGAGTGGGCGGTAGTCGACGGGATCTCCGGCGGGCGGGCCGAGGTGTCCTTCGCCTCCGGCTGGCTGGCCGACGACTTCGTGCTCGCCCCCGACCGGCACGCCGACCGCAAGCGGGTCCTCATGGAGGGCATGGACACCGTGCGCGCGCTGTGGCGCGGTGAGAAGGTCGAGCGGGTCAACGGGGCGGGAGCCACCATCGAGGTGGCGGCCTACCCGCGTCCGGCCCGCGGCGAACTCCCCTCCTGGCTCACCTCCTCGGGCGACGTCGCCACCTTCGAGGCGGCGGGCCGCGCGGGCGTGAACCTGCTCACCCACCTGCTCGGCCAGAGCCTTGAAGAGCTGGCCGAGAAGGTGGCCCGCTACCGCAAGGCCTGGGACGAGGCCGGCCACCCGGGCCGCGGCCGGGTGGCACTGATGGTGCACACGGCGGTGGACACGGACGCCCAGGCGGTGCGGGAGCGCGCCAGGAAGCCGTTCGTCGGCTATCTCCGCAGCTCGCTGGGGCTGGTGAAGCGCCTGCTCAGCGGCGAGGACGCGGCGGACATCGAGGCGCTGGCGCAGGAGGAGCTGGACGTACTCCTGGAGCGCTACTACGACCGGTTCGCCAACGAGGCGGGCCTCATCGGGTCGCCCGAGTCCTGCGGGCCGATGGTGGAGCGGATCGCGGCCTCCGGGGTCGACGAGATCGCCTGCCTCATCGACTTCGGCATCGACCCGGAGCAGATCCTCGCCTCGCTGCCCCAACTGGACGTCCTGCGGGCCGGTTGGGCCGCCGCGGTCGGCGACCGGGGACCCCAGGAGGACCAGTCGGCGCTCGCCCAGCTGGCCCGGCACAGCGCGACGCACCTGCAGTGCACGCCGTCGCTGGCGCTCGCGCTGGCCGAGACGGACGCGGGTCTGGCCACGCTGGAGAAGCTGGAACAGCTGGTGATCGGCGGCGAGGCCTTCCCGGCCGCGCTCGCGAGCCGGCTCGGCGACGTACTGCTCGGCCGGGTGCTCAACATGTACGGCCCCACCGAGACCACCATCTGGTCCAGTACGCACCCGGTGACGGGCGAGGGCCCGCCGCCGATCGGCCGGCCCGTCGCCAACACCCGTTTCCACCTGGTGGACCCGGCGGGCGAGCCGGTGCCGGTGGGCACCCCGGGTGAGCTCCTGATCGGCGGGGACAGCGTGGTGCGCGGCTACTGGCGGCGCCCGGAGCTGACCGCGGAGCGCTTCGTACCCGATCCGTTCGGCCCGCCCGGCGCACGGCTGTACCGCACCGGCGACCTCGCGGTGCTGCGCCCGGACGGGGCCCTGGAGTACCGGGGACGGCTGGACGACCAGGTCAAACTGCGCGGCCGGCGGATCGAGCTCGGTGAGATCGAGTCGCACATCGAGGCCTTCCCCGGGGTGGAGCGGGCGGTCGTCGGCGTGGTCGGGGAGGGGGACCGCGCGGCGCTCGCCGGCTGGATACGCCCCCGGGGCGCCGCGGTCACCGCTGCCGAGGGCGGCGACCCGGAGCTGATCCCACTGCCCTTCGGCGGCGTGGTCGCCACCGGCGACCACCGGGCCGCGGCCGAGATCCACAAGGAGATCTTCGAGGACGGCGACTACCTGGGCGACGGCTTCCTGCGCCTCTGGGACGGCATGACCGTGCTGGACGCGGGGGCCAACGTGGGCGGCACCACGCTGTGGGTGCACCGCAGCTGCCGGCCCGCGCGGATCGTCTCCGTCGAGCCGATCCCGCCGACCTTCGACCGGCTGAGCCGCACCGTACGGGCCAACGGCATCGACGCGGTGCTGGTCAACGCGGGCCTCTCGGACACCCCCGGCACGGCCGAGTTCACGTACTACCCGGCGCTGACCGGACTGTCCGGCCGCTACGCCGACCCCGAGGCCGACCGGAAGCGGGCGGCGGTGCTCATGCCGACGGCGGACGCCGCGGACGTCGAGGACTTCCTCGCGGACCAGTACCGCAACGAGCAGTTCAGCTGCCGGCTCACCACCCTGCACGAACTGATCGCCGAGCACCGGCTGGAGGACGTCGGCCTGCTGAAGGTCGACGTGGAGCGGGCCGAGCTGGACGTGCTCGCCGGGCTCGACGACGCCGACTGGCGGCGGGTGCGGCAGGTCGCCGTCGAGATCGAGGGCGACGACCGGCGGGACGAGGTGCTGGCCGTGCTGGAGCGGTACGGCTTCGAGACCGAGAGCCGCACCATCCTCGACGAGCTGGAAGTGGGCATCGTCTACGGTCGCAGGCCCGGCCTGGCCGAGGCGGATCTCCCGGCCGCCACCCCGGTCGGTGACCCGCCGGACCTGGACCGGCTCCGCGAACACCTGGCGCGCGGCCTGCCCGGCTACATGGTCCCGGACCGCCTCACCATGCTGACCGCCTTCCCGCTCACCCCGAACGGCAAGGTGGACCGCAGGGCGCTGGCCGCCGCACCGGCGGCGCAGGAGAGCGCGACGCGGGCGACCGCCGCCCAAGTGCTCCCCCGCAGCGAGCTGGAACAGCAGCTGGCCGCGGTGTGGTGCTCGGTGCTCGGCCTCGACCGGATCGGGATCCACGAGAACTTCTTCGACGCGGGAGGCAACTCCCTGCTGCTCATCCGGGTGCACGCACGCCTCTCCGAGCTGGGCGCCGGCATCGCCGCACCCCGCCTGGTGGAGCTGTTCGCGTATCCGACCATCGCCGCGCTCGCCGCCCACATGGGCAGTGCGGGACCGGCCGAGGACGAGAACGGCTCCGGCCCGGCGCACGACGCGGACCAGGACCAGCGACGCAAGGCCCGAGGCCGGTTCCACCGGCGCAGGAAGGCGGGGACAGATGGCTGACGGGGGACACATGGCCGAGCAGAGACCCACGACGGACCCAACGGATACGACGGATACGACGGATACGACGGATACGACGGATACGACGGGCATGACGGATACCGAAGACCTGATCGCGATCGTCGGAATGGCCGGGCGCTTCCCCGGCAGCGACAGCATCCCCGCGTTCTGGGAGAACGCGGTGGCGGGCACCGAGGCGCTCGTCGAGTACGGCCGCGACGAGCTGATCGCCGCGGGCGAGGACCCCGCACTGGTGGACGACCCGCACTACGTCCGCTCGGGCATGCCGCTCGCGGACCACGACCGGTTCGACGCGGGGGCGTTCGGCTACACGCCGCGCGAGGCCCGGCTGATGGACCCGCAGATACGGATCTTCCTGGAGTGCGCCTGGGAGGCCCTGGAGGACGCCGACTGCGACCCGGACCGCTACCGGGAGCGCGCCGCCGTGTTCGCCGCCGCCGGCATGACCCGCTATCTGTGGCTGAACGCGGTGCCCGCCCTGGGCAGCTCGATCAACATGCTGGAGGGGCGGATCCTCAACGACAAGGACTTCCTCGCCACCGCCGCCAGCTACCGGCTGGGGCTGCGCGGGCCCGCCGTCAGCGTGCAGACCGCGTGCTCCGCCTCGCTGGTCGCCGTCCACATGGCCGTGCAGAGCCTGCTCTCGCACGAGAGCGACATCGCGCTGGCGGGCGGCTCCACCATCGAACTGCCGCACCGCATCGGGTACTTGTACAAGGAGGGCAGCATCGCGTCCCCGGACGGTCACTGCCGTCCGTTCGACCACCGCGCGGAGGGAACCGTCGGCGGCAGCGGCGCCGGTGCGGTGCTGCTCCAGCGGTACGACGACGCCGTGGCCGAGGGCCGCCGGGTGTACGCGGTGATCCGCGGCTCCGCCATCAACAACGACGGTGCGGCCAAGGTCGGCTTCACCGCACCCAGCGTCGAGGGCCAGGCCACCGCGGTCCGCGACGCGATGTCGCTGGGCGACGTGGCCCCGCACACCGTCGGGTACGTCGAGACGCACGGCACCGGCACCCGGATCGGCGACCCCATCGAGATCGAGGCGCTGCGCAGCGCCTACGGCGTGGCCGGCGGCACGGCCGACGAGGAGTCCTGGGCGGGCAGGCGCGTCGCGCTGGGCTCGGCCAAGGCCACCATCGGGCATCTGGACGCCGCGGCCGGCGTGGCCGGGCTGATCCGCGCGGCGCTGGCCGTACGGGACGGGATCATCCCGCCCAGCCCGCACTTCGAGCGGCCCAACCCGCTGCTGGAGCTGGAGGACTCGCCGTTCTACGTGCCGGTGAAGAGCACCGTCTGGCCGGCCGGGGACACCCCCCGGCGGGCCGGGGTCAGCTCCTTCGGCGTCGGCGGCACCAACGCCCACGTCGTACTGGAGCAGGCCCCCGAGGCCCCCTCCAAGACTTCCGGGACGCCCACCCCGCGCGAGCGGGAGCTGCTGGTGCTCTCGGCCGTCGACGAGGACGCGCTGGAGCGGTGGCGGCTGCGGGTGGCCGACGCGCTCGACCGGCCGGACGGGAACACCGGCCTGCCCGCGGACGCGGAGCTATTGGCGGACGCGGCCCACACGCTGGCCACCGGCCGGCGGGTACTGCCGCACCGCCTCGCGGTGGTCGCGGCCGACGCCGAGGACGCCAGGGCCCGGCTGCGGGACGTGGACACCCGGCGGATCAGGGTGGCGGGCGAGCCCCCCTCCCCCGTGTTCCTCTTCCCCGGGCAGGGCGCCCAGCGCCCGGGGATGGCCGCCGGACTGCACAAGGTGGCCCCCCGCTTCCGCGAGGAGCTCGACACCTGTCTGGAGCTGCTCCGGCGCGAGGGCGTGGAGCTGCGTGAACTGCTGCTCGACCCGGCCGCCGACGCGGCCGCGCTGAACAGCACCGACAAGGCCCAGCCCGCGCTGTTCGCGTTCTCCTACGCGCTGGCCCGCCAGTGGCAGGAGTGGGGAGTCGTCCCCCGGGCGATGGCCGGGCACAGCATCGGCGAGTACGTCGCCGCCTGCCTGGCCGGGGTCTTCGACCTGCCCGACGCGCTGCGCCTGGTGGCCGCCCGCGGCCGCCTGATGGCCGCGCTGCCGCACGGCGCCATGCTGGCCGTGGCTCTGCCGGAGGAGGAGGCCGCCGCCCACGCACGGGCCGCGCACCTGGACCTCGCGGCGGTCAACGGGCCGCGCCAGTGCGTGCTGTCCGGGACCGCGGAGGCGATCGAGGAGCTGCGTGCGAGCCTGACAGGGAAGGGCGTGCAGTGCCGTCTGCTGCACACCTCGCACGCCTTCCACTCGGCGATGCTGGACCCCATGCTCGCCGCGTTCGAGCGTGAGCTGCGCGCCGTACGCCTGCGGGAGCCTTCGCTGCCCTTCGTCTCCTGCCTGACCGGCCTGCCCCTCACCGCGGAGCAGGCCTGCGACCCGGCGTACTGGTCGGCGCAGGCCCGCGGCACGGTCCGCTTCGGCGCCGGGGTCGATCTCCTGGCGGCACGGCAGGACACGCTGTTCGTGGAGGTCGGCGCGGGCAAGGGCATGTCGGAGCTGGCCCGCAGGCATCTGCGCACGCTGCGGCACGCGCCCATCTCCTCGCTCCCGCTGACCGGCGGCGAGGAGCCGTCCGCCCAGCTGCTCGGCGCGCTCGGCCAGGCGTGGGAAACCGGGGCCGAGATCGACTGGGCCGCGTACTACGACGGGGAACGCCGGCGCCACTGCGAGCTGCCCGGCTACCCCTTCGCCCGGGACCGCTACTGGCTCGACGCACCGGCCCGTTCGGAGGCGAATGACGTGGCAGCCGCCGGCGTGGCGCAGGCCCCCGCGGCTCCGTCCGACGCGTCTGCCGTCCCCGGCCCCGTGGGCTCCGGCAGCCGCACCGAGGCGATCGTGCTGGCCGCCTTCACCGAGGCCTTCGGCATGGACGACGTCAGCCTGGAGGACGACTTCTTCGGGCTCGGCGGCACCTCGCTGCTCGCGGCCGAGCTCGTGCACCAGCTGCGCAAGCAGCTGAACGTCGACTTCCCGGTGCGCTACCTCTTCGAGGCGCCGCAGGTCTCCGAGCTGGCCGCGCTGATCGACGGCGGCAGCGGCGACAACGGTACGCACACCAGCCCTCCCGAGCCCGATGCGCCCGATGAGCTCGACGAACTGATGGCCCAGCTGGAAGGGCTCCCGGAGGACGAACTCGTCCGGCTGCTCGGCACCGGCGGAACAGAAGGAGCAACGGCGTGACCCCGCCCAAGAACGACGACGCGAAGGGCGCGCTGCGGGACCGGCTGGGCGCCCTGTCCACCGAGCAGCGGGCCGCGCTCACCGAGCGGCTGCGCGGCCGCGCGGCCGCCGCACGGCCGCCCCGAAGACCGCTGAAGTTCAGCCTCTTCTACTTCGCCAACACCGCCGGGGACAAGGAACAGCCGTACCGCTTCCTGCTGGAGACGGCCCGTCAGGCCGACCGGCTCGGGTTCGCCGCGGTGTGGACCCCCGAGCGGCACTTCCACGACTTCGGCGGCATCTACCCCAACCCCTCGGTCCTGGGCGCCGCGCTGGCCGCCGCCACCGAGCGGGTCCAGATCCGGGCCGGGAGCCTGGTGCTGCCCCTGCACCACCCGGTCCGGGTGGTCGAGGACTGGTCCGTCATCGACAACCTCTCCGGCGGCCGGGCCGGCATCTCCTTCGCCACCGGCTGGCACGGCACCGACTTCCTGCTCGCCCCGGAGAAGTACGCGGACCGCCGCCAGTACACCTGGGACACCATTCCGGTGGTGCAGAAGCTGTGGCGGGGCGAGGAGGTCTCCTTCCCCGGCCCCGGGGGTACGGAGATCACGCCGACCCTCTATCCCCGGCCGGTGACTCCCGAACTCCCCTTCTGGATCACCGCGTCCGGCAATTCCGACACCTACGTGCAGGCCGGCCGGCTGGGCGCGAACATCCTGACCGGGCTGATCGGCACCGAGACGGAAGCGCTCGCCGCCAACATCGCGCTCTACCGCAAGGAGCGCGAGGCCCACGGCCACGACCCCGCCACCGGCACGGTCAGCGTGATGCTGCACACCTATCTGGAGGAGGACGCGGCCGCCGCCCGGGAGCGGTGCCGCGAGCCGCTGCGCGAGTATCTGCGCGGCTACCTGGGACAGCAGAGCGACATGATCGACGGTTCCGGCGCGGACGCCGGCGGCGCCGACATCGAGGCGCAGCTCGACTTCGCCTACGAGCGCTACGCGCACCAGACGGCGCTGATCGGCTCGCCGCAGACCGTACGCGGCCTGCTGGACCGGCTCGCCGAGGCCGGCGTCGACGAGGCGGCCTGCCTGGTGGACTTCGGCATCCCGCTGGAGCAGGCGCAGCAGAGCATCGACCTGCTGGCGGGCGTGCAGGATTCCTACGGGGCCGAGCCCGCCGCCGCTGCCATCGCCTCTACCGGACCCCTCGCCACCGCCGCCCGCCCCCTCGTCGCGCCGGCTGTCTCCTCCCCCGTCGTCACCGCCCCGCTGGGCATCGACCAGGAGCGGATGCACCGGGTGCAGAAGGCCCTTCCGCCGGGCCCGGCCAACTACGTCACCACCGGGTTGCGGATCCGCGGTCCGCTGCGGCCCGAGCTGCTGGAGAAGGCGCTGCGGACGGTGGTGGGCAGGCACGAGGTGCTGCGCACCTCCTTCGGCGAGTCGGCGGGCGTGCCCTTCCAGCGGATCGGGGCGCCCGACGAGTTCCCGGTGACTCTGGAGCGCTTCGACGTCACCGGCGTTCCCCCGCAGGAGCGGGTGCGCGCCGCGCGTGCGATCCGTACGGAACTCGCCCGCCGCCCCTTCCCGGTGGATCTGCCGCCGATGCGGCTCGCCCTGATCACGCTGGGCGCCGAGGAGTTCCAGCTCGCGGCCGTGAAGAACCACATGATCACCGACTGGGTCTCCTTCACCGTCTTCCTGAAGGAGCTCTTCACCGTCTACGGGGCGCTGCTGCAGGGCCGCAGCCACGACCTGCCGCCCTCCGTCCCCTACCGGGTCTTCGCGGAACAGGAGCGCGCCCGGCTGCGCGACGGCCTGCTGGACGACCAACTGGCCTACTGGGACAAACAGTTGGCGGGAGCGCCCGAACCGGCGACCTTCCCGTTGAAGGAGTCGCTGCGGGGCGAGCGCCCGGCCGTGCCGTCCTTCGAGGGACACCGGGCCTGGATGCTGTTCCCCGACCGCACCACCGCTCAGCTGAACGCGCTCAGCAGGGCCGCCCGCGTCACTCCTTTCATGACGGCCTACACCGCGCTGGCCGCCTCGCTGAGCCGGACCACCGGCGAGCGGGACCTGGTGCTCGGTTCGCCGACCGCCAACCGGGACCGCTCGCCGGACAACCTGCTGGGCCTGCTGCTGCGGCCGATGCTGCTGCGCACGCGGCTGAGCCCCGAGCAGAGCTTCCGCAGCGCCCTCGCCGACGTACGGCGGACGGTGTCGGGTGCGCTGTCCCACGCGGAGGCGCCGTACCAGTCGCTGGTCGACCGGCTGGCCCCGCAGCGCGACATCTCCTGGACCCCGCTGTTCCGGCTGCGTTACCTCTTCCTGCCCTGGAACGACCCGTTCGAGATGTCCGGGCTGCAGCTGAACCCCATCGACACCGACCCGCAGACCTCCCTGTACGACAGCACGCTGACGCTCTGGGACAGCAGGCTCGGCGCCTTCGGGCGGTTCGAGTACGCCTTGGACCTGTTCGACCACGACACGGTCGTCCAGGCCATCGAGACCTTCGCCACCATGCTCTCCGCGGCCGTCGCCGATCCCGATCTGCGGATCGGCGACCTCCCGGACACCTCGTCCACCCGGTTCCACGTGGACGAGGACGAGCTTGAGGCCCACCTCGGCTCCGAGGGCCCCCCGCAGGACCGTCGATGAAGAGAGATGCAATGGACACGCAGCCAGAAGACATCCGCGCCGACGACGTCCGGACGGCCGCTGTCAGCGCGGAAGACGTCCGGGCGGCCGCCGTCGGCGCCTGGGAGAGCGTGCTGGGCCACACCGGCCTCGCCGACGACGCGGACTTCTTCGAGAGGGGCGGCGACTCGATCGGCGGGGCCCGTCTGATGGCCGCCCTGCGCGGCCGGTTCGGCGAGGAGCTGCCGCTCACGCTGATCTTCTTCCACCCCGTGCTGGAGGAGTTCACCGAGGCGCTGGCCGAGGCGGTGCACAAGCTGCCCGCCCGCCCGGAAGCCGCCGCCCCCGGGACCGGCGCGGCGCCCGTGCCGGACGTACTGCCGCTCTCTCCCGAGCAGGAGGCCCAGTGGGTCGCCGAGCAGGTCACCCCCGGCAACCTCGCCTACACCGAACTGCTCTCGCTGCGCCTGACCGGTCCGCTGGACGCCGACCGGCTGCAGTCGGCCCTCGACCGGCTGGTGGTACGGCACGAGGCGCTGCGCACCCGTTTCCCCGCCGACCTCGAAGGAAAGCCCGTCCAGGAGATCCGGCCGGCCGACGACGCGCCGCGCCTGACGCTGGTACGGCGGGACGCGGAGGACGAGGACGAGGCACGCGCCTACGCCCTCGACCGGCTGACCGAGCCCTTCGACCTGGCAGTCGGGCCGCTGC
Organism: Streptomyces sp. NPDC048442; assembly: GCF_040651475.1. NCBI lineage: Bacteria > Bacillati > Actinomycetota > Actinomycetes > Kitasatosporales > Streptomycetaceae > Streptomyces > Streptomyces sp. NPDC048442. The sequence continues at coordinate 177,043 of NZ_JBEZKB010000011.1, forward strand.
TGCGACCGCACCTGGTCCGGCTCTCCCCCACCGACCACGTCTTCCTGCTGTACTCCCACCACATCGTCGCCGACGGGCCGACGATGGAGGTGCTGTGCGCGGAACTGGCCACTCTCTACACGGGCCGCGAGCCGGCCGCCGAGGCTCCCTCGTACGCGCAGTACACCCTGCAGCAGCAGAGCCAGGACCTGGACGCCCAACTCGCCTACTGGCGTGAGCAGTTGACCGACGCGGCCGAGCTGGAGCTGCCGCTGGACCGCCCCCGCCCCGAGGTGCGCGACACCGCGGGCCGCAGGTTCCGCTTCGCCGTGCCCGGCGCCGTCAGGGACGGGCTGGACGCGCTGGCGCGCGAGCAGCGGGCGACCCGCTTCACGGTGCTGCTCGCCGCTTTCCAGGTACTGCTCGGCCGCTGGGCCGGCAGCGAGGACGTGGTGGTCGGGTCTCCGGTGACCTCGCGGTCGCGGCCCGGTCTTGAGCAGATGGTGGGCTCGCTGGTCAACATGGTCGCCTTCCGCGGCGACCTCGGCGGCGACCCCACCTTCCGGGAGCTGCTCGACCGCACCCGGCAGGCCGGGTTCGGCGCGATGGCCCACAGCGACGTGCCGTTCGGGCGGGTGCTGACCGAACTGGCGGTGGAGCGGGAAGGGGCCCGGCCGCCGCTCTTCTCCACCACGCTGATATCCCAGCCGACCCCGCCGGCCATCCGCGCCGACCTGGGCGAGGTCGCGGGCGTCTTCTTCCCGGTGCCGCGTCAGCACGCCACGTACGACTTCAGCCTGTACGTCTGGGAGGCCCCGGAGGAGCTGCTCGTCGACGTCGAGTACGCCACGTCCCTCTTCGACGAGGCGACGGTACGCCGCTTCGCGGACCGGTTCGGCGCGCTGCTGGAGGCGGTGACGGCCACCCCCGACCGGCCGCTGTCCGCGCTGGAGACCGTGCCGGCGGCGGAGCTGCGGCAGGTGCTGCACGAGTGGAACGACACCGGGGCCGACCTCGGTCCCGACGCCTGCGTCCACGAGCTGTTCGAGGAGCAGGCCGCGGCCACCCCGGACCGCACCGCCGTGATCGGTGCGGACCGCAGCCTCAGCTACGCCGAACTGGACGCGGAGGCCGAGCAGTTGGCGGTCCGGCTGCGCGAGCTGGGGGCCGGTCCCGAGACGGTGGTCGCGGTCTGCCTGGAGCGCTCGGTGCAGCTGCTGGTCACCCTGCTCGCCGTACTGAAGGCGGGCGGCGCCTATCTGCCGCTCGGCCCCGACTGGCCCGAGCAGCGCAGGGACTTCATGACGGCCGACGCGGGCGCCGAGCTGCTGGTGGACGCCTCGGGCGCCCGGCGCTGCGACGGCGGACCGGCCGGGACGGCCCCGGCCGGCGGCCGCCCTGGCCCCGGCAACCTCGCCTACGTGCTCTACACCTCGGGCTCCACCGGTGCGCCCAAGGGCGTCATGGTCCCGCACCGCGCCGTCGTCAACCGGCTCCGCTGGATGCGCAGGGACTGCGGGCTGGGCGCCGGGGACGTGGTGCTCCAGAATGCCGTCCCCACCTTCGACTACGCGGTGTGGGAGCTCTTCGGGCCGCTGCACATGGGCGCGACGGTGGTGCTGCCCGGCGCGGAGGGCCACCGCGACTTCAGCGAGCTGACCGGGCTGATCGTCGAGCACGGCGTGACCGTGGCGCACTTCATCCCCTCGCTGCTGCGGCACTTCGTGGAGGAGCCCGAAACCGCGAAGTGCACCGGGCTGCGGGTGCTGTTCAGCGGCGGTGAGCAGCTGGACCCTGCGCTGGCCGCCAGGGTGCGGGAGGTCCTGCCGGGGGTGCGCGTGTTCAACGCGTACGGGCCGACCGAGGCCGCCGTGGACGTCACCTGCTGGCCGGTGCCCGAGCGGCCCGTCTCCGTGGCCATCGGCCCTCCCGCCGCCAACACCACGTGTTACGTGCTGGACGAGCGGATGCGCCCCCAGCCGATCGGCGTCCCCGGCGAGCTGTACCTCGGCGGGGTCCAGTTGGCCCGTGGCTACCGCGGGCAGCCCGGCACGACCGCCGACCGGTTCGTCCCCGACCCGTTCGGCCCGGCCGGCGGGCGGCTCTACCGCACCGGCGACCGGGCGCGCTGGCGCCCTGACGGGGCGCTGGACTACGTGGACCGCGTCGACCGCCAGGTCAAGATCCGCGGCGTCCGGGTGGAGCCGGGCGAGGCGGAGGCCGTGCTGCTCGGCCACCCCGCGGTCCGCGAGGCGGCCGTGGTGGCCGCGCCGGGCAACGGCGGGCTGCGGCTCGTCGCGTACTACTGCGGCAGTCCGGCGGGCGGTGAGCAGGAGCTGCGGGACCATCTCGCCGCGCGGCTGCCCGAGTTCGCCGTACCGGCCCTCTACATGGAGCTGCCCGGCGGCCTGCCGGTGCTCTCCAGCGGCAAGCTGGACCGCGGCGCCCTGCCCGAGCCCGAGCGGCCCCAGCCCGTCACCGTCTCGGCCGGCGACTCCACGCCGCCGCTCGGCGCGCGCGAGCTGATGCTCGCGGCCCTGTGGTCCGAGGTGCTCGGGGTGGACCGGATCAGCCGGGAGGACAGCTTCTTCCAGCTCGGCGGCGACTCCATCCTGGGCATCCAGATGGTCGCCAGGGCGCGCAGGGCGGGCATCGAGGTGACGGTTCCGGCGCTCTTCCGGCACCCGACCCTCGCGGCGCTGGCCGAGACCGCCGCAGCCGCGGCCGCCGCGAAGGACAGCGGCGTCGTAAGCGGTCCGACCCCCGTCCCGGCGGGCAGCCGCACCCGCTTCCCGCTGACGCCGCTGCAGCGGGAGATGCTGCGGGAGGCCGTGCAGGCCCCGGGCCGCGGGACGTACATCGTGCCCGCCGAACTGCTGCTGGAGGGCGAGATCGACCCGGAGGCGATGCGCACCGCGTTCCGCCGCCTGGTCGAGCGCAACCCGGTGCTGCGCACCTCGGTGGCGCTGCACGAGCAGCCGGAGCGCTGCGAGCAGACGGTGCACCCCGCCACCGAGCCGTCCTTCCGCTACGAGGACTGGAGCGCGTATCCGCCCGATGAGCAGGAGCGCAGGCGCCGCGACCTGCTGGAGGAGGAGTGGCGGGCCGGTTTCCCGCCGGAGGCCACCCAGCTGAGCCGCATGATCATCCTTCGGCTGAGCGAGCACCGCTGCGCCATGGTGTGGACCCGGCACAACGTGCTGCTCGACGGCTGGAGTTTCGCCCAGCTCTACGACGAGCTGCTGGAGCTGCACGCGGCGGTGCGCACCCACAGCCCCGAGCCGCCGGCCGATCCCCGCGAGTGCTTCAGCAGTTACGTCGAGTGGCTGGGCTCCCGGCAGCAGGAGGCCGCGGAGCGCCTGTGGGAGGAGCAGCTGCGTGAGCTCTCCCCGCGGGCGGTCTTCTCGCCCGAGGCAGTACCCTCCCCGCAGCCGTACGGGGAGCTCCGCTTCCCGCTCCCCCAGCAGGCGGAGGCTTTCGTACGGGATCAGGGCCTCACGATCAGCACCCTGCTGGAGGCCGCCTGGGCCGCCGTACTGGCACGGCGCACGGGCACGCCGGACGTCCAGTACGGTCTGGTCTTCTCCGCCCGTGAGGCCGAGGTCCACGACGTGGAGCGGATGCTGGGCCTGATGATCAATACGCTGCCGTCCGGGCTGCGGCTCGACCCCGGGCAGACCGTGGGCGGCTGGATGAAGGAGCTTCACCAGCGCGGCGCCCGGCTCAAGGAGCTGTTCACGGCCGATCTCGGGGTACTGCAGGAGCGTTCCGGCACCGCCGGGGCCCTGTGGGACACCCTGCTGATCATCCACAACTACCCGCACAACTTCCAGGACGTGCCGGCCGGCGGGCTGAGGGTGGTCGACACCGCGGGATTCTCCCGGGTGGGGGCCGCGCTCATCGTCTCGGTGGACGTCAAACCGCTGCGGCTCGCCATGATCTACGACGAGGCCAGGGCCGAGGAGTCGGTGGTGCGGGAGCTGGCGGCCGAGTTGGTCGAGGTGCTCGAACGGATGACGGCGGGCCCGGACCGGAAGGTCGGGGATCTCCTCGGGTAGTGCCGTCGGCGCGGACGGCGCCGGGGCCGGTGGGAGAGGCGAACTGCCTCTCCCACCGGCCCCGGGGACTCGCGTCAGGACTGCCGGGCAGCCCGTAGGTCGCCTTCGACCGCCGCGGTGATCAGCGGGAAGGACTCCGGCTCGAAGAACGCCTCCTCGCCACTGGGCAGCATCCTCAGCCGGAACCGGTCGGTGGTGTGCTGCTTCCAGCCGGCCACGGACTCCGGCGGTACGACCTCGTCGTACTCGCCGGTGAACGCGGAGACCGGGCAGCGCACCACGGAGTGCTCGTCCTTGGCCGCGTAGCGCTCGACGAGGCGGCAGTCCGCCCGGTAGCTCGGCAGCATCAGTTCGAGGAACAGCGGGTCGGACTTGAGCGGGCTGTTCTCCCGCACCCGCGTCGGATCCGCGAGGAACTGCTCGTCGGTGAGCTGCTCGTCGGTCACCGCGGGAGGGGTCAGGAGATGCGGGGCACTCTCCGCCGAGACGAACAGGGCGACCGGCCCGGGAAGCGCGGGCTCGGTCCGCTCCAGATGGGCCGCCAACTCAAAAGCGATCAGCGATCCCATGCTGTGCCCGAAGAACGCGAACGGCACGTCCAGGTAGCCCCGCAGCGCGGTGGCCAGCTGAGCGACCAGTTCGTCGACGTCGGACACGGCCGGCTCGGCCAGCCGGCCCTCCCGGCCCGGGGTCTGCACCAGTACCGGCTCGACCTCGGGTCCGAAAGTGTCCGCGAGCGCCCGGTAACCGGACGCTCCCTTACCGGCGTAGGGGAGGAAGAACAGCCGGGTGGCCGTCTCGCTCCCCGGCCGCCGATAGGCAATCCACTTGTCTTTCTTGTCTTTCTTGTCCTTCGCGGCGCCGGTCATGTCGCTAGACCTGCGTCTCCATCGCACGACGCAGGCTCAGAGGCCGCATATCGGTCCACACCTCGGCGATATGACTGAGGCACTCTTCCTTTGTGCCGGTGACACCGTCGGCACGCCAGCCGTCCGGTATGTCCTTCTCCTGCGACCAGACCGAATACTGCTCCTCGTCATTGAGGACCACGGAAAACAGACCCTGCTCGCTCATACGAACCTCCAGATAGGACTGAATTCAACTGTCTCGGACGGGACAGCCGATCTTGATCTAGAAGCTAACAGCACCGCCCCCGGGCGGCAAGGCTCCACGGACAGTCGACCGAAACTTCTGCGGCCACGAAATAACGAGCCAAATTTCATTGTGGTCGCGCAGTCGAATCTTTAGACTTGCACCGCTGCTCCTTCTCCGCACCACACCATCGTGGCGGAGGAGTCGAGACCGGAGAGACCCACAGGAAGCGGAATCCACCTTTCAGGAAGGATTCCGCCACTGCATACTTCACTCACGAGGGGATGAATGATATGGACGAGGTATTCGCGGAGGTCCACGAGATTCGGGAAACCCTTCCGGAGCGAGCACTGTTCCGGGACGAAATCACCCTGAAGGAACTTTCCACGAAACTCGAAGGCAGCCGCTCCCTGCGCAGGCTGCCCGCCGTCCAGGCACTCCTGGAGGACATCCGCTCCTTCAAGGCCGGCAACCGTCTGGAAGCCGTCAAGGAGCACATCAACACCCGCCGGGACAACCACATCTTCTCCCTCTTCGACGCCTCCTACTTCCCCAGGCTGAACCTGGACTACCTGGCCTACGAAACGCTTCCCACGGACCCCTACCTGGCAGACCGGTACGCGAGCAACACCATGCCCGTAAACATCGTCGGCGCCACCAAGGGATTCCATTCGCGGGTCGTGGTGGCGCTCTTCCCGGAAAACCACATCGACGGAATCCAGAAGCCCGAGGACCTCATCTTCTACTTCGTCGACAAATTCGTCGAACGGCACAACCGAATAACCCGTAAAATGATCGACGCGGTAATGGAACCGGGCAGTTTCCCGCGAATTCAGGGAGCCTCCGACAAGAAGGTCGAACAGGCGGCCTCCTGGTGGGTGCGGCTTCACGAGTACCACCATCAGCAGGGCGACATGCCCATTCCCGACTTCCTTTCGTCAAAGAAGATGAAGCCGCTGGCAGGCCTCGAAGAACTGCGGGTCGACGTGTCCGGGATGCTCGCCTGCCTCCATGACGAGAACCTCCCCCGGGCCGAGGCCATGGCTGCCTACGAGTTCATCCTCGCGGAGCGCCTGCTGCGCTACGCCGTCGAAGGCATTCCCCGCCCCAATTACGACGCGGTGGCTTCCCAGCTCCTCTTCAACTACCTCACGGAGCACAAGGGAATCCGCCTCGCCAACGGGCGGATCACGCTCTTGGCCGACCTCCCGATCGTGCTCGCGGCCTTCCTCAAGGAAATCCAGACCATCGAGAGCCGGATCCACACGGAGCCCGTGGACGCGGTCAAGAAGCAGCTCCTCGAATTCACCAACGCCTACACGGTCTTCGACGCCGAGGCACGCGACTACCAGCACATCCCTTACTTCGCCGAGATCAAGCAGCGCCTCGGTGTGTGACCGAAGGACCAGACCCGCCGTATCCCTCCCACCCCACACCGAGACCGAGTCGGAGGCTGTTTCGTGACGGTGCCCGCACAACGACGCACAGCAGTGGGCGCGCAGGACTACCGCGAGGCCATGTCGCTGCTCGCGGTGCCGGTCTGCGTCGTCACCACGCGCCAGGACGGAGAGAACTGGGGCTTCACCGCGAGCACCGTGACGGGTATTTCCCTCGACCCGCCGCTCGTCTCGGTCTCAGTGGCCAGATCGTCCAGCTGTCACAGTGCGCTGACCCTGGCCCCGGAGTTCGTGATCAACGTTCTCGGCGACCACCAGCGCCACCTCGCCACGCGCTTCTCCACCCGGGACATAGACCGTTTCGCGGACGAGGGAATCTCCACCCTGCCCGGCACGGAGCTCCCCGTGGTCACCGATGCGAGCGCCGTCTACCGGTGCACCCGTCAGGACGTCGTCCCGGTCGGTGACCACGACCTGTTCATCGGCGAGCTGACGGACGTCCGGCTCCGTACGGAAGCAGCGCTCCCGCTCACCTGGTACCGCCGCGCCTTCCACCGACCCGACCCGTACGCCGGCCCCCGCCCCCGTGCCGCGGCGGCCGTACAGCCTTCCCCGCAGCAGAGGTGGACCCAGTGAATCCCTCCCCCAGGTGCCCGTACCAGGGCGGCGCCGGAACGACGACCGACCCGTGCCGCGACTACCTGGGCCTGAGGGAGGACGAGCCCGTCCGCTGGGACGAGGATCTCGAACTGTGGTTCGTCACTGGATTCCGCGAAGCGACCGACCTCCTCCGCAACCCTTCGCTCTCCTCCGCGTGGCCGGAGCGCGGAAGCACCCCTCTCCACGCGGTGGCCGACGGCGCGGACGGCGACGGAGCACGCACCTCGGGGCTCGTACGCAAGTGGTTCATGTTCAACGACAATCCGGCACACGGCCGTGCCCGGCGGCTGGTCGCCCCGCTCTTCTCGGCCGACCGCGTAGCCGCGCACCAGCCCTTCATCAAGGAACAGGTCGACGAGCTGCTGTCCCGGCACGACACCTCCCTCGAAGTCATGGAGGACCTCGCCGTCCCCCTCTCGGGCCGGGTCATCTGCCGGATCCTCGGCCTCGACGCAGCCGTCGCACCGCACCTGGAGCCATGGGCCATGGACGTCGCAGCGCTGCTGGTGGCGGACTACCTGCCCGAGGTGGTCACCAGAGGACACGCCGCCCTTGAGGACATGACCGGACTCATCGACCGGGCCCTCGAAGGGGAACTCCCGGAGGATTCCGCCCTGCACCTCCTGCGGACGGCGCACCAGAGCGGTGAGATCGAGCTCCAGGACGTCTGGGCCACGGCGACCTTCCTCATCTACGCGGGGTTCGAGACGACGTCGTCCTTCATCGGCAAGGCCGTGCGCTCGATTCTCCACACGGGCTCCTGGGAGCAGTTGTACAAGGCCGACATCGGCCCCGCAGTGGAGGAACTGCTGCGCTTCGACACCTCGGTCCAACAGGTGGCGAGGGTCGCGACGGACACGGTCGAGGTGGCCGGGCAGCAGATAGCAGCCGGCGACCTGGTCCTCATCATGCTCGGCACCGCCAACCGCGACGGAGAGGTGTTCGGCCGGCCCGACCACCTCGACCACGAGCGCCGGATCAAGCGGCACCTCGGTTTCGGCCACGGCGCCCACTACTGCCTGGGCGCGGGCCTCGCCCGCCTGGAGGCCCAGCACGCCCTCGAAGGCCTGCGCGACAAGTGGGACACCCTCCGTTTCCTGGAGCCGCCCAGGACGCGCTCCCATTTTGGAATCACCGTCCTGGAACACCTGGTGGTGGCAGGCGCCCGGCCGTAATCGTTCCGCCCGGGAAGGCCCCCGCGCGAGCTGGCCCCCGCGCGGGCCGGCTTCACACCCTGCGCACGACGTGCAGCAGGTACTCCCTGCGGTGCAGCGGGTTGTGGTCGGTGCGCGGCCTCGCCGGGGGCCGCCGTGCGCCGGTCACCGGCCGGTGACGGGCGAAGGAGGATTCCCACAGTCCCTCTCCGCCGGTGAGGCCGGGGAGCCGGCGTTCCAGCGCGTGGACGGAGGCCGCCGGGATTTCCCCGGTCAGCCGGTAGCCGTACCGCTCGGCCCGCGGCGGTGTGGGCACCGCACGCAGTCGGGCCAGGAGCGGGAGGACCTGTCCGAGCGCTCCGGCGGGGACTTCGAGGCGGAAGTCGTGCATCGGCTCCCGCACCGTCGTCCCGGCCCGGCGCAGGGCGGTCATCAGGACCAGCGGGGTGAGGCGGCGGAAGTCTCCGGCGGCGCTCAGGATCGAGTTGTATCCGCTGTGCGTCAGCGTGACGGCGCAGTCGCTCACCTGCCAGCCGTACAGGCCCTGCTGGAGGGTCGCCCGTACGGTGTCCTCGACCGCGCGCATGAACGCGTAGGGCATGGAGCCGAGTTCGACGCCGAGCCGGTAGTCCACGCCGCTCCCCGCCGGGCCCGGTTCCACGCGCAGTCCGACGGTCGCGAAGAACGGATTTCCGTCCTCCCCCATCGTTTCGTGTGCCTGTCCTGAGCCTTCGACACGCTCCTGGTGGATGGTGGTCGTCGCGGAGAACGAGACGGGGATCCCGTATTCCTCGGCGAGCGTCGCTTCGATGACCTCCTTCTGCACCTCCCCGTACAGCGAGACGGAGATCTCGCGCCGGATCTCGTCGTGCCGCAGCCCGATCAGCGGGTCCTGCTCGGCGAGTTGTACGAGCGCGGAGTGCAGGGCGGAGCGGTCGCCGGGGCGGACCGGATCGACGACGGTCTCCAGGGTGGGCGGGGCGAAGTGGCGGCCTGCCGTCGTACGCGGTCCTGGCGCGCCGACGGTGTCTCCCACGCGTACGTCGGAGAGGCCGAGCAACTGGCCGATCCGCCCAGCCGCGAGCGCCCCGGTGCGGGCGACCGTACCCTCGGCGAACACCCGCAGCCCGGTCACCCGGCCCTCGCGGGCCTTCCCCCGCCCTTGTTGGAGAGTCACGTGGTCGCGTACGCGCACCGCTCCCTCGAACAGCCGGACGTATGCGGCCCGTTCCCCGGACGCGTCCCGCTCGACCTTGAAGACCGTGCCCGACACCGGCCCGCCCGGGTCTCCCCCGGCGCGCGGCAGCAGTTCCCCGATGCCCCGGGCGAGGGCGTCGATGCCGGCGCCCGTGACGGCCGAACCGAAGAACACCGGGTGGATTTCGGCCCGTTGGGTCTGTCGCAGGAGTTCCTGGTGCAGCCGGGCGGGCAGCAGGGGCTGCGGCAGGGCGTCCAGATACGCCGCCAGCACGGTGTCGTCCTGTTCCGCGAGGCACTGGCCGAGGCGGTCCGCGAAGTCCGCGTCCCCCGCCGCGTACGGATGGAACGACGCGGCAGGCAGGCCGGCGTCACCCACCGTTCCCAGCGGGGCGAGAGCGGGGGTGAGCCTGTCGCCGAGGGAGCGGAGCAGGTCGGTGTCCCCGGCTCCCCTGCGGTCGATCTTGTTGACGAAGATCAGGGTGGGGATACGCAGCCGCCGCAGGGTGCGCATCAGGACACGGGTCTGCGCCTGGACACCCTCGACGGCCGACACCACCAGCACGGCGCCGTCGAGCACGCCGAGTACCCGTTCCACCTCGGCGATGAAGTCGGGGTGTCCGGGGGTGTCGATGAGGTTGACCGTACGGCCGCCGAGCGCGAACGACACGACGGCGGACTTGATGGTGATCCCGCGCCGGCGTTCCAGCGCGAGGCTGTCTGTGTGGGTGGATCCGGCGTCGACGCTGCCGATCTCGTCGATGACACCGGCGAAGTGCAGGAGCCGTTCGGTGAGGCTCGTCTTGCCCGCGTCCACATGGGCGAGGATGCCCAGGTTGAGGGAGTCAGCCGCGGTCGGGGAGGAGACGGGGTGCGCGTGGGCGCCCGTTGAGGTGTGCGTTTCCGTGTGCACTGACAATCCGGTTCTCTGAAGAGGTGGGGATGACCTTCGGAGGGAACTCGGAGCGTCGGCGCATGTGATGTCTCCTTGCGGGGGCTTGCGGATTGCTCGTCGCACGATGCAGCAGGCGGGCCGGGGGTGCAATCGAATTACGCCGCGTGGGTTCCTCTTGCGCGGCGCAGCGGCTGGACGGTCGGCGGGGGTTCTCGGACTGGCGTCCCAAGAGTGAATCCACCGTCCTCGCCGCACTCCACGTGACGAGTCGGTGACATGCTGTTCGCGTTGATCGGATCAGCGCACAGCGCACCGCGTCGCTGTGATGCCCCGCAACTCGCCGCTCCCACCGGCCTTCTGGCCGTTGGGGCGGTACCGGGGCGCTCAGGGCATCACCCCCTGTCGACAGAGTGAGGGGGGAGGCGCGAGGTGCCCAGGGGGAAGGCATGAGCATGCAGCAGGCAGTAGACGCGCCGTCCCCGTCCACCGCGGATCTTCCGCATCAGGACAACGGCGGGCCCGGCCGGGTGCCGCGGCATGTCGCCTGCGTCATGGACGGCAACGGCCGGTGGGCACAGTCACGGTCGCTGCCGCGCACCTCCGGGCACAGCGCCGCGGAGGCGGCCGTGATCGACGTCATCGAGGCGGCACGGGCGGCCGGCGTGGGGTGGCTGAGCCTGTACGCGTTCTCGACCGAGAACTGGGGCCGGCCGAGCAACGAGGTCGACTTCCTGATGCAGTTGGTACGGCGCGTGGTGCGCAAGCACGCGTTGTTGCTGCACGCACGCGGCATCCGTTGCCGCTTCCTCGGTGTGACCGATCCGCGCATCCCCCCTGCGCTGGCCCAGGACTTCGACGACCTGATGACGCTGACCGGCGACAACCGGGGCATGACACTGACCGTGGCCTTCGACCACGGAGGCCGTCGGGACATCGTCGAGGCCGCACGCTCGCTTCTCCGCAGCAAGACCCCCGCCGACGCCGTCACCGAGCAGACCTTCGCCGACCACCTGCCCTACCCGGACACCCCCGACGTGGACCTGGTGATCCGTACCTCCGGGGAGCAGCGCATCTCGAACTTCATGCTCTGGCAGGTCGCCTATGCCGAGTGGGTCTTCCCGCCCGTCCTGTGGCCCGACTTCCGCGCCCCCCACTTCCTTGAGTGCCTGCACGCCTACCGGCATCGCGATCGCCGCTTCGGCGGCGTGCTGCCGAACGAAATCGGAGCCTCCCGACCGTGACCATCCCCGACGCACACCACCCCGAAGGCGCCACCTTCGGCGAAGCCGCCGCCCAAGAGGCCGGTCCCCAGGACCCCGTAGCGGTTCCGGCCTCGCGGTTCCAGAGCTTCTCCAACGACCCCCGGTGGGCACTGGCCATGATCCGGGCGACGGTCCTGGAAGCCGCACACCCGGCGATCGGGGCGGCTCTCATCGAGAACTCCACATTCGTCGCCCACCCGTGGCGACGCCTGCGCAACACCTTCCTGAGCATGCAGCGCATGGTCGGGGCCGACGACGAGATGCGTGAGCGGGAGGCGGCGCGGCTCAACCGCATGCACGCACGTCTGAAGGGAACGGGCCCTGGAAACCGGCCCTACGACGCGATGGACCCCAGCGCGCGCGCCTGGGTGGTGGCGGCCCTGTTCGAAAGCTCCGTCACCATGTTCCGGCTGAGCGGCCAGCCCCTGGAGCAGTCGTTCATGGAGGAGCTGTACGCCGAATTCCTCGCCGTCCTCGCCACGATGGGGGACGAGCCCGGGTACCTGCCCGGCACTCTTCCCGAGTTCTGGCGGTACTTCGACAAGGTGGTGGAGGAGGAGCTGGAGAACACGGAGGCGATGCGCGTCATCCTGTACAAGCTCTTCGACCACCTCCCCGCGCCCCCTCTGCTGAGCGGACTGCCCACCCTGTGGGCGACCGGCCGCGCCCTCGCCGCTCCCCTGGTCGGGGTGGTCGCCGTGGCTTCGCTCCCCGAGTCGTTCCGCCGCCGTGCGGGTCTGCCCGAGATGCCAGGCGCCCAGACCCTGATGCAGGGCGCCTACTTCGCCGTCGGCCTGACCCGGTTCCTTCCCGCGAGCTGGATCGATCCGGAGTACCTCATCAACCTCCTGGCGCTGTCGCCCGACAGCGACGACCCGCGTGCCAGGACCCTCGCGGCCCTGCACTCCAGGATGAGGCGGGCGGGAGCCCTGCTCCGGCTCATCACCCCGTTTCCCGCGCAACCAGAACCCACCGCCGCAACGCCGCCGTCCGCGTCGCCCAGCGCTTCCGCGCACAGGAAGGACACCGAAGAGTTCTTCCGGGAGGTGCTGGACCAGACCGGCAACGGCTCACTGGACTGGCCCGACCTCGCCGCCATGGCCCGGGAGCTCTCCAGCCGCCTCGACCTGGACGAGCCCGAGGAGACCAGGCTCTACCAGGCCTTCGCTGACTGGTGGCGGGAACTCCAGGCGGCCCTCGACACCGACGGCGACGGCAGCATCAGCGCCGAGGAGTACGCCGCCGCCGCGCCCTCCCTCGCCGGGCCCGCTCTCATCAGGGTCGCCGAGGTCCTCTTCGACGTGACCGACAAGGACGGCAACCAGCACATCGATGCCGACGAGTGCCGCACGCTGTTTCGCACCGCGTTCCGCCGCGACCCGGCCGGAGCCGGCGGCGCGACGTACACCCGTAGTGCCTTCGTGAAGGAGTTCCTGGCGTTCATGTCCGGTCGGCAGCGCACCACCCCGTTCGACCCGCTGCTCGCCGAGGCGTGACGAGGCGGTCGCGCGTGATCAGCGAGACCGGGTGGCGACGCGGAAAACACTGAGCACGGCTTTGTGGTCCGTCGGCCAGGTCCAGTCCGGTTCCAGAAACCTGTCCCGACCGGCCTCCCTCGTACGGACATTGCGCACGATCGAGCGCGAAGGGCCGACGATCACACTGTCCAGGAGCCGGATCCGGCGATCCGGGTGGTAGAAGACGAAGTCGATCCGGTCCCGCTCGTCCGCCTTCGGGGCCCAGGTGAGTTCCTCCACCTTTGCGCCCGGGTTGTCACTCGGCCAGGTGAAGCCCGGGGTACGGACCGGGTCGGGGTGGATCTCGCGGTAGCTGTCGCGGAAACCGGCGTCCTCGACGGCCTTGGTGGTGGACCACTCGATCTGCGCACCGTGGTGGTCGAACAGATTCCGCGTCCTGCGGGTCCAGTCCCGGTGCGAAGGCTCGTTGAAGTCCCCTGCCATGACCGTGAGCCGCCCCCTGCGCCTCTCCTGCGCGGCGTCGGCGAGCACGGTCCTGGTCACGGCGGTACGCCCCGACGCCTCGTTCAGACGGTTGATCAGGGCGGTGTCGGTGATCGGGCCCGTCGGGATCTCGCCCCAGCCGTACTCGGACGTCTCCAGCGGCTCCGGCGTTCCGCCGCCGTAGCCCCGGGGCAGGTAGGTCACGTAGTAGCGGTACTCCAAGTGCCCGGAGTACGCGACCACTTCGGTGCCGCCCACCGAGATCACGGCCTTGGACCAGGACGGGAACGACTGGTGCTCGATGATCGGATACCGCGATATCACCGCGGGGTCGGTGGGATTGGCGTTGTCGTAGTAGGTCAGGCCGCGGGCTGCGAGATCGGACAGCAGGTGCGCGACCCGTTCGGGATTCGACTCGCTGAGCATGACCACGTCCGGGCCGACCGCGGCGACGGTGTCCGCGATGCCGTCGCGGCCGCCCGGCACTCGGCTGCCACCGAGCCAGATGTTGAACTGGAGGATCTTCAGCGTCCGGTGCGGTCCACGGCCACCCGTGCCGGTGGGCCTGGCCTCGGCGGTTCCCGTGCCGGCCACCCCCGCGCCCACCGCGGCACCCACCAGACCGAGCAGTTCACGACGTCTTACCACGCGGAGCCTCCATGTTTCACAGACCGGACGCAGCCGGGCACCGCCCGACGCACTGGTCGGAGTCTTGAGGCAGCCGGCATACGGAACCTGAACGCCCGCCGAACTCTTCGCCGCGCCGGAAGCCGGGGCCATGGTTTTCTACTCCCTTGGTCGTGTTGCCCGGATCACAGGAAAGGGCACACGTGTGACCGTTCACATGTTTCCTGTTCGCGACCATGGCGTGGGTACCATGCGCAGCATCATCCAAATCAAGGGAGTGAACGGTTGTGAGCAGCCAATCAGCCGCCAAGCTCCGCTCGCGGTACGTGGAACAGGTCGCATCGGATCTGGAGGAGAACCGCAGGCGCCAGGAGGAGCTGGCGAAGAGGATCGACCTGCTGAAGCAGGAGGAATCCCTCCTGACGGACATCCTCAACCTCGCCGAGCGGTACGAAGGTTTCGCCGATTCCTCGCGTCTGCCGGAGCAGGCGCAGGACGAACTCCCGGTCGCCAAGGCGAAGACCCGTGTCGGGACGAAGACCCGCGTCGGGGCGAAGGCCCCTGTCGAGGCGAAGGCCGACGCCGAGGAGAAGACCGGCGCCGAGGAGAATGCGCGCCGGCCTCTGCTCGGGAACCTGCTGATGGAACTGCTCGCCGGCCATGACGAGCCCCGTCTGGCACGGGAACTGCGGGACCAGCTTCTGGAGAAGGACCCGAGCCGCAGTCCGACACCACAGGTGGTGCGCAACACCCTTGAGTCGCTGGTCGCCAAGGGGCGAATCCAGCGTCACAAGCAGCAGCGGTCGGTCATGTACACCCTCGTGAAGTCGGCCGACGCCGGCTGAAGTTCCGCCCGGTACCTGCCTGTTCCGACCGCACGCCTGCCCGGTACCTGCCTGTTCCGGCAGCACGCCTGCCGGTCAGCTCAGCTGGCGGCGGACCAGTTCGTGGAACAGGCCGGCCGGGTCGGCGAGCAGTTCGGCGGGCGGGCCCTGCTGGACGATCCGCCCGTCCGCCATGGCGATGACCCGGTCGGCGTCCATGATCGTGGACAGTCGGTGGGCGATCACGACGCGGGTGGCGCGCAGTGCGCGGGTGGATTCGATGACCACCCGCTGCGTTTCGTTGTCCAACGCGCTGGTGGCCTCGTCGAGGAACAGGATGCGCGGCTTGCGGATGAGGGCCTGCGCGATCATCAGACGCTGACGCTGGCCGCCCGAGACGGTGCCACCGCCGTCGGACAGCATGGTGTGCATGCCCATGGGCATGGCCTTGATGTCCTCGGCCAGCCCCGCCATCGCGGCGGCTTCCCATGCCTCCTCCAGCGAGAACGCCTCGGTGCCGCGGATGCAGTCGAGGATCGAGCCGCTGAAGGGCTCGGCGTTCTGCAGGACCACACCGCACTGGCGGCGTACGGCTGCCTGGTCGAGCGCCGCCAGGTCCTGGCCGTCGTACAGCACACTGCCGGAGACGGGAGCGTCGAAGCCGATGAGCAGCCGCAGCAGTGTCGACTTGCCGCAGCCGCTGGCTCCGACGATCGCCACGAACTCCCCCGGCCGGATCTCCAGGCTGACGTCGTCGAGGACCAGGGGTCCGTCGTCGGTGTAGCGGTACGACAGCTGCCTGGCCGCCACGGCGCCGCTCAGCACGCCCGGCGGCGTGCTGGATCCGCGGATCTCGGGGGCCTCCCGCAGCAGGGGCTTGACCTGCTCGTACATGGGCAGCACGGCGGCGGCCGAGAGGAGCGCGCCGGACAGTTGGGTGACCGAGGACAGCAGCATGGTGACGGCGGTGCTGAAGGTGAGGAACTCGCCGGCGGACATGGTGCCGCGGGCCGGTCCTGCGAGCAGCATGAACATCACCAGTGTGCACAGCGGCAGATGGACCGCGCCGATCACCGTGGCGAGGTTCTGGATCCGGCCGGCCCGCTGCTGCAGTTCGCGGGTACGGGCGAACTCCCGTGCCCAGGCGGCGTAGGCGAAGCTCTCCGCCGCCGCGACACGCAGCTTCGGCAGCCCGCGCAGGGTCTGGAACGCCTGGTTGTTGAGCTTGTTGCCGAGAGTGATCAGCCGTCGCTGGTAGCGCAGTTGCCACAGCCCCAGGCCCAGCAGCACGGCCGCGATGACGAGCAGCATGGCGACCGCCACCAGCGCCAGCGGGACGCTGTAGACGAGCAGCAGGACGATGTTCATCGTGCCCACCGTGCCCGCCTGCACGCAGACCGGTCCGATGCCGGACAGTACGCGGCGGATGGCGCTGATGCCCATGGCCGCACTGGCCAGTTCGCCCGTGGAACGGCCGGCGAAGAACTTCGTCGGCAGCCGCAGCAGCCGGTCCCACACGGCGGGCTGCAGCGTGGCCTCGATCCGGCCCTCCATGCGGAGCAGGGAGATGTTCTGCAGCAGCATGAATGCGGCGGAGACAACGGCGGTCGCGATGAGCGCGAGGGCGGTCTGCACGATGAGGCCGGTCTCGGCCCTGGGTACGTACTGGCCGAGCACCGTTCCGGTGGCGATGGGCACCAGCGCGCCCAGGAGCACCGCGATCAGCCCGCCCAGAAGGAGGCTGCGCAACTCCCCGCGGGTGCCGCGGACACTGAACCGCAGCAGGGACACCAGACCCGGCTTCCCTTCGGGCAGCGGTCGGTAGAACATGACGGCGCGCGGTTCGTAGACGTCCGCGGTGGTCTCGTCCACACGCTCGCGCCGGCCACCCGGATCGACCGCCTCGTAGCGGCCGCGCCGCCACAGCAGGGCGACGGGGGTGCCGTCCTTCTCGCGCCGGCCCACCAGGGGGCCGCTGTTCTCCCGCCACCACCGCCCGGTCAGCCGGACCGGGCGGGTCCGGATCCGGGAGGCGAGCGCGATGCGTTCGACGGGGTCCGTCCGCTCGGCGGCGGTGCCCGCCTCCGCGGGTTCCGACAGGGTGATGCGGGCCTCGTCGGCGACCTGCCGGCACACGGCGAACGTCGCGTCGGCGCTCGCGCCGTGCCGGTTCGCCCGGCCGGAGCTGCCGATGGAGGACACCAGCGCCCGGTCCGCCTGGGTACGGGCCGCCAGGCCGGCTTCGATGCCCGCCGTCGTACGGTCCTCATGGGCGCGCTCAAGCTGTTCGATCCAGTCGTCCAGGGCGTACAGCAGCCGGTACTGCTGGTCGACCATGCCCTGCCACATCGCCGCGGCGAGCAGGAGGGTGCCGACCGGGTCCGCTTCGTAGGCGGCGCCGTACTGCACGCTGCCCGGGGTGATCTGCATCCACAGGATGTCGTCGTCGGCCCCGCCCTGCTCGGTGGTGGCGGGGCCGTCCAGCGGTGCCTGGTAGAGCACCCGCAGGCCGCGGCCGATGCCGAGCGCGAAGGCGTTCTCCAGGGGGCTGAGCTGTACGCCGGTTTCTGCGTACCCGTACGGCTCCTGGTCGGAGTACCAGGGGCCGCCGTACTCGGGGCGGTGCAGTTCCCGCAGCTCGACGCGGCGCACCAGGCATCCCTGCAAGGGGCGGCCGACCAGGGTGTGTTCGGGGCCCTCGGCCGGGCCGAGCAGCAGCGTGCCCGCCCGCAGCCGGCCCAGGAAGTGCCAGTGTCCGGCCTGGGCGGCGTCGACGGCGAACAGGTCCAGCTCTCCCTGCACGACGAGCCACAGCACGAGCGGGCCCTCCAGGTACAGGTTGCGCAGGCCGGTGCAGTCGACCGGTGTCCCCAGTGTGCCCAGGGCCGCGACCACCGGGTCGGGGTACGGGGCCTGGGCCGGCTGTGCGACGGCACCGACCGTGTCGTGGTAGGGAATCGTCACCTCAGTGCTCCTTGACCAGTTGGGCGTACGCGCCCTGCGTGGCGATCAGGTACTCGTGCCGCCCGCGCTCCACGACCGTGCCCCGGTCGAGTACGACGATCTCGTCGCTGTCCCGCACCGTGCTCAGCCGGTGGGCGATGACCACGCAGGCGCAGCCGCGCCGCCGCAGGTTGTCGATGATGATCTGCTCGGTCGCCGCGTCCAGGGCGCTGGTCACCTCGTCGAGGACCATGATGCTGGGGCGGCGCACCAGGGCTCGGGCGATCTCCAGGCGCTGACGCTGGCCGCCGGAGAAGTTGCGGCCGTCCTGCTCGACGCGGCTGTGGATGCCGCCCGGACGGCGGGCGATCACCTCGTACAGAGCGGCGTCCTCAAGGGCGGCGACGACGGCCTCGTCGGGGACGGAGGGGTCCCACAGTGCGATGTTGTCGCGGACGGTTCCCTCGAAGAGGAAGACGTCCTGGTCGACGAAGGAGACGGAGGCGGCGAGAGCACCGCGGGGGATGTCGGCCAGTCGCATTCCGTCGATGGTGATGGCGCCCTCCCACGGGGCGTAGAGGCCGGATATCAGCCGGGAGACGGTGGACTTGCCGCTGCCCGACCCGCCGACGAGCGCGATCTGCCGGCCGGGGCCGACCGAGAGCGAGAAGTCCTTGAGCAGCGGGGCGTCCAGCGGGCTGTAGCCGAAGGTGACGTTGTCCAGCTCGACATGGCCCTTCAGCCGGCGGGTGCCTGCTGCGGGCTCGCGGCGGGAGTAGACCGGGTCGACCGGGAAGTTCTCGACGTCCCGGAGGCGGGCGACGTCGGCCGCGAAGTCCTGGATCCGTCCGGCGACGCCGTTCAGGCGGGTGATCGGTGCGGTGAAGCTGGTCACCAGGGCCTGGAAGGCGACGAGCAGACCGACGGAGAGGTGCCCCTCGACCGCCCGCAGTCCGCCGATCATCAGGATCAGCGCGCTGTTGAGGGCGGCCAGCGTGGGCGCGACGATCGCCAGCCACGCGCTGGGCACGCCGAGCCGCTGCTGCACGTCGAGGGTGATCGCGTGCTGTCCGGCCCAGCGGCGGAAGAACGCGTTCTCGCTGCCGGTGGCCTTCATCGTCTCGATGAGCTGGAGACCGCTGTACGAGGTGTTGGTCAGCCGCGCGCTCTCGGCGCGCAGTTTCTGGGTGTCGGTGGACCGGAGGTGGATGACGATCCGCATGGCGAGCACGTTGAGCAGCGCGACGCCGATCCCGACGACGGTGAGCTGCGGATCGTACGTCCACAGCAGTACCGCGTAGAGCATGACCACCGCGGCGTCCACGCCCGCGGCGGCCAGGTCGCGGGCGAGGGTCTCGGCGACCGCGTCGTTGGACTGCAGGCGCTGGACGAGGTCGGCGGGACTGCGCTGGGAGTAGAAGGTGACGGGAAGTCTGAGCAGGTGGCGCAGGAAGCGGGCGCTGCCCAGGGTGGAGGCGATGATGCGCCCGCGCAGCAGGTTGGCCTGCTGGAGCCAGGTCAGCGTCGCCGAGAGCACGAGGGCGACCGCCATCGACGCGAACAGCACGCCGAGCAGGGACGTCTGTTCGCCGATGAGGAACATGTCGATGTAGGTGCGGCTCAGCGCCGGTACGGCCGTGCCGACCACGACCAGCAGGAGGCTGGCGAGCACGGCGGCGGCCATGGTGCCCGACGTGCCGCGCAGGCGGACCGGCATGGCGCCCAGGACGCCCGGCTTGCGGCCGATGCGGCGGAAGCCTTCACCCGGCTCGAAGGTGAGCACGACACCGGTGAAGCTGGTGTCGAACTCGTCCAGGGGGACGAACCGGCGGCCCTTGCCGGGGTCGTTGATGTAGACGCCCCTGCGGCCGAAGCGGCGGCCCATGCCGTCGTAGACGACGTAGTGGTTGAACTCCCAGAAGAGAATGGCCGGTGCGCGCACCTCGGCGAGCGCGGCCAGGTCCATCTGCATGCCCTTGGCCTGCAGTCCGTATCCGCGGGCCGCCTTGAGCAGGTTGCTGGCGCGGGAGCCGTCGCGGGAGACGCCGCAGGAGATGCGCAGTTCTTCCAGCGGGACGAAGCGGCGGTAGTGGCCGAGCACCATGGCCAGGGCGGCGGCGCCGCACTCCACCGCCTCCATCTGCAGCACGGTGGGTGTGCGGACGGCGCGCGGCGTCCTGCCGCGGGGGGCGGGCGCGGGCCGTCGGCCGTGCGGGGCGCCGGCGCGACGCCCCTGCGGGGCGCGGCGGCGGCTCATGGCAGCAGCCAGTCGACGGGGTGCTGCGCGGTGAGATGGACGGCGGCGGTGACCGGGGCGGTGGAGTCGAGGACGTACGGGGGGCCGCCCGCGGTGGACCAGGCGTACCCGGATTTGGTGGCGGAACGTTCCAGCTGTACGAGCACCGCGACCGGGTTGCCCTGCCGGGAGAACTGTTCGGCGAGAGCGCGGTCGCCGAGGAAGCCGCTGATCTGCGCGGGCGACTGGGGCACGCGGCCGACCGCCTTGACGCGGCCGCGCAGCACGCCGAACTTCTGCCGGGGGACGGACTGGACGCTCAGATCGACCGTGGCGCCCACCGGAACCGTCGAGCCGCTGCCGGCGGGCACGTACAGTACGGCCACCATCGGGTCGTCCGGGTTCTTCACCCGTTCCAGGATCGCCACGTCCGCGCCGAGAGTGACGACCGCACCCGTCTTGGCGACCAGGGACGTCACCCGGCCGGCGGCCACCGCGCGCACGGGCCGATCGCCCTTGTCCGTACGGACGTGGAGAAGTGGCGCCCCTGCGGACAACAACCGGCCCTCTTCGGCGAGGACTTCGGTCACCTGCCCCGCGACGGGACTCTGCAGCGTGTAACTGCCCTCGGCATGGGTGAGGATCCCGGGGGCGCTGAGTTTGGCGGACACGGTGCCTGTGAAGGCCCAGAAGGTCGCAGCGGCCATGACGACGATCGTGACGGCGAGCACGAGCCGCCCCTGCGGGCGCGCGAAGCGTACGGGCAGGTCGAGTTCTTCGGGCGATTGCAGCTTGGAAAGAGCCTTTTGGCGAAATTGCACGGACTATTCCTTCAACCGCATTCGTCCGGGTGGGCAGGGGAAACCATGAACCCCGGACACCGTGAGGGATCCGGGGTTCATGGGGATTTCACACTCAGAGACCGGCAACACCAGAGGTGTTTACCGAAACGCCGGAGATTCCCGACACCAGGCCGGGGACGCCGGAGACGAGGCCCTGCGCGGTCTGGACGGTCTGCAGGCCGCCCACGGTGCCCAGAACGTTGGTGACGTCGCTGGTCACGGCGCCGGCCAGGCCACCGTTGACGCTGACGATGCCGCCGGAGACGGCGTCCAGCTCGGCGTCGGCGATCTCACGGGTCTCAATGTCGTTACGCATGGGGCGCACCTTTCATTCATCTGGATATTCCACTCGCACACCACGGTGGAACGGCCCACAAACTCGGCCGCTCCGTCAACTTCCGCGGTGCGCAGATGAAAGCACGCGAATGAGTGACCGGGCGAATCAAGTTGACACTTCTTCACGAGTGGACGTTCACGGTGGACGACCGGCATGCGACTTCATTCACCGAATGATGACGACCTCTCCGCAGGAACGAGTAACAGATACGGGCGGCCGGGCACACGGCGGGTACGTAACGGGACACACTCGCACCAAGTGCTGGGCCTCTGTTCGGGACATCGGCGAACGCCACAAGGAGGCCGTCCAGCCCACACACATGATGTGCGGGTTTCCCACAGGAGATGTGGAGCAGCCCCCAGCGCTCCGGGTGCGGAGATACGGGCGGAGAGACAGGGCGCAGATACGGGGCGGAGATACGGGGCGGAGCGGATCCTCGGTCACCCACCGGCACCGCGCCCCCGACATCGTTGTCGAGAGCGCGGCGTGTACGGGTCACAGCTCTAGTGGGTGCGGCGAGCCCGGAGGGAGCGCCGTGCGCCGGGGCGTGCGGTCGCCCTACGGCGTGTAGACGGCGGCACTGCCGTACAACTCCCGGGTGAACGCGGAGACAGCGGCGCTGCGATCGGTGCCGTCGAGGTTGTACGTCAGATAGACGCCGTACCCCTCACTGACGGTGCGGCGGGCGAGGCCGGCGCTTGTGCTCTGCGAGGTACGGCCGATCTCGACGGCCGCCGGTGACAGCTTCGACTTGGGCAGTGCGATGCCGGGGACCTGCCAGCTGCCGTAGTACGGGTTCCAGGCGTAGTCGAACTTGGACGAGACGTCGACGCCGCCGTAGGAGAGACGCGACGCGGCCGGGCCGATGTTGTACAGGCTGATGATCTTGCCCGGCATGTTCGCGCGCAGCGCGGTGACGAGGTGCACGAACGAGCTGCTGTTGGGCTGACCGGTGCCGTTGTTGCCGTACTCGGCGTACTCGTCGTCGAAGTCGATGCCGTCGAGACCGTACTTGGTCACGGCGTCCGACAGTTGCTTCGCGAACGCCGAAGCCGCCTGCTGGGACGGGAAGTTGGCGAAGCCCGCACCCTGGTGGTTGCCGAGCACCGAGAGGACGACCTTGATGCCCTTCTGCTGCAACGGCCGTATCTGCGTGGCGGCGTTGTCGAGGACGCGCTGCACGTTCTCGTTGAAGTACAGCTTCGCCGTCTTCGTGCCCGTGTCGTAGTTGATGTTCGCCGCGAAGATCACAGCGACGTCGAAGACATTGCCGCCGCCGTTGGCGAGGGTGTACCTGCCGACGTTCAGCATGCTGTTGTTGTTCACCTCGACGTACGCCACCGAGGTCGGTCCCTGTTTCGCGAGGGCGGGGGCGGGGGCTGCCGCGCCGGCCGGGGCTGTCGCGCCGAAGGCGAGGGCCGCGACGGCCGACAGCGCGAGCGCCGCCGTCCGCACTCTGCTCCGTACCAAAGTGAACATCGTTGATCGGTCTCCCATCGCATGGATCGGCGCCCGACCTGTTCGAAAGCGCCGAGTGAGCCCTCCGAGTTTTCCGCTCCGGTGACCGAATCCCGGGAGTCTTGCGCGAACTTCACACAACTCCCACGCACATCGCTTTGCAACGCGCCGCCTGGGCAGGGGAGTTGGCGCGCGGCCCGCCGCTACTTGGAGCAGGTCCCGTCGTCGGCGGGCAGCTTGCCCGTGGCCAGGTACCGGTTGACATGGTTGTCGACGCACGCGTTCTCGTACAAGCCGTAGATCGCGTGCCGGTTGGCGCCCTTGACGGTGATCAGCTTGGAGCTCGGCAGGAGGCCGTGCAGGGCGACGGCCCCCTTGTGCGCGGTGCGCGGGTCGCCGGTGGCGGACACGATCAGCGCCTTGGCGTCGTGCTTCACCTGCGTGGGCTTCTCACGGGGCCGGTCCCAGAAGGCGCACGGGCCGATGTTGTTGTTCATCGCACCGAAGCGCGGGTACGCGGCGCGGCTGCGCTCGATGTCCCGCCAGTAGACCTCGGGGTCGCGCGGGGCGGCCACGTCCCCGCAGATGACGGCGGTCTGCGCGCTGGCCATGTGCGACTGCTCGCCGGTGGTGACGAGCCGCAGCAGTCCGGCGAACTGCGGTGAGAGCGTGGTCGGCTGCCCGCCCGCGGCCTTGTTCAGCACGGACACGTGCTCACCGAGGGACGCCCGGGACATGTCGGTGTCGCTGTCGAGCCCGGCGAGGAGGACGAACGGGGTCTGGGTGTCGTCGAGCCGGAAGGTGTCCGGTCCGGTGCCGACGGCCAGCGGGCCGCGCGCGGACTTCTCGATGATGCGGTCGATCGTGGCGAGGACCTGGGCGCGGGTGCGGCCGAGGCCGTAGGTGGTGTGACGGGCGGCGGCCCAGCCGGCCCAGTCGGCGAGCGCCCGCTCGTTCTCGCCGACGGCCTCCTGGAGCAGCCGCGGGCCGAACTTGCGGGGGTCGATGGCGCCGTCCAGGACCATGCGGTCGGTACGCCCCGGGAACATCTGGGTGTAGACGGTGCCCAGGTAGGTCCCGTACGAGTAACCGAAGTAGGAGATTTTCCGCTCGCCGAGCGCGCCGCGGACGACGTCCATGTCGCGGGCCGTGTTGCGGGTGGTGACGTGCGGCAGGACTGCGGCGTTGGTGGCGCGGCACTTGGCGGCCAGGTCCTTCTGGAGCGCGACCTGGCGCTCGAAGCTCGCCCTGCCGAGACCGGCCGAGAAGAGATTGGTGCCGACGGGCAGGCCGCAGTCCAGCGGGGTGCTGCGGCCGATGAAGCGCGGGTCGAAGCCGACGATGTCGTACCGCGGTCCCGTCTCCTTCATCCACGCGTGGAATTCCGGCGGGGACTGGAGGGCGGTGTTGCCGGGGCCGCCGTTGTTGAGCAGGATCGAGCCGATGCGGTGGCGGGTGTCGGTGGCCTTGAGCCGGGATATCGCGACGGTGATCGTACGGCCCCGGGGGGCGGCGTAGTCGAGCGGCACGGTGACGTCCGCGCACTGCACGCCGGCCTTGTCCAGGTCCCGGCCCATGGTGTCGTCCGGTCCCTTGGAGCAACTGCCCCAGCCCAGGCGCTGGTTGTAGTAGCGGTCGAGCCCGGCCCCGGACTTCGACGCGGCAGGGGCCGTGGCGGTGGAGGCCGCCGGGGCCGAGGCCGTGGCGGAGGGGGCCGCACCGAGGCAGGCGGCGAGGGCGAGGCCCACGGCCGAGGTGCGGCGCACGGCCGAGCTGGGGGTGATCACGAAAATCTCCTGAAGGTGCTGGGCGTTGCGGTCGGGAGTGCCCACGGAACGACGGCCGGGAAAGACGGACTTCCTCGCCCTGTTCCGCGTATGTCTGACACGTCAGACGCTAAGCGGAACGCCCACTCCTCCTCACTACGGCTGTCCCCCCAACCTCGGTAGGGTCACCTCCACTTGGCCGCGGGCGCGCACCCTTTGCGGGTCACCGCGTCGTCTTCCCCGTCGTCTTCCCCGTCGTCTTCCCCGTCTCCGTCACCGGGCGGTCGTGCCGGAGGTCGTCGAAGAGCCGGGCCGACCTCCTGGCGTCCCACTTCAGTACGTTGCCCTTGGGGGTGGGGACGCCGATGCCGGACACCGGCACGTTGAGCTGCCTGCCCTGTCCGCCGGCGACGCTCTGCACGGCGCGGAACATCCTGCCGAGATCGCGCAGGCTCATGTCCTTGTCGACGACGAGCGTGTCGAGCCCGGCCTCCATGGCCGGACCGATCTCGCGCGGGTCGAAGAGGGTGCCGGGCCGGGCCGCCTGGTGGGCGAGGGTCGACAGGAACTTCTGCTGGTTCTTCGACCGGCCCAGGTCGCCCTCCTTCTCCTGGTGCCGCTGGCGGACGAAGGCGAGCGCCTGCTTGCCGTTCAGGGTGTGACAGCCCTTGCGCAGGTCGGCGCCCGACTTCTCGTCCTTGATGTCCCGGTCCAGGCACATCCGGACGCCGCCGATGGCGTCGACGATGTTCACGAATCCGGCGAAGCCGATCTCCGCGTAGTGGTCGATGCGCAGCCCGGTGTTCTTCTCGACGGTGTGCACCAGCAGTTCGGGGCCGCCGTAGGCGAAGGAGGCGTTCAGCTTGTCCCTCTCGGGCCGCCTCGTCTTGCCCGTCGATGTGTCGAGGCGGCCGGGCACGGTGATCCAGGAGTCGCGCGGCAGGCTGACCATGCTGGTGCCGTGGGCCCCGGTGTGCAGCAGCATCATCGAGTCGGTGCGCCGTCCGCCGCCCCCGCCGGCGTGCAGGTCTTTCACGTCGTCCTGGGAGAGCCCGTCGCGGCTGTCGGAGCCCACGAGGAGGTAGTTGGTGCCCTCGCCGGGCGGCGGACGGTCCGCGTACGCACCGAGGTCGACGTCACGGTTGAGCCGGGTCTCGGCCCAGCCGTAGGTGCCGCCCGCCGCGACGGCCACAGCGGCCAGCAGGACGAGCACCGTTCGCCGCAGCTTCCTGCGCTTCTTCGGCTGCCGGGCGTGGGCGCGCCGGGGCCCGTAGTGCGAGCTGGGGCGTTCGGCGAAGCGTTCGCGCGCGGCGGCGCCTTCCGGGGCCGGGTACGGGCCCTGGCCGTCGTACAGTTCCGGACCGGCGTACGGATCCGGATCGGCGTACGGATCCGGACCGGCGTACGGATCCGGACCGGCGGACAACCCCCTGCCGCCCCCCGCCCGCTGGTCAAGCGGGTCTGTCATGGTCGACTCCCTCGGTCATGTACCAGGTCCGACTCGCGCGCCCGCTCACCGGTTCCTCTCCCGTCGAGCAGGCCTCCGGACGTCTCCCCCGACGGCGCTTCGAGCAGATACGGGTCGGCGGTTCCGGTGCGCTTCATGCTGTGCCACTTCAGCCGGGTGCCGAGCAGTGCCGTGGTCACGGAGTGGATGACCACCAGGTACATCAACTGCCGGTAGACGAACTGCTGGAGCGGCAGTACCCAAAGCACCCGCAGCCGTTCGCGGTCGAGCCGCAGCGCGTAGGCGGCGGTGACCAACTGGATGGAGAGGAACCCGAACCAGACGAGGGCGGCCTCCAGAGGATCGCGGAACAGCGCCCCGAACAGGGCGAACATGTCCACCACCGGTGCGCACAGCGGCAGCACGATCTGGAACAGCGTGACGTAGAGCAGCACCCGGCGGCCGAAGCGTCCGGCGGGGCCGACCTCCGTCACCGCGCGCCGGTGCTTCCACATCGACTGGAGGGTGCCGTAGCACCAGCGGTAGCGCTGGCGCCACAACTGCCGCACGGTGCTGGGCACTTCGGTCCAGGCGACCGCCGACTCCTCGTAGACGACGCGCCAGCCGGCCCGCCAGAGCGCCATCGTGAGGTCGGTGTCCTCGGCCAGGGTCTCGTCGCTGACGCCGCCGACGCCCATCAGCGCGTCCCTGCGGAAGGCGCCGATCGCCCCCGGCACCGTCGGCATGCACTCCAGGACCTCGAACATCCGCCGGTCGAGGTTGAAGCCGAGTACGTACTCCAGGTGCTGCCATTTGCCCAGCAGGCGGCGCCGGTTGCCGACCTTGGTGTTGCCGCTGACCGCACCGACCGCCGGGTGGGCGAGCGGCTGGACCAGCCGGGCCAGCGCCTCGGGTTCGAAGATGGTGTCCGCGTCGACCATGACGACGATGTCGTACCGGGCGTGCGCCAGACCGGTGTTGAGGGCGCTGGGCTTGCCGCCGTTGCGCTGGCGGATCACCGTCACCCGGGGGTCGTCGATGTCCTCGGCGATGTCGGCGGTGGCATCGGTCGAGCCGTCGTCGATCACGATGATCTGGAAGTACGGGTACGTGGAGGCGAGCAGCGAGTACACGGTGGAGGCGATTCCGGCCTCCTCGTTGTACGCGGGCACCAGGACCGTCACCGGGTCCCGCACCTCGCGCAGCCGTGGTGCTCCGGGCCGGAACCGGTGCAGCCTGCGCACATGGAGCCGGGCGAACACCGCGAACAGGAGCATCCGCAGGACGCCGAGCGCGCCCGTGAGGGTCAGCGTCCACACCATCACGGTGAGGAAGGCGTGCCCGAACCGCTGCAACTGGATCAGGCCCTCGCCCTTGATCTCCTGGGCCACGGGGACCTCGTCGAGGAAGGAGGGGCGTCCGAGGCCGCCGCTGACAGTGGTGAACTCCTTCACGCTGCGGTCCTGCAGCAGGTCCTCGGCTTCGCGGTAGCCCAGGTCGGTCTGGCTGTGCTGCGTCACCAGTCCGCGCCACGGCTTGCGGTCCTTGTGGTCCGAGGCGACCACCAGGTACCCCTGCGCCGCCGCGCGCTCGGCGGCCGTCCACTCGGCGCCGCAGAGCGTGTCCGCGGCCGTGGTGTGCGGCAGCCGCAGCAGGGTGGTGTGGACGGCGGCCGCACCCGCGAGAGCGGCCTGGGTGAGCGACAGTTCGAGCCGCGCGCGCAGCGGTGAGGCGGTGCCGAGGTCGCCGCCGCTGTAGGTGTACGAACCGATCTCGTGGCCCTCGTTCACGATCCGCCGCATCAGCTCCGGGTACTGGGCCGCGTCCTTCCCGTAGACGAAGAAGGTCGCCCGCGCACGGTGCTCGCGCAGTAGGTCGAGCAGGCGCGGCGTCCACTGCGGGTCGGGCCCGCCGTCGAAGGTGAGCGCGACAGTGCCGGGCGGCATGGCCGCCGTGGCGACCCCCTGCGGGCCGAACCGCAGCAGCGGCTTCCCGTCGTCCGCCTCACGCGGGATCGGCCGGGTGCACAGCGGCTTGTTGCGGGCGGCGTCGACCTGGTGGGTCGTCCAGCCCTCGAAGAGGAGAGTGACGGCGACGACCAGGAGGACCAGCAGGAGGACGAGCCAGTGTCCGCGCGGAGGGCGGCGGACAGTGGACCGCCGGCTCACTGCTTCGGGCCTCCGGCCGACGGCAGGGATCTGCCGGGCGGGCGGTGGTGGTCGCGGTCCACGAGGTCCCTGGCCGGCGACCGGTCGGCCTCGGCCCGGTCCGGTGCGCCGTGGCCGCGCGGCGACGTGCCGGTGTCCGGGCCGGAAGGCGCCGGTCCGTTCAGACTCGGCGGGTAGGTGCCGACGGGCTGCCGGAGTCCGCTGATCAGCGTGCCGACGAACAGGAGATACCCGAGGCAGGCGCAGCCCACGGCCAGCGCCATGCCTTGCAGTGTCCGCCTGCGCCAACCCGACTGGTCGATGAATACGGGGAGTTGGGGCGCGGCGGCCCGGGGGCGCCGCCCCGGCGGGCTCACCCGAGGCGCCGCCACCCGGTGCGGCATGCGCGGTGTCGTCTCTCGCCCCGTGTGCTGCGCCGGGTACTGCTCGCTGCGGGCAGGGGGTACGGGCGACGATCGCCCGTCGTGCGGTGTGCTGGCTATGTGGGGGATGCCCTGCACTGGTGCTCCTGATCTGCGGCCGCGCACGCGCGGTTCTTTGTCTGTGGGGGGGTACGGACCCGGGGGTCCGCCGTACTGCCCGTGAGACGTCTCAGCCGCATCCCGGTGCCCGGCGCGTACGGAGGTTTCCGCACGTGCGCATGTCCTGCGCCCTTCCCGGGTGGGGCCGGGAAGGTCACGTACACAAATGCCCTCACAAGGGCCGGAATGCCAGGGTGCGGCCGTCAGCCATCACGCAGCCCCCGACCCTACTCGGGCACCCGGGCGGCACGGCAACAGGCCCTCCCGGCCTTCGGCCTGGCGAGGAACGACGCGGCAGGACCGACGCCCTACGCCAGGGCGTCCTTGACCTGCCGCACCACGCGGGCCGCGTCCTGGGGGTTGTTCACCACGTCCGTGCTGCTCATGTCGACGACGAGGACTTCGCTGGCCGAGTAGTGCTTGTGCACCCAGTCGTCGTAGCCGGACCACAGCGTCCGGTAGTACTCGACGAGGCCCTCGTCCTGCTCGAAATCACGGCCCCGCAGGCCGATCCGGTGCAGCACGGTCTCGAAGTCGGCCTTGAGGTAGACCATGAGATCGGGTGCCTTGCGGTACGGCAGGCCGTCGATCTCGCGCATCATCTCGTCGAGCAGCCCCTCGTACACCCGCATTTCGAGGGAGCTGATCCGGCCGAGGTCGTGATTGACCTTGGCGAAGTACCAGTCCTCGTAAATGGACCGGTCCAGGACGCTGTCGCCCTTCTTGTACGCCTCCTTGATCGAGGCGAACCGGGTCTGCAGGAAGTAGAGCTGCAGCAGAAAGGGGTAGCGCTTCTCCCGGATCTCCTCGGGGCTCGCCGTGTAGAAGAGCGGGAGGATCGGATTGTCTTCCACGCTCTCGTAGAAGACGTCGCCGCCCAGTTCCTTGGCGATCAGTTCGGCGACACTCGTCTTACCGATGCCGATCATGCCTCCGACGCAGATCACTGACATTCCTCGCTTCTCCCCGGGGATCTTCTTGTACGCGGCCGGACGGGCTGGACGCCCCACAGCGCCGGGACGCCTGCCGACGGCCACACGGGTCCCCGAGGTCTTCATGATCAACGCCATGTGGTCCCCGTCCGGGCCGAGGCCCTGCGCGGGTCCGCCTCCGCGACCGGTCGGACCAGCCCGTTCCGTCACTGCTGCACACGGCGACGAACCACCGCCCCGCGACCGCCTTGAAGCATAGATGACGCTTCGCCCCCCACCGGCCAGAGCGGGGGCGGGGGCGGGAGCGCGGCCGGTCAGGCCCCCGGCGCGGCTGCCCGGCGGTGCCTGATGTTGACGGCCGCGGCCCTGGCCAGCACCAGGGGGTTCAAGAAGCGCAGGGGGCCGATCAGGCGGGATGCGAACAGGTGCATGTGCCGCGCCACCGCTTCGTCGCGTGCCGCCGCCGAGAACATCAGCCGCTCCAGGGGATTGAACGGGCGTGCCTTGGCGAAGTCGGCACCCAGGTACTGGTGGCCGCGCAGGCGGCGCCCGTGTCTGCGCGCGTACACCGCGAGCGACTTGTCGAGGTCGCCCCGGCCGGTTGCGGCCGCCGCGACCGCCTCCGCCAGCCATTGCGCGGACTGCAGCGCCCACCCGCATCCCACTCCCCACAGGGGATCGGCGGTCAGGGCGGCGTCACCGATGAGCGCGATGCCCGGTGCGGTCGGCCTGCGGCTGTGCAGCGGGTAGTCGACGGTGCCGATGATCTTCGTGAGGCGCTCGGCGGAGTCGACGGGCGGCGCCTCGGGCAGGGCGCGGACGAAGTCGAGGAAACTTCCCTCCAGGTCTTCCCGGAAGGCCGGCAGCCGCTTCTTGTCCGGGAGCACCGCCAGGACCGTCACCCCGTCGTCGTTCGGGAACGCGTACGCCATGTCGGGTTCGCGGAACCAGGTCTGGCTCGTCCCGCCGCGCAGCGGAAGGTCGCGGTAGTGCGCGAGGTAGCCGAACCGCGCGTTCTCGTGCCGCCTGGCAGGCACCCCGGCGAGCTTCGCCACGGCCGAGTCCTTGCCGTCGGCGCCGACCACCAGGCGGGCCCGGATCTCGCGCTCGCCCTGCGGCGTCGTCGCGCGCACCCCCGAGGTCCGCCCGGCTTCCCGCACCAGCCCGGTCACCTGGTGGCCGAGGAGCAGGTCGACGCCGGGGGTCTGTGCCGCACGGGACCTGATCAACGGGTCGAGGGTGCTGCGCCGGACATTGAACCCGTACGGCAGCTCGGGGCCCCCGGGCGCGGCCCTCGGCTCGATCCATCCCCAACGGGTGTGCCAGCGGGCCGTGTTGCGGATCGCTCCCGCCTTCTCAAGGGCGGGGACGAGGCCGAGTTCGTCCAGCACCGGGTAGGCGCAGGCCGTGAGGGAGTGGGTGCACAGCACCTTGTACGCCTCGGGGTCCGAGCGGCGTTCCAGCAGTGCGACGCGGGCACCGCGGCGAGCGAGCAGGATCGCCGCGGCGCTGCCGGCGAGGCTGGCGCCGCTGATGACGACGTCGTAGTCGTTTCCCGCGCTCTCAGGCTTGTCCATGCGCTGACAGGTCCCTTCGGGGTGTGCCGTTGGTGGGAATGGTGCAGTGCCACTGCTGTCAGGTGCATGAACAGTTGTCAAGAGTCGACTTCGCGCCACAACGCCCTGGGGCCTTGTGCGCCTCGAAGTGGCTGGTCCGCGGCGAACGTCCGGCGGGTCGAGACGGCCGGCCCCTACGCCCTCTCCCCGGGCCGGTTCCGCTCAAGGGGCCTCGGCCACGGCTCGCACATACAGTTCAGACAGGGAGTATTGCCGCATTTCGAGGAGGCACACCATGCCGTCGGGGCCCGCATTCCGTGTACGCCGTGTCTACGAATCGCCCGAGCCCGCCGACGGCCGTCGGATCCTGGTGGACCGGCTGTGGCCGCGCGGGTTGTCCAAGGAGCGGGCGGAGGTGGACGAGTGGCTCAAGGACGTGACGCCCTCGAAGGGCCTGCGTACCGCCTACCACTCCGACGAGCTGGACTTCGCGGGCTTCCGGGCCCGCTACCTGGCGGAGCTGGCCGAGCCCGAGCACGCGGCGGCGGTCGACCGTCTGCTCGTCCTGGCCGGCGCCTCCCCCGTCACCCTGCTCACCGCCGTCAAGGACCCGGAGCGCAGCCATGTATCGGTCCTCGTCGACCATCTGAGGCGGCAGCACGACAACTCCGGGGAGAGCAGGGGCACATGACGCTGCCTCAGCGGCTCTCCAGCGACCGGCTCGCATGAACCCCCGGCTTCGGACCCCGGTCGCGGACGCCGCCCTACTTGTTCGGACCCCGGAAGCGGCCGAACGCCTTGGTGAGCGCGCCCAGCGGTGAGCCGTCCACCTTGGCCGTCCCCGGTGCGGGCTGCCTGGGTACACCGTCGCCGCCGGGCACCTCGGCCAGCGCGGCGTGCGCCGCCTCGGCCGCCTCCCGGTACAGGTCGCGGGAGTTCGTCATCGCGTCGAGCGCCTCGGCGTACTTGGTGACCATGTCCCGGGCGTGGGCCAGCTCCTCGTCCGGGGTGAGCAGGTGCCAGCCCTGGCGCAGCCGGGTCAGGGCCTTCTCGGCCTCGGCGGGAAGAAGCCTCGGCAGGGCGGCGAACTCCTTGATCCGGTCGAGGAGTTCGGTCGGCACCGAGCCGTCCAGGAAGACGTTGCGCACCGCGAAGTGCTCCGCGTCGTACTCCGTGGCCTGCGGCGCCGTGGGCAGGACGACGGCGCCGCCGCGCGGCATCCGTACGTTCAGTTCCCGCTTCATCGCGAAGTCGGCGATCTGTGCCTGCTCCGGCGTGGCCCGGTGCTCGACCACCCGGTGGCGCAGGCTCGGCGGCAGGAACGCCGAGACCGGCTGCTGTCCCAGCGCGTCCGGTGTCATCGCCTCGTGCACCACGACGTGGAGGAACCAGCTCTCCTTGGTGCAGTCGCGCAGCCGTCTGCGCAGCTCGTCGTCGTCCTTCGGCAGGTGGTTCGCCCTGCGCAGGCGTACGTCCGGCACCGTCGTGCCGTGGTCCCAGGCGACCCGGTCGCTGTCGGGCCAGAACATGGTGACGGGCGAGGCCCAGTGCATGTCCCACATCCGCTCCGCCTCGGCGGCGAGGACCCAGGTGACGCCCTCACCGTCCTTGCGGCGGCCCTCAGGATCGTACGTGGTCAGCTGCGCGCGCACCGTGACGTCGCCGGCCACGCGCCAGCGGGCCTCGAAGAGGCGGCGGGCCGAAGGGCCGGGGTCGGCGGACTCGTCCCGCGGGTACAGGGCGGTGGAGCGTGCCGCCTCGACGGGGTCGAGGTCCAGGAAGTCGTCGAGCACCCCGGCCGCCTTGAGGGCGATCAGGTTGCGCCGGACGTCCTGTTCGGGCTCGGGCCCGAGATGGCGCCCGCGCCCCAGCCATGCGGTGTCGGGGACGGTGGTCGAGGAGGTGCTCTTCTTGGCCATGGAGTCGTTCTGTGGGAGACGGGGGCCCGACCAGTATGGTCCGTAAATCTGTGGACGGAAGCGGTACCCCCCGCGTCCTACCCTGATGCGGTGATCAGTGACATGCCGACAAGTCCCCGGACGAGTCTGGGCCGCGTGCTCGACGACTTCGGCCCCACCCTGCTGGATCTCGTGCACGGCCGTCCACAGCCGGCCGGTGACATCGGCGGCGTGGTCATTCACGATCCAAGGGACGAGGCCGCGTACCCCTCCCACGCCATCGTCCTGGGCGTGGCCGTCTACGGGCTGCGGGAGATCGCCGGCCTCCTGCGCGACCTGGGCGCCCACGGCGCGGCCGCCCTCGTGGTGCGCGGGCCGGTGGAGCGGGACGAGTCGCTCGCCGAGGCTTCGGCCGCTTCTGGGGTGGCGCTGATCACCCTCACGCCGGGTGCCTCCTGGTCCCAACTGACCGCCCTTCTGCGGATGTTGCTCACCGAGGGGGACGTCGGGGAGGCGGGGGTGCAGACGCTGGGCGGTGTGCCGTCGGGCGACCTGTTCGCGGTGGCCAACGCCGTGGCGACACTGCTGGACGCGCCCATCACGATCGAGGACCGCCGCTCGCGGATCCTCGCGTTCTCGGGCCGGCAGGACGAGGCCGACCAGGCCCGGGTGGCCACCATCCTCGCGCGCAGGGTGCCGGACGGGTACCTGCGGATCCTGGAGGGCCGGGGGGTGTTCGGCGAGCTGTACCGCAGTGACCGTCCTGTGCACATCGCTCCGGCCGCCGTCGACGAGGGCGAGGCCGCGATACCCCGGGTGGCCGTCGCGGTGCGGGCCGGTGACGAGTTCCTCGGGTCGGTGTGGGCGGCGGTGCGGGAGCCGCTGACGCCCGACCGCGAGCAGGCGTTCCAGGACGCGGCGAAGCTGGTCGCCCTGCATCTGCTGCGCCACCGGGCGGGCGCCGACGCGCAGAACCGGCTGCGGGCCGACCTGGTGAGCACCGTCCTGGAGGGCGGCGCGGGTGCGGCGGACGCGCTCGACCGGCTGGGTCTGGTGCGCGAACCCACGGTGGTGATGGCCCTGGGCCTGTCCGGGCAGAGCGGCGACCACGCCCAGGTCGCGGCCGAGCGGGAGCGGCTGACCAGCGCCCTGGGCATTCACCTCGACGCGGTGCAGCCGCGTTCCGCGCTCGCGCTGCTGGGTGACGTGGCGTACGCGATCGTCCCCGTCCCGGCCGATCCGGCGGCCGGGCGGGAGCGGGCGGCGCAGATCGCGGGCAACTTCATGGACCGTGCGGGGCAGCGGGCGCGGGCGGTCATCGGCATCGGCTCGGTGGCCGGCGAACCGTCGGCGCTGGGGCGTTCACGGACCAGCGCCGACCGTACGCTGCGGGTGCTGCTGAGCGGTCGTACGCACAGGCGGGTCGCGTCGATCGACGATGTCTACATCGATTCGCTGCTGCTGGAGCTGCGCGACCTGGTGGCGGTGCACGGGGACGAGCCGGCGGGCCCGGTCTCCCGCCTGACGGCGTACGACGCCCGGCACGGGTCCCACCTGGTCGAGACGCTGCGCGCGTGGCTGGACGCGTTCGGGGACATTCCGGCCGCGTCGGCGCACGTGTTCGTCCACCCGAACACGTTCCGCTACCGCATCCGACGGGTCGCCGAGGTGGCGGAGGTCGACCTGCAGGACCCGTCGGTGCGGTTCGCGCTGATGCTGCGGCTCAGCCTGGCCTGAGGCCCGTCGCGGAGGGCCACGGCCCCGCGCGTGTCCCCGGCGAGGTCACCGCACCGCTTGCGTCCGCTCCCACGTCGTCCCACCGCCGCCACGGCGGCCCTGCGGGCTCCGGGTCGACGGTCGCCACCGTGCCGCACGTCCGGGGTTCTAGAGCTTGATCCACTCGCTGGAGGTGGTCACTTCGTCCAGGAAGCCGGTGACCGGTTCCACGCCCAGGCCCGGCCCGGTGGGCACGTCGAGGTGTCCGTCGGTGAGTTCGAAGGGGGCGGTGACGTCGGTGGCGAAGTAGCGGCTGGAGCCGGAGGTGTCGCCGGGGAGGGTGAAGCCGGGCAGTGCGGCCAGGGCGACGTTGGCGGCGCGGCCGAGGCCGGTTTCCAGCATGCCGCCGCACCACACCGGGACGCCGTGGGCGACGCACAGGTCGTGGATGGCCTTGGCTTCCAGGTAGCCGCCGACCCGGCCGGGCTTGATGTTGATGACCGAGGCGGCGCCCAGCGTGATGGCGGCCGCCGCGTCCTCGACGGACTCGATCGACTCGTCCAGGCAGACCGGCGTACGGAGTTGGCGGGCGAGGGCCGCGTGCTGGACGAGGTCGTCGTCGGCGAGCGGCTGCTCGATCAGCAGGAGGTCGAAGGCGTCCAGCTTGGAGAGCTGGCGTGCGTCGGCCAGGGTGTACGCGGCGTTGGCGTCGACCTGGAGGAGCAGGTCGTCGCCGAAGCGCTCGCGGACGGCGCGCACCGGGGCCACGTCCCAGCCCGGCTCGATCTTCAGCTTGATGCGTACGTAGCCCTCGTCGACGAACCCGCCGACGGAGTCGAGGAGTTCGGGGACCGAGTCCATGATGCCGACCGACACCCCGCACGGGACCCGGTCGCGTGCCGCGCCGAGGTAGCCGCCGAAGGACTGGCCGGTGGCGCGGAGTTGGGCGTCCAGTACGGCCGTCTCCAGGGCGGCCTTGGCCATCTTGTGGCCCTTGAAGGGCTTCAGGGCCCGCTTGACGGCGTGGGCGTCCGCCGCTTCGGGCAGCGCGGGTATCAGGAAGCGGCGCAGGACGTCGGCGGCCCCGTCGACGTACTCGGAGCAGTAGCGGGGCTCCGACATCGCGACGCACTCGCCCCAGCCCTCGCCGTCCGGGGTGACGACGCGTACGAGGAGGACGTCTCGTGCGGTTTCCACGCCGAAGGAGGTACGGAACGGTGCCTTCAGCGGCATCGCGATCCGGCGCAGTTCGATTCCGGTGATCTTCATGGGGTGCAGGCTCCGTAGGGAAGGGAGTGGGGGGTCACGCAGTGGTGTCACGCGGTCGTGTCACGCGGTCGTGTCACGCGGTCGTGTCACGCGTGACGACGTAGCAGGTGCGGTCGTGGAAGCCGGTGACGCGGGCGCCTTCGGCGAGCAGACCGCCGAGCACCTCGCGCATCGCGAGACGCCATTCCTTGGCCGCCCCCGGGTCGGTGCGGCGCAGCCCTTCGATGTCGGGCGGGACCTCGACCAGCAGGGTCTGCCCGTCGAGGCGGCCGACGGCGGGACGTCCGTCCCGTACGGCCAGGGCAGTGACCGCGTCGGCGGGCACGGGCAACGAGGCGGTGGGGGCGGCCAGTTCCCAGGAGATGAGGGCCCGGTCAGACTCGTCGCCGCCGTTGATGGCGTCGTCCATCGCCCCGTAGAAGCACGGCAGGTACTCGACCGGGCGCGCGCCGAGCTTGGTCAGGTTGAAGTGGGCGTTGCGGCGCACCAGCGGGTCGTACGTCCAGGTGATCCGGGACAGACCGCGGGCCAGAGCCCACTCGCGCTGATGGAGTTTGAGGGCGAGGCCCGCCCGGTGGCCGGGCAGCGCGCCGGTGACGTGCGAGTGCAGTACCCGGCCGACGGGGGCGGCGAAGAAGGCCACCGACGCGCCGGTCAACTCGCCGTCCGTGTAGGCGCCGGCGACGTAGTTGCCCGCGTGCGAGAGGGCCCGCATCTGCTCGACGCCCACGGGCGAGGCGCCCGGCGCGGAGCCCCAGATCCGCTCGAAGAGCGCGTCGACGGCTTCCAGGTCTGCCAGGTCGTGCAGCTCGCGCACTTCCGGCGCGCTCATCGGACGCCCCCGTCGGCCTCGGCGACCCCGTCGGCCTCGGCGTGCCTGGCGACCCCGGCGACCCCGGCGACCCCGGCGACCCCGGCGTGCCCGGCGTGCCCGGCGTGCCCGGCGACCTCGGCGACCAGGGCGGCGAGCAGCCGCGCCCGTACCGGCATTTCGGCGACGATCACATGCTCATGGTCGGCGTGCGCTCCCCCGCCGACGGCGCCCAGGCCGTCCAGGGTCGGGCAGCCGAGCCCGGCGGTGAAGTTCCCGTCGGACGCCCCGCCGACCGCTGCCGACGACAGCGGCAAAAGGCCCTGCCGCTGGGCGACGGCGCTCGCCCGTCGGAACAGGTCTGCGGACGCACTCTCCTCCAGCGGTGGCCTGTTGGGGCCTCCCCGCACCTCAAGGCGTGCTCCCGGCACGGTGGTCGTCAGTGCGTGCAGCGCCACGTCGACCTTCGCCTGGGCCGCGAGCGTCGGCACGCGGACGTCCACGCTGACCGTCGCCGTCGCCGGGACCGTGTTGGTGGTCGAGCCTGCGGCCACCACCGTCGGCGTCACCGTGGTGCACCAGCCCTCGGCCGCGTCGACGTTGACGTCCGCCGCCACCTCGTCCAGGGCGAGGGTCAGGTGTGCGGCCTCGATCGCCGCGTTGACGCCCTTCTCCGGTTCGAGCCCGGAGTGGGCGGCCCTCCCGTGCACCACCAACTCGTAGCCGGAGGTGCCCTTGCGGCCCGTCTTCAGCGCCCCGCCGTCGGCGGACGCCTCCAGTACGAAGGTCGCCGCGCAGCTCCGGGCGGTCTCCTCGATCAGGGCCCGCGACGTGTCCGAGCCGACTTCCTCGTCCCCGGTGACCAGCACGCACACCCCGTCCAGCGAGGGCAGTGAGGCCAGCGCGTGGAACATCTGCACCAGCCCCGCCTTCATGTCGAAGATGCCGGGCCCGCGTGCCACGCCGTCGGTCACCGACCAGGGGTGGGTGGCCAGCGACCCCGTCGGCCACACGGTGTCGTGATGCCCGAGCAGCAGCACCCGAGGGGCGCCGAACGTCCACCGCAGGTGCGTGACGCCGTCGACGACGATGCGCTCCGGTTCGGCCCCCAGGTGCCGGGCGCCCTGCGCGGCCACCAGATCCGCGCTGCGGGCGACCGCGTCGAGGTCCGCCGAGAAGGACTCGCAGACGACCAGTTCCTCCAGGTCCGCGAGCATCGCGGAGAGCCGCTGCCCCTGATCCGCCCCGCTCGTCGCGTCCTGCCCCGCCCCGCTCATCGGGCCCTGCCCAGCTCGGCGCGGAAGACCCGCTGAACGTTGCCGCCGAGTACCGCGCGGATGCTGTCCTCGGCGAGCCCGCGCTTGGCCAATACCTCTGTAAGTGCGGGCAGTTGTGCGGGCCCGTCCATTCCTGGAAGGGAAAGGTCCATCGCCACCCCGTCGTAGCCGTAGCCGTCGCAGCACGGCGGCGTGACGTCTTCCAGCACCTCCCGTACGAAGTCCGGGCCGATGCCCACGTGTGCGAAGCCGACCAGTTCGGCGATGTACTCGATGTGGTCGGCGATCCGCTCGATGGTCCGCGACTCCCGGTCGGCCGCCAGGAAGTCCGGTACGAAGTTGACGCAGACGACACCGCCGGTCGCCGCCACGCCCCGGATCTGCTCGTCGGTGAGGTTGCGGTGGTGGTCGCACAGCGCGCGGGCCGCGGAGTGCGAGGCGATCAGCGGGCGGCTCGCCAGCTCCAGCACGTGCGCCACCCCGGCCGCCCCGAGATGGGATATGTCGAACATGACGCCGAGGCGCTCCAGTTCGCGCAACGCCCGCACACCGGCGCCGGTCAGCCTGCTGCCGGTCGCGTCCTCGCCGCTGCCGTCGCCGAGCGGCGAGCGCCCCCAGTGCGCGATCGAGGCGACCCGTACGCCGAGCCGGTGCAGCGTACGGAACAGCTCCACGTCCGCGTCGACGCCCGGTGCGCTCTCCAGCGCGAGCACCAGCGCGATACGGCCCTGCGCGAGAGCGGCGTCGATGTCGTCGCCGTCCAGACAGAGCCGCACGTGCTCGGCGTTGCCCTCTGCCAGGACGTGCGCGCACTCGATCATCCGCAGGGTGCGGCGCAGCGCGCCCTCCGGCCGGAACTGGTCGTCCACGAAGACGGGCAGCACCTGGATGTTCACCCCGCCCTCCAGCAGCTGCGGCAGCCACCGCTCGCGGAAGAACTCCGCCCACCGGTGCGGGGGCCGCTCCACCACCGCCATGAGCAGGTCGTTGTGCGTGTCGGCAACGACCGCGCGGCTGTGCAGATCTCCGGTCACCTTCGATTCCTTCCAAGAGGCATGCAATCGAAGCTAGAGGAGATCCGCGGCGGAAGATTCGTACCGGAGGACCAAGGAAGCAGGCATGATCCGTACGCTGCTACAACAGCCCGGCAAGGGCCTCCCCCAGGAACGCGTACGTCAGGCGGATGCGGCCACCGCTGCCGCCCAGGCGATGTACAGGACGTTCACCGCCAGCCGGGCCAGCGCACCGGCCGGCCGTTCCAGCAGCCGGGGTCGGGCCGGGTGGGCCCGGCGCAGCGCGTCCAGGTGGGAGATGAGGTAACAGGTGATCAGGGTGGCGGCGGCCCAGCCACCGGCCTGTCTGCCGGCCGGAACCAGTACCAGCGCGCCCACGACGACCTCCGCCGCGCCGCTGACGGCGACGAGCAGCCGTTTTTGGCCGAGCCGTGCGGGTATCAGCGTGCGGAAGTAGCCGGGAGTCAGGAAGTGCATGACCCCCGTGGCGACCAGGAAGACCGCCAGGGCGACGGCAGCGATAGCGTGCATGGCACGATGATCCATTCACCTCGCGCCTGGGTTCTTGAACAGAACGATCGCCGCACCGTCTTCGCCTCCGGCCCCGGGGCGACGGTGTTCGCCGAGTCGCGCCCGTTCCGGGTGGCCCCGCACCGGCTGCCCGCGTGGAAGGCCGTGCTGCCGATCGGCGGGCACGCCCAACTCCGCCGGCCGGGAAGGCCCTTGGTGGTGGCGCACGGGCTGATCGTTCCGCCCCGGCTGGCCCACGCCTGTGCGGCGACCTCTCCCTACGTCGCCCTGTTCGTCGACTCCTGGCTGCTGCCCTCCTGCCCGGGGCCGGTACGGCTCGATGCGGGCGAGGTCCGCCGGCTGCTCGCCGCGCTCGGCACCACCGATTCCGAAGGCCCCGGCACCTGCGTGGACCTGGCCGCCGGATACGCCGAGCTGCGGGCACTCGCGGGGCGTCCGTCCCCGCTCGATCCGAGGGTCGCCCACGCCGTCCACCTGTGTACGTGGCGCGATCCGGACACGCCCCTCGCCTCCGTCGCCGTCGAGGTCGGCCTGTCGGACCCGCGGCTGCGCGCCCTGGTCCGGCGGGACGTGGGCATCGGGCTTGCGCACCTGCGCAGGTGGGGCCGGCTCCGCACCGCGGTCGCAGGCCTGCCGGACTCGACCGTCGCCCTGGCCGCGGCCACCGCGGGCTTCGCCGACCAGGCCCATCTCACCCGTACCGCGCGGGACTTCACCGGGCGTACGCCTGCCTCACTGCGACGCGCCGAGACGTAGGGCGCCCCAGGGGCAGGGGCAGGGACCGGATGCCCGGTCCCTGCCGCGTACTGCTCAGTCCTCGCCCTCCAGGTCGCCCTCGGTCTCCAGGTACGCCTTGCGCAGCGCGTCCAGGATCGCCGGGTCGGGCTTGGCCCACATGCCGCGGGACTCGGCCTCCAGAAGGCGCTCGGCGATGCCGTGCAGCGCCCAGGGGTTGGCTTCCTTGAGGAACTCGCGGTTGGTCGGGTCCAGGACGTACGTCTCGGTGAGCTTGTCGTACATCCAGTCGGCGACCACGCCGGTCGTCGCGTCGTACCCGAAGAGGTAGTCGACGGTGGCGGCGAGCTCGAAGGCGCCCTTGTAGCCGTGGCGGCGCATCGCCTCGATCCACTTGGGGTTGACAACGCGGGCGCGGAAGACCCGGGAGGTCTCCTCGACGAGGGTGCGGGTACGGACCGTCTCGGGGCGGGTGGAGTCGCCGATGTACGCCTGGGGAGCCTTGCCCTTGAGCGCGCGGACGGTGGCGACCATGCCGCCGTGGTACTGGAAGTAGTCGTCCGAGTCGGCGATGTCGTGTTCGCGGGTGTCGGTGTTCTTGGCCGCGACCTCGATGCGCTTGTACGCCGTTTCCATCTCCTCGCGGGCCGGGCGGCCGTCGAGTTCGCGGCCGTAGGCGTAGCCGCCCCAGACCGTGTAGACCTCGGCGAGGTCGGCGTCGGTGCGCCAGTCGCGGGAGTCGATCAGCTGGAGGAGGCCCGCGCCGTACGTGCCGGGGCGGGAGCCGAAGATGCGGGTGGTGGCGCGGCGTTCGTCGCCGTGTTCGGCGAGGTCGGCCTGGGTGTGGGCGCGTACGTAGTTGATGTCGTCGGGCTCCTCCAGGGACGCGGCGAGGCGGACCGCGTCGTCGAGGAGGCCGATGGTGTGCGGGAACGCGTCGCGGAAGAAGCCCGAGATGCGCAGGGTGACGTCGATGCGGGGGCGGCCGAGTTCGGCGGTCGGGATCGCTTCGAGGCCGGTGACGCGGCGCGAGGCGTCGTCCCAGACGGGGCGGACGCCGAGGAGCGCGAAGGCTTCTGCGATGTCGTCGCCGGCCGTGCGCATGGCGCTCGTACCCCAGAGGGAGAGGCCGACGGAGGTGGGCCACTCGCCGTTGTCGGCCCTGTACCGCTCCACGAGGGAGTCGGCGAGGGCCTGGCCGGTCTCCCAGGCGAGCTTGGAGGGCACGGCCTTGGGGTCGACGGAGTAGAAGTTGCGGCCGGTCGGCAGGACGTTGACGAGGCCGCGGAGCGGGGATCCCGAGGGGCCTGCCGGGACGAAGCCGCCGTTCAACGCGTGGACGGCGTGGGTGAGTTCGTCGGTGGTGGCGGCCAGGCGCGGGACGACCTCGCGGGCGGCGAAGTCGAGGATGTCGGCGACCGACTGCGGCTGGCCGGCAGCGACGCCGGCGACTGCGGACGGGTCCCAGTCGGCGTCCTCCATCGCCTGTACGAGGGTCCTGGCCTGCTCCTCGATCTCGTCGGCGGCGGTGCGCCGCGCGGCGGACTCGTCGAGGCCGAGGGCCTCGCGCAGGCCGGGCAGGGACGCGGTGCCGCCCCAGATCTGGCGGGCGCGCAGGATCGCCAGGACCAGGTTGACGCGGGCGGCTCCGGCGGGGGCGCCGCCGAGTACGTGCAGGCCGTCGCGGATCTGGACGTCCTTGATCTCGCAGAGCCAGCCGTCGAGATGCATGATGAACTCGTCGAAGCCCTCGTCCTCGGGGCGGTCCTGCAGCCCCAGGTCGTGGTCGAGCTTCGCGGCCTGGATGAGCGTCCAGATCTGGGCGCGGATCGCGGGCAGCTTCGCCGGGTCCATGGACGCGATCTGGGCGTGCTCGTCGAGGAGTTGTTCCAGGCGGGCGATGTCGCCGTAGCTGTCGGCGCGGGCCATCGGCGGCACCAGGTGGTCGACGAGGGTGGCGTGCACGCGGCGCTTGGCCTGGGTGCCCTCGCCCGGGTCGTTGACCAGGAACGGGTAGATGAGGGGGATGTCGCCGAGGGCGGCGTCGGGGCCGCAGGCGGCGGAGAGTCCGGCGTTCTTGCCGGGCAGCCACTCCAGGTTGCCGTGCTTGCCGAGGTGGATCATCGCGTCGGCGCCGAAGCCGTTGTCGGCGGCGGACGCGGCGATCCAGCGGTAGGCGGCCAGGTAGTGGTGGGACGGCGGCAGATCGGGGTCGTGGTAGATCGCGATCGGGTTCTCGCCGAAGCCGCGCGGCGGCTGGATGAGGATGAGCAGGTTGCCGAACCGCAGGGCGGCCAGCACGATGTCGCCCTCCGGGTTGGCGGAGCGGTCGACGAACATCTCGCCGGGTGCCTGGCCCCAGTGCTGGTCGACGGAGTCGCGGAGCTCGGCGGGCAGGGTCGCGAACCAGCGCCGGTAGTCGGCGGCCGGGATGCGGACCGGGTTGCGGGCCAGCTGCTCCTCGGTGAGCCATTCCTGGTCGTGGCCGCCGGCCTCGATGAGCGCGTAGATCAGTTCGTCGCCGTCGCCGGAGACGAGGCCGGGGATCTCCTTGGTACCGAAGTCGTAGCCCTCCTCCTTGAGGCGGCGGAGCAGGGCGATGGCGCTGGCGGGGGTGTCGAGGCCGACCGCGTTGCCGATCCGGGAGTGCTTCGTCGGGTACGCGGAGAGGACGAGGGCGATGCGCTTGTCGGCGTTGGGGATGTGCCGAAGTCGTGCGTGGCGTACGGCGATTCCGGCGACGCGGGCGGCGCGCTCGGTGTCGGCGACGTACGCGGGCAGGCCGTCCTCGTCGATCTCCTTGAAGGAGAACGGGACGGTGATCAGGCGGCCGTCGAACTCGGGGACGGCGATCTGGCTGGCCGCGTCGAGCGGCGAGACGCCCTCGTCGTTGTCCTCCCAGTCGCTGCGCGAACTGGTCAGGCAGAGCGCCTGGAGGATGGGGATGTCGAGGCCGGTGAGGGCGCCCGCGTCCCAGGACTCGTCGTCGCCGCCGGCCGATGCCTCGGCGGGGCGGGTGCCGCCCGCGGCGAGGACGGTGGTGACGATGGCGTCGGCGGCCCTCAGTGCGTCGATGAGTTCGGGCTCGGGGGTGCGCAGCGAGGCGACGTACAGCGGCAGCGGCCGGGCTCCGGCGGCCTCGATCTCGCCGCACAGGGCGTCGATGAAGGCGGTGTTGCCGCTCATGTGGTGGGCGCGGTAGTAGAGGACCGCGACGGTCGGTCCCTCGACCTCGCGGGCCGTGCGCTCCAGCGGCCCCCATGAGGGTGCGGGTGCGGGCGACTCGAAGCCGTGGCCGGTGAGCAGGACGGTGTCGGAGAGGAACCGGGCGAGCTGCTCCAGGTTGGCGGGGCCGCCGTGCGCCAGGTAGGCGTGGGCCTCGGCGGCGATGCCGACGGGGACGGTGGAGGCTGCCATCAGCTGGGCGTCCGGGGCCTGTTCACCGGTGAGGACGACGACGGGGCGGCCGGTGGCGAGGACCTGGTCGAGGCCGTCCTGCCAGGCGCGGACACCGCCGAGGAGGCGCACGACGACGAGGTCGGTGCCGTCGAGGAGCTCGGGGAGGTCGGACAGCGGGAGCCGGGAGGGGTTGGCGTAGCGGTAGCTGACCGGGCCGTCCGAGGAACGGGCACTGAGCAGGTCGGTGTCGGACGTCGACAGGAGCAGGATCATGCGGCGTCGGGCCTTCCTCGGGGTGTCCACGCCCCGGGCGGTGATCGTCGATGGATTCCCCCGCCCGGCCGGAGCCGGGAGCTTGGGGAAAGGAGTTCCTGACTCGTCCGGCCGGTGGGCCGGACTCACAGTGGCGGGACCGCGCCGGAATCGCACCGGGCTTCCTCCTCTGTCGCCTTCGGTGGCGACAACGGGCCCGAAGGCCCGCCACCAGGCATATTAGGGCCCCGGGTCAAGGCGGCGGCACCCGGTTGTCGAACGGCGGCCGGGTGCGGGTCGGTATGCTCGCCGCCATGTCCCCACCTGCCATTTCGCCGCTGCCCGCGGGAGAGAGCTCTGCCAGGACCCGTGGTGACGCGTGCCCGGGGTCCCTGCGGCTGCACCGCGCGGACGACG
Source organism: Streptomyces sp. NPDC048442 (assembly GCF_040651475.1). Lineage (NCBI taxonomy): Bacteria > Bacillati > Actinomycetota > Actinomycetes > Kitasatosporales > Streptomycetaceae > Streptomyces > Streptomyces sp. NPDC048442. The sequence continues at coordinate 221,673 of NZ_JBEZKB010000011.1, forward strand.
GGGCGCTGGCGCGGGTGCGCGTGCCCGGTGGCGTGCTGGCCGCGGGACAGGCCGATGCGCTCGGTGAGTTGGCCGGGCGGTGGGGCGATGGTGACATTCACCTCACTTCCCGCGGCAATGTGCAGCTGCGCGCCCTGACGGCGGACTGCGGCGGCGAACTGGCCCGGGTGCTGGGCGGATCGGGGCTGCTGCCCTCCGAACGGCACGAGCGGGTACGGAACATCGTGGCCTCTCCCCTGTCGGGACTCGACAACTTGGGGCGGGCCGACGTCGGTCCGTGGCTGTCGGAGCTCGACGGGCTGCTGTGCGGGAGCGACCGGGCGGCGGCGCTGTCGGGGCGGTTCCTGTTCGCTCTCGACGACGGCCGCGGCGACGTGGACGCACTGGGCGGCGACGTGACGCTGCTGGCGCGGGGCGGCGACAGGCTGCCGGCGCAAGGCGGCGACGGGGAACTCCCGGCTCACGACGGCGACCGGGCGCTGCTGCGCATGGGTACGGCGCGGGAGGCGGTGCTCGTCCCGTACGGACAGGCGGCGCGGGCCGCGCTGGTCGCCGCCGAAACGTTCCTCGACAGTGCGCCGGACGCGGGCACCTGGCGGGTGGCCGATCTGCCCGACGGCGCCGACGCGCTCCTCATGGAGGTGGTACGGGCGCTGCGGTCGGCCGGTGTCGGCGCGGAGCTCGCTCCGAGCCCCCCACGGCCCCGTGCGGCGGCGGCTCCCGGGCCCGGCATCGTGACCGGGGCGGGGCGTGCCACCGCGGCCCTGTCCGTGGGCGTGCCCCTCGGGCGTATCACCGCGGCACAGTGGCGGCTGCTGGCGGACACCGCCGGGCAGCACGGTGACGGGACGCTGCGGCTGACCCCGTGGCGCGGCGTCGTCGTGCCCGGGGTCGCCCCGGAACGGGCCGCCGGTGCGCTGCACGCGCTGGGCGAAGCCGGTCTGGTCATCGGGGCGGACTCGCCCTGGACCGGTGTCGGCGCCTGCATCGGCCGGCCCGGCTGTGCGAAGTCCCTCTCCGACGTACGGGCCCTGGCGGGGGCCGCTGTGGGACCTGTCGGGGCGCTTCCTGTCTACTGGTCCGGGTGTGCGCGCCGGTGCGGGCATCCGCACGGTGACCGGGTCGACGTGGTCGCCACAGCCGAGGGCCACGAGGTCGCCGTCGTAAGGGGCAGTATCCGCGACGAGCCGGTCCTCGTTCCCGGAGGTTCGCACGCGTTGTCCGCCACGGTGGCGGCCGCTCGCGGGACGCGGGACTGACACCGCTGCACCGCCTGCACCACCCTTCCGATCCATCACGTCCGTATCCGCAATCCGTAACCGCATCCGCATCCGCATCCGCATCCGCAGAAGAGAGCGACAGCACAGTGCATCAGTACGAGAAGGACGGACCGGCGATCTACCGCCAGTCCTTCGCCACGATCCGCGCCGAGGCGGACCTGGCGGGCCTGCCCGCCGACGTCAGCCAGGTCGCGGTCCGTATGATCCACGCCTGCGGCATGGTCGACCTCGTGCAGGACCTCGTGTTCAGCCCGAACGTGGTGGCCGACGCCAGGGCCGCGCTGCGGGCCGGTGCGCCCATCCTGTGCGACGTGCAGATGGTCGCCAGCGGCGTCACCCGCAAGCGGCTGCCCGCGGACAACGACGTGCTGTGCACGCTGTCCGACCCCTCGGTGCCCGCCCTCGCGAAGGAGCTCGGCACGACCCGCAGCGCCGCCGCGATGGAGCTGTGGCGCGACCGTCTCGAAGGCTCCGTCGTCGCCGTCGGCAACGCGCCGACTTCGCTGTTCCGACTGCTCGAAATGATCGAGGCGGGCGCCCCGCGCCCGGCGGCCGTCATCGGCGTCCCGGTCGGTTTCGTGGGCGCGGCGGAGTCCAAGGACGCCCTCGCTGTGCACGGGTCCGGTCTTGAGCACCTGATCGTGCGCGGCAGGCGGGGCGGCAGCGCCATGGCCGCCGCCGCGCTCAACGCGATCGCCAGCGAGGAAGAGTGAGCGTGAGCGAGCAGAGCAGGGGGCGGTTGTACGGAGTCGGGCTCGGCCCCGGCGACCCCTCCCTGATGACCGTACGCGCGGTGGAGATCATCGCCGAGGCCGATGTGATCGCGTACCACAGCGCCCGGCACGGGCGGTCGATAGCGCGGTCCATCGCGGCGAAGCACATCCGTGCGGACCACGTCGAGGAGGCGCTGGTCTATCCCGTCACGACGGAGACGACGGACCACCCGGGCGGTTACCGGGGCGCGCTGGAGGAGTTCTACGAGGAGGCGGCGGCCCGGCTCGCCGTGCACCTCGACGCGGGGCGCACCGTCGCCGTGCTCGCGGAGGGCGACCCGCTCTTCTACGGCTCGTACATGCACATGCACAAGCGGCTCGCGGACCGTTTCCCCACCGAGGTGATCCCCGGGGTCACCTCGGTGAGCGCCGCCGCTGCCCGGCTCGGCACCCCGCTCGTCGAGGGCGAGGAGGTGCTGACGATCCTGCCCGGCACGCTGCCTCAGGAGGAGCTGACGGCGCGGCTGGCGGCGACCGACTCCGCGGTGGTGATGAAGCTGGGGCGTACGTTCCCCGCCGTGCGCGGTGCCTTCGAGGCGTCGGGGCGGCTGGCCGAGGCCCGCTACGTGGAGCGCGCGACCATGGCCGGGGAACGTACCGGTGAACTGGCCGACGTGGACGCCGACTCGGTGCCGTACTTCGCGGTGGCGGTGCTGCCCAGCCGGATCGGATCCGCGCACACCTCGCCGCCGGTGGAACGCTCAGGTACCGGTGAGGTCGTCGTGGTCGGCACCGGGCCCGCCGGGCCGCTGTGGCTGACGCCTCAGACGCGTGGTGCGCTGGCCGCGGCCGACGACCTGGTCGGGTACACGACGTACCTGGCGCGGGTGCCGGTGCGGCCGGGGCAAGTCCGGCACGGCTCCGACAACAAGGTGGAGTCGGAGCGCGCCGAGTTCGCCCTCGACCTGGCGCGGCGCGGGCGGCGGGTGGCCGTGGTGTCGGGCGGTGACCCGGGCGTGTTCGCCATGGCGACCGCCGTCCTGGAGGTCGCCTCGCAGGACGAGTACGCGGACGTGCCCGTACGGGTGCTGCCGGGGGTGACGGCGGCCAACGCCGCCGCCGCGAAGGCGGGTGCGCCGCTGGGCCACGACTACGCGACGATCTCGCTCTCGGACCGGCTGAAGCCGTGGGAGGTCGTCGCGCAGCGGCTGCGGGCCGCCGCGTCGGCGGACCTGGTGCTCGCGCTGTACAACCCCGGTTCACGCAGCCGCACCTGGCAGGTCGGCAAGGCCAAGGCCGTGCTCCTGGAGCACCGTTCGCCGGACACCCCGGTGGTACTCGGCCGGGACGTCGGCGGTCCTGAGGAGAGCGTACGCACCGTGCGGCTCGGCGATCTCGTGCCTGAGGAGGTCGACATGCGGACCATCCTGCTCGTCGGGTCCTCGCAGACGCAGTGGGTGCGGCGCGGCGACGGGAGCCAGATCGTGTGGACCCCGCGCCGCTACCCGGAGGCCTGAACCGTCACCTCTTGAGGTGGCTGTCACCACTGATGAGCCAGGTGACGGCCGCCTCGGGGGTGTCGGCCACCGGTACGCCCGCGGGCACCGGCGGCCGGCGCACCACGACCACCGGGATCCCGGCCTCGCGGGCGGCGGTCAGCTTGGGGGCGGTCGCGTCGCCGCCGCTGTCCTTCGTCACGAGCACCTCTATGCGGTGGCGGCGGATCAGGTCCCGATCGCCGTCGAGGGTGAAGGGGCCGCGGTCCAGCAGCACCTCCATGCGCGCCGGGTGCGGGACGTCGGGGGCGTCCACGGACCGCATCAGGAACCACTGTGCGTCCAGGCCTGCGAAGGCTGCGAGGCCCATGCGTCCGGTGGTCAGGAAGACCCGCTCGCCCAGTGCGGGCAGCACCTGTGCGGCTTCGGCCAGTGAGCCGACCGGGTGCCAGTGGTCCCCTTCGCCCGCCGCCCAGCCGGGCCGGCGGAGCGCCAGCAGGGGAACATGGGCCGCAGCGGTCGCGGCGGCCGCGTGGAAACTGATCGTTCCGGCGAAAGGATGGGTGGCGTCGATGAGCGCGTCCACCTGGTGGGTACGCAGCCATGCGGCCAGGCCTTCGGCTCCGCCGAAACCTCCGACGCGCACCTGGCCGGGCGGCAGCTTCGGGCTGTTCACGCGTCCGGCGAGCGAGCTGGTCACCCTCGCGGTGGCGGGCAGCGCGTCCACCAGGAGCTCGGCGAGACGGCGGGCCTCCGTCGTGCCGCCGAGGACGAGTATGTGCATCGGGTCCATCCATGAGTGACATGAGCGAGAAGAACGAGGGCGGCGCCACCTCTGGTGAGGCGCAGGGCGGGCGCACCGCCCAACTCAAGCACACCGGTCTGCGGTCCGGCTGGACGACCGGTGCCTGTGCGACGGCGGCCACCACCGCCGCGTACACGGCCCTGCTGTCCGGGGACTTTCCCGACCCGGTGACGATCACTCTGCCGCGCGGCCAGACGCCCGCCTTCGCGCTCGCCGTGGAGGAACTGGACGGCGAGCGGGCCATGGCGGGCGTGGTCAAGGACGCGGGCGACGACCCCGACGTGACGCACGGCGCCCTGGTACGCGCGACGGTACGCCGGCTGCCGCCGGGCTCGGGCGTCGTCTTCCGGGCGGGCCCCGGCGTGGGCACGGTGACGCTGCCGGGGCTGCCTCTTGAGGTGGGCGAGCCGGCCGTCAACCCGGTGCCCCGTCAGATGATCCGCGACCACGTCGCACGGGTCGCGGCCGAGCACGGGGGCACCGGCAACGTCGAGGTGACGCTGTCGGTGGACCACGGCGAGGAGATCGCCCGCTCCACCTGGAACCCGCGCCTGGGCATCCTGGGCGGCCTCTCCATCCTCGGCACGACCGGCGTGGTGGTCCCGTACTCCTGCTCGGCGTGGATCGACTCGATCCGGCGCGGGGTGGACGTGGCGCGGGCGGCCGGGCACACGCATGTGGCGGGCTGCACGGGGTCGACGTCGGAGAAGACGGTGGTGGCGGAGTACGGGCTGCCCGAGATCGCGCTGCTCGACATGGGGGACTTCGCGGGCGCCGTGCTCAAGTACGTACGGCGCCATCCGGTGGACCGGCTGACGGTCTGCGGCGGTTTCGCCAAGCTGTCGAAGCTCGCCGCGGGCCACCTGGACCTGCACTCGGCGCGCTCGCAGGTGGACAAGGGGTTCCTGGCCGAGCTGGCCCGCCGGGGCGGTGCGGACGAGGCCCTGGCGGCGGAGATCGCGGCCGCCAACACGGGGCTCGCGGCGCTTCAGCTGTGCCAGGCGCGCGGGATTCCGCTCGGCGACCTGGTGGCGGTCGCGGCCCGGGACGAGGCGCTGTCGGTACTGCGCGGGGCGCCGGTCGCGGTCGACGTCATCTGCATCAACCGGGCGGGCACGGTCGTGGGGCGCAGCGACGTTCTCTGAGAGCGGCGGGGAGTTGCCGTCCGGGGCGGGTGGTCGTCGTGCGGGAGCGTCGTGGCTGGTCGCGCAGTTCCCCGCGCCCCTAAAAGACTGCCCCTTACCCCGCTAGCCTCCCTAGCCTCCTGGGGAAGGGCGGGCAAGGGGGCGGCCCCACACTGCGGCCTGCCCCCGCCCTGACCCCCGTCGATTCAGCAGCCGTGCCGCTCACGCGCCGGCGAGTACAGGTGGCTGTCGTGGAACTGCTCCGCCCCGAGCGTCCGCCCGACCATGATCACGGCGGTGCGCAGCACCCCCGCCGCCTTCACCTGGGCCGCAATGTCGTCCAGCGTGCCGCGCAGCACGATCTCGTCGGGGCGGGACGCGTAGGCGACGACGGCCGCAGGACAGTCCGCCCCGTAGTGCGGCACCAGCTCCTCGACGACCCTGTCCACGTACTGGGCGGCCAGGTGCAGCACCATCAGGGCGCCGCTGCGGCCCAGGGTCGCCAGGTCCTCGCCCTCGGGCATGGCGGTGGCGCGCTGGGCGATGCGGGTGAGGATGACGGTCTGGCCGACGGTGGGCACCGTCAGCTCCCTCTTGAGGGCGGCTGCCGCGGCGGCGAAGGCGGGCACTCCGGGAATCACCTCGTACGGCACTCCCGCCTCGTCGAGGCGGCGCATCTGCTCGTTGACGGCGCTGAACACCGAGGGGTCGCCGGAGTGCAGCCGGGCCACGTCGTGTCCGGCCGCGTGGGCGCCGGTCAGCTCGGCGGTGATCTGCTCGATGTCGAGCTGCGCGGTGTCGACCAGGCGGGCGTCGTGCGGGCATTCGGCGAGCAGTTCGCGAGGCACCAGGCTGCCCGCGTACAGGCAGACTCCGCAGGCGGCGAGGGTGCGTGCACCGCGCACCGTGATCAGGTCGGCCGCGCCGGGGCCTGCGCCGATGAAGTACACGGTCATGCGTTGTCTCCTGAGGCTGTCGCTGCGAGGGGGGCGGTGGGGTTCTTGGTGACGGACCACTGGGTGACCGGCATGCCCTGGCGCCACCCGGTGAAGCCGCCGACGGGCACGGCGTGGGCGACCGCGAGCCGTACGAGGCCGCCGCCGTGGCGGCGGTGCCAGGTGGCGAGGAGGGCCTCGGACTCCAGCGTGACCGTGTTGGCGACGAGCCTGCCGCCGTCGGGCAGCGCGTCCCAGCAGGCGTCGAGGAGGCCGGGGGCGGTGAGTCCGCCGCCGATGAACACGGCGTCCGGTGCGGGCAGTCCGGCCAGGGAGGCGGGGGCGCGGCCGGTGACGACGCGCAGGGCGGGCACGCCGAGCCGGTCGGCGTTGCGGGCGATGCGCTGTGCCCGTACCGGGTCGCGTTCCACGGTGATCGCACGGCAGGACGGGTGGGTGCGCAGCCATTCGATCGCGATGGATCCCGAGCCGCCGCCGATGTCCCACAGGAGTTCGCCGGGGGCGGGGGCGAGGGTGGCGAGGGTGGCGGCGCGGATGTGGCGCTTGGTGAGCTGTCCGTCGTTCTCGTACGCCTCGTCGGGCAGTCCCGGCACTGCTCCCAGGCGGAGCGCTCCGGGGGCGCGGGCACAGTCGACGGCGACGACGTTGAGTGCGTCGCCGGGCGGGTGCGCCCAGGTGTCGGCAGTGCCTTCGGTGCAGCTCTCCTCCTCGCTGCCGAGCTGTTCGAGCACCCGCAGCCGGCTCGGGCCGAAGCCCCGGTCCCGCAGCAGGGCCGCCACCTCGGCGGGCGTGTCCGCGCCCGCGCTCAGGACCAGCACCCGGCGCCCGTCGTGCAGGGCAGCGGCGAGGCGGGCCGTGGGGCGGCCGACCAGGGTGACGACCTCGGTGTCCTCCAGCGGCCAGCCGATGCGGGCGCAGGCGTACGACACGGAGGACGGGTGCGGCAGTACGTGCAGGGCGTCGGGGCCGAGGGTTTCCGCGAGTGCGCGGCCGATGCCGTAGAACATCGGGTCGCCGCTGGCCAGTACGGCGATCCGGCTCCCCCGGTGGGCGGCCAGCAGGCCGGGCACGGCGGGCCGCAGCGGTGAGGGCCACGGGACGCGCTTGCCCGTGCAGGACGGCGGCAGCAACTCCAGCTGACGTACGCCGCCGATCACGACCTGTGCGCCGAGGAGGGCGGAGCGTGCCGCTTCGGGCAGTCCCGGCCATCCGTCGGCGCCGATGCCTATGACGGTCACCGCAGGCGGGGCGGGTGGTGCGGGTGCTGCGGGGGTCACGGACGGTACCTCGGTGCTCGGGGACGACGCAGCCGAAACTCTACTGTCCGGTCACGGCCGGGCTCCGACCAGGTGGGCAGCCCCGTACACAGCGAAGTGGGGGCCCCCGGCCGGCGACGACGCCGCG